>JBJEKU010000060.1:0-12126 GCA_051878795.1 Eggerthellaceae bacterium
GGGTGGTTTTCTCGGCGCGGCTTCGCACGCGCCAGGCTGAAGCCTCTAAAGAAAACGATGCCGCCCGGAGGCGGCATCGTTGTAATCGTGGTTATTCGCAAGGTTGCTGTGTTTCCCGCACTTCGCAGGAAATCGCTTTTGCGTATTGCCTACTTGTTTTCCAGTTCGAACTTGCGCATGAAGTCGACCAGTGCCTGAACGCCTTCTGCGGGCATGGAGTTGTAGATGCTCGCACGCAGGCCGCCGACGCTGCGATGGCCCTTCAGGTTCACCAGACCTGCTTCGGCGGCTTCCTTCACGAACTTGGCGTCCAGGTCGGGGTTGCCGGTTACGAAGGGAACGTTCATCAGGGAACGGTCCTGTGCACGGACGGTGCCGGTGAACAGATCGGACTCGTCGATTGCGTCGTACAGGATCTTCGCCTTGGCTTCGTTGCGGGCCTTCATCTCTGCCAGGCCGCCGTTCTTCTTCAGGTACTTGAATACCTTTCCGCAGATATAGATGCCGTAGCAGGGAGGAGTGTTGTACAGGCTCTTCTTGTCTACCTGGGTCTTGTACTGCAGCATGGTGGGAACGGTGGGCAGGTCCTCTGCGGGAACCAGGTCTTCGCGGATGATGGCGATGACGACGCCTGCGGGACCGACGTTCTTCTGTGCGCCGGCGTAGATCATGCCGTACTTGGACACGTCGACGGGCTCGGAAAGGAAGCAGCTGGACTGGTCGGCGATCAGGTCCTTGCCCTTGGTGTTGGGCAGGGTGTGGAACTTGGTGCCGTAGATGGTGTTGTTCTCGCAGATGTATACGTAGTCGGCGTTATCGCTGATGGGCAGGTCGCTGCAGTCGGGGATGTAGGAGAAGGTGCTGTCCTCGCTGGTTGCGATCTTGTTGGCGGTGATGAAGCGGCCTGCTTCCTGGAAGGCCTTCTTAGCCCACTGGCCGGTGACGATGTAGTCTGCCACGCCGTTCTTGGGGGCGGAGAAGTTCATGGGGATGGCGGAGAACTGCTGGCTTGCGCCGCCCTGCAGGAACAGGACCTTGTAATTCTCGGGAATGTTCAGAAGGTCGCGCAGGTCTTCTTCGGCCTCGTCGATGATCTTCTGGAACGGAGCAGAGCGATGGCTCATTTCCATGACGGACATGCCGCAGCCCTGATAATCCATCATCTCAGCGGCGGCTTCTGCCAGAACCTCTTCGGGCAGAACTGCCGGGCCGGCGGAAAAGTTGTAGACCCTAGACATCGTGCAACCTCGTTTCGTAACGCTTGTTGATATGGTTCAAAGCGCACCGGGCGAATTTCGGCGCTACGGCACGCATGCTTGAATTATCGCACCATTGCGCTAAAGCGTGCGTGGAATTGCGGTAAGGGGCATGTCTCCGGAAGATTTATGGCATGCTTTCCGCCCAAAAGGAGGCAAAACGCTGCTTTTTAGGGCGCCGAATGGGGGCCATTTGGTGGTGAAACCTGCCGAAACGCTCCAAAAAACGCCAAATACCAGCCTGAAACTTGCAGTAGAAGTGAATCCCTGCATGTTTCGTGTATGCAGCTTGCGCTGATTTGTTATTATGTTTAGTCGCGTGCGAAGGCGGACGAACCGCTCGCAGGCGAAATGCCGCAACATGCGGGTGTGGCGGAATGGCAGACGCGCCAGATTTAGGTTCTGGTGGGGTAACCCGTGAAGGTTCAAGTCCTTTCACCCGCACCATTGCGGATTCGTCCAGCTGGTCCAGGCGCACGTTTCGCAAAGCGGTTAGAAAATCGCGTGCCGTTGATTCGGCACGGCGATGTAAGCAAATAAGATGGAGGGTTCGATTGGAAACCAAAGTAGAGGCACTTCAGGATAACCAGAAGAAGATCACGGTTACCGTTGATGCTAAGGAAGTAGACGCTCGCATCAGCAAGCAGTACAAGGATTTCGCCAAGAAGTACAACTTCCCCGGCTTCCGCAAGGGCAAGGCTCCTCGCCCCGTTATCGACAACGTGCTGGGCAAGGAAGCCGTAGTCGGCACCGTTACCGACGACCTGGTGAACAGCCTGTTCCCCCTGGCCATGGACGAGCATGATCTGATCGCCATGTCCAAGCCCGAATTCGATCTGGAAACCGAACTGGTCCAGGCAGGCAAGGACTTCACCTTCTCCGCCGTTCTGGAAACCCGTCCCGAGTATACCCTGGACAACTACGAGCCCGTTACCGTTCAGCTGCCTTGCGCAACTGCCACCGACGCAGAAATCGACGCTCAGATCGAAGAGCTGCGTTCCTACTATGTGGACTTCAAGGACAGCCCCGCAAACACCAAGGTCAAGAAGGACAGCTTCGTTGACATCGCGCTGAAGGCTACCAAGGCCGACGGCGAGGAAATCGAATCCCTCACCACCGATTCCCGCCTGTACGAACTGGGCCGCGGCCTGTTCCCCGAGGCTTTCGATGAAGAGCTGCTGGGCCTGAAGAAGGGCGACCAGAAGACCTTCACCATCAACATCGACTACTCCACCATCGGCATGGGTCTGGAAGAGACCGGCGACATCACCTTCGACGTCACCATCAATGTGCTGAAGAAGCAGGTCAAGCCCGAACTCACCGACGAATGGGCAAAGGAAACCGCAGGCTTCGAAACCGTCGACGCCCTGCGTGAGACCATCGCCGCCAGCATCAACATGCAGAAGGACCAGGTCATGCCCCGTCTGCGCGAGACCGAGGCTCTGTACAACCTGCAGGAGCGCCTGCAGGGCGAAGCTCCCGCAGCTCTGGTAGAGGCCGAGGAAGCCAACCTGCTCCAGAACTTCTTCATGCAGATCCAGCAGGCAGGCATGACCTATGACGCATACCTGCAGCAGGCTGGCCTTACCCCCGACGGCCTGAAGGAAGACATCAAGAAGCAGGCAGCCGACGTGGTCAAGCAGGATCTGGCTCTGGACGCATGGGCCCGCAATGCCGGTATCGAAATCACCGACGCCGACATCAGCGAGGAATTCATCAAGTCCGGCGCAGAAGACCCCGCCGCCCTGGAAAAGCAGTGGCGTGAAAACGGCCAGATCGCAATGCTGCGTGCCGGCATGCGTCGTCAGCGTGCCCTGGAACAGATCCTGGACACCCTGGTCGTCGAAGACCTGCCCGAGAACGAAGACGCTGAATAATCTTCCATTTCGTGCGGGTTGCGCGTCCACGATAGCGTGATTTAACGGGTTGGCGGCAATTCGGCTGCCAACCCGTTTGATGTTTCTATAATCGGCCTGATTGCCAGTAGAAACTTTCAAGAGAATCGAGGAAACGATGATCCATTATGCGAATAGGGACGCATTGATCCCCTATGTTGTCGAGCAGTCTCCCAGGGGCGAGCGCAGCTACGACATCTATTCTCGCCTGCTGAACGACCGAATCATCTTCTTAGGTGAGCAGATCGACGATCAGGTGGCTAATTCTGTCGTAGCGCAGATGCTCCATCTGGAATCCGCCGATCCCGACAAGGACATCATGCTCTACATCAACAGCCCCGGTGGCGTTATCACCGCGGGTCTGGCCATCTATGACACCATGCAGTACATCCGCTGCGATGTGTCCACCATCTGCTTGGGTCAGTGTGCTTCCATGGCGGCGGTGCTTCTGGCGTGCGGTACCAAAGGAAAGCGTTTCGCACTCCCCAATAGTCGCGTGATGATCCACCAGCCTTCGGGCGGAGCCCAGGGCCAGCAGACCGAAATCGAGATCGCGGCTAAGGAAATCCTCTACTACCGTAACCTGCTCAACGGCATCCTGGCGGAAAAGACCGGCCAGGAAATCGAGACCATCCAGCGCGATACCGAGCGCGACAACTTCATGAGCGCCCAGGAAGCGCTTGCGTATGGCATCGTCGACCAGGTCGTGGTTAACCGCCAGTAAACGCAAACGCATCACGCTCTCACTCTGATAAGGAACGTATGGACAACAAGAATTCCGAAGACTGCTGCTGCTCGTTCTGCGGCAGGGACCGCGACCAGGCGAATGCGCTGGTCAGTGGCCCGAACAACATCTTCATCTGCGATGAGTGCATTTCCATTTGCGCCAGTGCCGTCATGCGCGATATGGGTATGCATGGGGGATTCCCTGGTCAACCCGGATACTATGGCGCCTTCGATTCGGAAGCCGCCATGTTGGATGCTGGGTTCGATGAAGAACCCGCACCCGAAGAGGTCCTGGAAAACCTACCTACTCCCCACGAGCTCTTCGAAAGCCTGAGCGACTATGTCGTAGGCCAGGAAGAGGCCAAGAAGGCCTTGGCAGTTGCGGTGTACAACCATTACAAGCGCATCAGCATCGGCGAGCAATCCGAAGACGATGACGTGGAGCTTGCGAAGAGCAATATCATGCTTCTGGGTCCCACGGGTTCCGGTAAGACCTTGCTTGCCCAGACGCTTGCCCGCACCTTGCGCGTTCCCTTCGCCATCGCAGACGCGACTGCGCTCACCGAAGCTGGTTACGTAGGCGAAGACGTGGAGAATATCCTGCTCAAGCTCATCACTGCGGCTGACTTCGATATCCCGCGTGCCGAAATCGGCATCATCTACGTGGACGAGATCGACAAGATCGCCCGCAAGAGCGAAAACGTTTCCATTACCCGCGACGTTTCCGGCGAGGGCGTACAGCAGGCACTGCTGAAGATCATCGAGGGATGCGAGGCGAGCGTTCCCCCACAGGGCGGCCGCAAGCATCCCCAGCAGGAATTGATCCATATCGACACCACCAACATCCTGTTCATCGTGGGCGGTGCCTTCGTGGGTCTACCGGAAATCGTCGCTGAGCGTGTGGGCAAGAAGGGCATCGGTTTCAATTCGGAGCTGCCCCAGGCGAACAAGCGCCAGGAAAGCGAGCTTTTGAAGCAGGTTCTGCCCGAGGACCTGAACAAGTTCGGCATGATCCCCGAATTCATCGGCCGTATTCCCGTCATCACCTGCTTGAACGAGCTTTCCGAAGAAGAGCTGGCACACATCCTGACCCAGCCCAAGAACGCCCTGGTGAAGCAATACACTCGCATGTTCGAGTTCGAGGACAGCGAGCTTATCGTGGAAGATGACGCTCTGCTGGCAATCGCCCGCCAGGCAATCGAGCAGAAGACGGGCGCTCGCGGTCTGCGTTCCATCTGCGAGCGCGTTCTGCAGGATCTGATGTACGACCTGCCCGAATATGCCGAGCCCACCCGCGTGGTCATCCGCGCGAGCGACATCGAGGGCACGACCAAGCCGCAGATCCAGATCGTGGGAGCCGAAGACGAGCCCGAAGAAGAGCCCGAGGTGCAGGTCAAGCAGGCTAAGCACGGTAAATCCCACAAGAAGTAGATGAGCATTACGGTGGGCGGGGTTCAGCGCGTCCCTGTCCGCCGTGTGAGAGAGAATCGACGACGAAAGGCAATTCTCCGACATGGCAGAAAAGAAGAAGATCGATTACGATTTCGCTGCGCACGAGGCACCTTTGTTCAAGGCGTGGAACGAAGGCGGCTATTTCAAGCGCTCTGCTGGTTTCGGCAAGTACGGAAACAGCTGCTATACCATCACCATCCCGCCTCCCAACATCACCGGCATGCTGCATATGGGCCATGCTCTGAACGACACCATCCAGGACACCTGCATCCGCCATGCGCGCATGCAGGGCTACAAGACCCGCTGGATCCTGGGTACCGACCATGCCGGTATCGCAACCCAGACCAAGGTCGATAAGAAGCTGGCCGATGAGGGCATTTCCCGTTTGGAAATCGGCCGCGAGAAGTTCATCGAGGCCTGCTATGACTGGCGCCGCGAGTACGGCACCACCATCGTCGAGCAGATCAAGGGTATGGGTTGCTCCTGCGACTATTCCGACGAGCACTTCACCTTGGACCCCGACTACATCGAGGCCGTCCGCAAGCTGTTCGTCGACTGGTATCACGACGACCTGATCTACAAGGGCAAGCGCATCGTCAACTGGTGCCCCCACTGCACCACCGCCATCGCCGACGATGAGGCAGAATACGTGGAAGAGGAGGGTCATCTGTGGCATCTGCGCTACCCCCTGGTAGAGCCCGTCGACGGCCAGGAATACATCGTCGTTGCCACCACCCGTCCCGAAACCATGCTCGGTGACACCGGCGTTGCCGTCAGCCCCAAGGACCCCGAAAAGAAGAAGTTCGTGGGCAAGAAGGTCATGCTGCCCATCGTCAACCGCGAGGTGGAAATCTTCGAGGACTTCCACATCGACGCGGACTTCGGCACCGGTTTCGTGAAGGTAACCCCTGCCCACGATCCCAACGACTGGGCCATGGGCGAAACCCACGGCTTGGAGAAGATCAACATCTTCGACGAGACCGCGCATGTGGTCGAAGGCTACGGCCGCTTCACCGGCATGGATCGCGACGAGGCGCGCGAGGCCGTCCTGGAAGAGTTCGAGAAGCTGGGCCTGCTGGACCATGTGGAAGATCATAACCATTCCGTTATGACCTGCTACCGTTGCCATACCAAGCTGGAACCCTGGCTGTCCGAGCAGTGGTTCGTTGCGGTCGAGCGTCTGAAGAAAGACGCCGCAAGGGTTGTGGAAGACGGTACCATCCAGTTCCATCCTGCCCGCTGGAAGCAGGTTTACCTGGATTGGCTGGAAAACCTGAAAGACTGGTGCATCAGCCGCCAGCTGTGGTGGGGCCACCGTATCCCCATGTTCTACTGCGACGAATGCGGCTGGGAAGACGCGAGCGTCGAAGAAGTGACCGTCTGCCCCAAGTGCGGCAAGCCCGTCCGTCAGGACGAAGACGTTCTGGATACTTGGTTCTCCAGCCAGCTGTGGCCTTTTGCCACCATGGGTTGGACCAAGGACGGCGTGGAGGCCGAAGAGCTGAAACAGGCATATCCCACCCAGGTGCTTTCCACCGCCCGTGACATCATGGGTTTGTGGGTTGCCCGTATGGTCATGGCCGGTATGTACTGCTGCGGCAAGATCCCCTTCGAGCACGTCATCATCCATCCCACCGTTATGGCCGCTGACGGCAAACCCATGTCCAAGAGCCGTGGCAACGGCGTCGACCCGCTGAAGCTGATGCAGGATTACGGCGCCGACGGCATGCGCTTCGGCCTGCTCATGCAGGTGACCGGCGCCCAGGATCTGCGCTTCAACGAAGCCAAGCTGGAAAGCAGCCGCAACTTCGCGAACAAGATCCGCAATGCCGCACGCTTCGTCATGATGAACCTTGACGGCTACGACCAGGGGGCTCCCGATCCCACCACGCTTGCGGACCGCTGGATCTTCAGCCGCCTGGCCGGTTTGGTCGCACGCGTGGATGCTGCGTTCGATGAGTTCGAGTTCTCCGACATCACCCGCGAACTGTACAACTTCTTCTGGAACGAGTTCTGCAACTGGTATATCGAATTCTCCAAGGGCCGTCTGCAGGGCGACGATGCCGAAGACAGGCTGCGTTGCCAGCGCAATCTGGTCTTCGTACTGGACCAGGCGCTGCGCCTGCTGCATCCCATCATGCCCTTCGTCACCGAAGAGATCTACCAGGACCTGCCCGTTGCCAAGGAAACCGAATACCTTATCAACGCCCATTGGCCCGATGCCGAAGAGCTTGCACGTTATGTCGACCTGGAAGCCGAGCGCACCATCACCATGGTGACCGACACCATTTCCGCGGTTCAGGCATCCCGTTCCCGCTACGGCATTTCCCCGAAGCAGACCATGAAGGTCGCCGTCAAGTGCGCTTCTGCAGAAGAAGCCCAGCTGATCGAAGCCCAGCGCAACCTGGTGGTTTCCATGGGCAACCTGGAATCCCTGCTTGTGGGTGTGGATGTGGAAAAGCCCGCAGAATCCAGCGTGACTTTGGCAAGCGGTCTTGAGATCTTCGTCATCCTGACCGGATTGGTGGACTTCGATGCGGAGCGTGCACGTCTGAAGAAGGAGCTGAAGGGCTTGGAAGGCGATGTTGCCAAGTTCAGCAAGAAGCTCTCCAATCCCGGATTCCTGGCGAAGGCGGCCCCCGAAATCATTGAGAAGGACCGCGCCAAGCTGGCAGATCTTTCCGACAAGCTGGAACGTGTCAAGGGGCAGCTTGCCGAAATCGGGTAGGCAGCAACCCTGCGTCGTTGATAGAATCTTCCCTAATGCGGCAACCGACCGCGAGAAGGAGGGGGAGCGAATAGGCTCCCGGAATGAGTGAGGAACAACATGAGCGAATTGATGTCACAGGTCATCACGCCCGAGGTTCAGCAGGCGTTTTCGATCCTGTTGGTGCTCTGCGCGGTCGTTTACGTCCTTGTTGCCGTATGGGTTGCGCGTGACGCGTACAACCGCGGTACCGTTTGGTGGCTGTGGGCCATTATCGCGCTGGTGCCCATCCTGGGCGTTGTAGCCTATGTGCTGCTTCGTCCTTCACTGCTGCGCATCGACCGCGATGAACAGGAATTGGAGATCGCGTTGAAGCAACGGCAGTTGATGAAGTACGGCGAGTGCGCTTCCTGCGGTTACCCTGTGGAATCCGACTATGTGATCTGCCCCAGCTGCCATCAGCGCCTGAAGAACCTGTGCCCGGCATGCCATAAGGCCCTTGATCCCGCGTGGACTGTGTGCCCGTACTGCGCTACTCCGGCAAAGCCCGAGCGTCGTCACAGTGTTGGCTCTGCTGCACGTACTCAGAGGTTCGGTGAGGATTCTGTTGAGTCCGATCGCACTTCGAGGGCGAAGAAGTAAGCGCTGAAGCCTGGCTTCGCAGCGATAGATATCCTATAGGGAATTTGGCCACCTCGCTTGAAGCGGGGTGGCTTTTTATTACCGAACTAGGATGACATGTGAAAGATTCGTGTCACGGTTTCGTTAATGGCATGTTGCGCACTGTTTCCTAACCGAAAACGCAGTTGGTGATTGGATATATTACTATGAATGCGGCAACCGAAAACAACGGTCGGTTGCGTCCCGCACAGATAGGGGGAGCAGTATGGCTCAGGTAATCACCGAACTTCAGTTCGAGGAAATGGTACTGAAGGCAAATAAGCCTGTTCTCGTTGACTTCTATGCCGACTGGTGCGGCCCTTGCGCTGCCATGGCACCCGTGATCGATGATCTTGCCCAGGAGGTTCAGGACACTGCCTATGTGTACAAGATGAACGTTGACGGATGCACACGCATCACTTCTGCGCTTGGCATCATGAGCATCCCCACCTTCGTGGTATTCAAAGAGGGTCAGGCGGTGGACATGGCTATGGGTACCCAGCCGGTCGATTTCCTGAAGGGCATGCTCGCCTAACGTGTACTGGCTCTTTGCGAATCGCTGTTCGTGCAGGGAAACGTAATCGCCTTAATCAGCTTTTCGGATGCCGCCATGGAATAGCGGATATGTTGAAGGTTCTTGTGCAGCGACATCTTCGAATGCGATTGGTGCATTCGGGCCAGGACGCTTTTTTCCGCCATATACAAATTCGGCTTCCGTGGTCTGCTTCGCGGAAGCCTTTTCGAGTGATACAATGAACGCTTGATTGTGCGCGTGTACTGCCGCGTGCAGTAGCGCTTAACTTTACAACCAGCGCGTCGCTTCTTTCAGCGGCGCGTTTTCATGCAAGTCTGCTAGGGGGATTCATGCTTGAACGTGACAAGCTGGAAAAGATCAGCGACGCATACGACGAACTGCAGATGAAGATGACCGACCCGGCCGTCTTGGCAAACCAGAAGGAATACAACCGCCTTGCCAAGGAATACGCCAATCAGGGTCCGCTCGCCAAGGCTGCAAAGGCATATGTCCAGAACCTGGACGACTTGGCCGAAGCGAAGGAAATGCTCGATGATACCGAAATGAAGGAATTCGCACAGGAGGAAATCGCGCGCATCGAAGGTGAGCTTCCCAAGCTGGAAGAAGACATCAAGTTCATGCTCATTCCTGTTGATCCTGCAGACGACAAGGACATCATCGTCGAAATCCGCGCGGGTGCCGGCGGTGACGAGGCGGCTATCTTCGCGGGCGACCTGTTCCGCATGTATTCCCGATATGCCGACAGCAAGAAGTGGAAGATCGAGACCCTGGACGTCTCCACGTGCGATGCGGGTGGCTATAAGGAAATCCAGTTCAAGGTCAAGGGCGACAAGGTGTACTCCGAAATGAAGTTCGAATCCGGTGTGCATCGCGTCCAGCGCGTTCCCAAGACCGAATCCCAGGGTCGTATCCATACTTCCACGGCAACCGTTGCAGTCCTTCCCGAAGCGGACGAAGTGGAAATCGAGATCAAGAACGAAGACCTGCGAATCGACGTGTACCGCGCGGGCGGTCCCGGCGGCCAGTGCGTTAACACCACCGACTCTGCGGTGCGCATCACGCATCTGCCTACCGGCTTGGTCGTGCAGTCCCAGGACCAGAAGAGCCAGCTGCAGAACAAGATCGCAGCAATGGCAGTTCTGCGTGCCCGCCTGTATGACAAGATGCTGGAAGAGCAGCGCGCTGCCGAAGGTGCGGAGCGTCGTGCCCAGATCGGCACCGGCGACCGTTCGGAGAAGATCCGTACCTACAATGGTCCGCAGGACCGCGTTACCGACCACCGCATCGGCTACAACGGAACCTACAACGGCATCCTGCTTGGTTCCGGTGGCGCCGGCTTGGAAGAGCTCATGGTTGCGCTTCAGGCTGCAGACCGAGCAAAGAAGCTGGAACAGGCAGTTTAATTGCATTCGCGACGCGGCCCTTCGGGGCCGCGTTTTTTTTCACGTTGAGGGGTGTTTGATGGAAGACCAGGTTTGGACGGTAAAACGGATTCTCGATTGGATCGAGGGTTTCTTATGCACCCATGGCGACAAGAATCCCAAACTGAGCGCTCAGTGGCTGGTATCCGAAGCGCTTGATGTGAGTCGTATCCAGCTGTTCATGGATCCCGACCGTCCTTTGAGCATGGAAGAGCGCGATGTGCTGCGCGATTACACCCGACGCAGGGCGGCGGGGGAGCCTCTGCAGTACATCACGGGAACCACTGATTTCCGCTTCATCACCGTGATGGTTGAACAGGGAGTGCTCATTCCCCGGCCGGAGACCGAGGTACTGGTGAGCGAGGCTCTGGCGCAACTGGAAACCGCGAACAGGGTCAAGCAAGCCCGGCGCTTGGAGGCCGAGCAGGTTGAGGCAGCGTTCTTCCAGGCTGTGGTTGCTGCGGCCAATGCCGAAGGGGATGCGGTGGACTCTGCCGAAAATGGGGTGGATATTGCCCGGGAAGCATGCCAAGACCCCTGCCTGCGTGTCTTGGATCTGTGCACCGGCAGCGGTTGCATCGCATGCTCCATTGCCAGCGAAGTGCCTTATGCGGAAGTAATCGCAACAGATATCGATCCGAAAGCGGTTGCGCTTGCCCGACGCAATGCCCAGGCACTTGGATTGGCAGAAAGGGTGCAGGTGATAGAATGCGATCTCGCCGAAGGTTTGTCCGAAGATGCTCAGGGTACCTTCGATCTTCTCATCTCCAATCCGCCTTACATTCCCTCAGAAGTGCTTTCGAGTATGGATGAGGAAGTGACGGGTTTCGAATCCGCCTTGGCCTTGGATGGGGGCCAGGATGGTCTGGACCTGTTCAGGCGAATCCTCCCCGTAGGCTTGCAGATGCTTGGCGATGGGGGAGTGATCGCGCTCGAGCTTCATGAAACCTGCCTGGATCAGGCATTGGAAGAAGCCGTTCGGGTAGGATACTGCAACGCGAGGATCGCCTGCGACCTAGCGGGCAGGCAGCGTGTTCTAATCGCCCAGAAAGGATAGGGGTTAAGCATGGATATAATCGAACAGCTGGAAGAGGCTTCGCAGGTTTTGGGTAGCTTTCTTGGCGATGCGAATCCTGTGTGTGCCGTCATCTTGGGCAGCGGCTTGAATTCTTATGCCGACCGTCTTGAGGATGCGAAATATCTTCCCTATCAAGATGTTCCCCATATGCCCCATTCTACCGTGCCCGAACATGTGGGTAGGTTCGTTTTGGGCAAGGTACCTGGGACTGAGAAGACTATCTTGGCCATGCAGGGCAGGGTCCATGCCTACGAGGGCTATTCTCCTACCCAGGTTGCATTCCCTGTGTGGTTGATGGGTAAGATTGGGGTAGATACCCTGCTCACCACCAATGCTGCAGGAGCTATCAACCCCCTTTATCGGGTGGGGGATTTCTGCCTCATGCGCGATCAGATC
>JBJEKU010000061.1:0-11714 GCA_051878795.1 Eggerthellaceae bacterium
TTCAGTTTTAGAAAACCTCATGGCTCCTCCAATCGTCTCGAATCGAACAAACCGAACCGCACGAGCAAAACATGCCCGCAGCGGTTCCCATTACAGGTTTACGATACCGAAACCTTGCTGGTTTTGCGTCGCCATGTTGTTGGTTTTTTGAAACTTGCGAAAAATGTTACTTTTCTTCCCCGCCGCTTTCTCAATCTGCCTTGCATTCGATCGCTGATCTTCAACCGTCAATCACCGTACTAAGCAAGAAAGCCAAAGCGCATCATCGAAGCAAGAACGAGGGTCAAATCCAAAAGAAAGCCGACCCCGCATCGGCCGGGTCGGCTTTCGCAACCGCATTTTTCCTTCGGGCATCAGAAACGCACGGGGCATCCGCCCATCTGAGCATGCCAGCCCGAGGGCGTTACATCCCCTTGCGCATTGGCGCTCCCCTGCCTTCGGCAGCAGTAGAAGCAGCAGCAGTCACCTGCGTTGACGTTCCGCCTTCCACGCCCCCCGATTGCGCAAAGCCATCGGAATCGGCATCCGAGACGCTCCCGCCCACGACAAGCGAATACTCGGAGCCCTCTTCCATCCCGGGAACCGACGTGCACACCCAACTGAAATCGCCGAGCGCATCGAACGATACGAGCACGTTTCCATCCGCATCGGCAAGGCACACGCTATCGCCGGCGCTTCCGGACACATTCGCCGTTACCGAAGCCTGACCGTCACCGGTGAGCCCCTGCGCCATTCCGGCAGCCCCAAGGGCAAGCACGGTTCCGCCGCTAATCTGCGCATCCGATTCGGCATCGATCGCAGAGTTGCCGTCGTTGGAAGGACCCTGAACCAGCACCGTTCCCCCGCTGATGGAAATACTGCCGTTCGAATCGATTCCGTCACCACCCGATTCCACCAGCAGGCTGCCACCTGAAATGGACACGATGCAGCTTTCCGACGCCCCGGGCATCGCCCCGCCGAAGGCGCTTTGTCCATCACGGGACATTTGGCGGACGCCTGGCTCTTCTGCTGCGCCACCTTCGGCTGGCGGGACAGAACCTTCCTGGGGAGGCTCAGAGGAAGCCCCCGATTCACCCACAGCAGCATTGTCGGTACCTGCAGATTCGCTAGAACCCACTCCCCCATCAGGATTCCCAGCGGGGTTTTCAGCCTCGCCGGTCAGCCCCACCGAAGCTTCATCGGGCCGCTCGCCAGCAGCAACGCCGTCCTGGGTCCCTTGGCTGTCCGCGGCCCGATTGACATCAGCTTGCTCGCCGCTCCCAGAGGCATCGCGCGCAGATGCATTC
The DNA here is from genome assembly GCA_051878795.1 of Eggerthellaceae bacterium. Taxonomy (GTDB): domain Bacteria; phylum Actinomycetota; class Coriobacteriia; order Coriobacteriales; family Eggerthellaceae; genus W1P20-047. The sequence goes on from JBJEKU010000061.1 coordinate 1,287, forward strand.
ACGCCGTCATCGTTCGAAGCCACACGCACATCGCCGCCGTTCAAGTAAACCTGCTCGGCTTCCAGGCCCTCCTCGCAGGAAGCGACCTCGATATCGCCCCCATTCACCACCAGAACGCTTTCGGCGTGGATGGCATCGTCGGCCGCTTCGATTTCGAAACTACCGCCATCGATGCACACGAAGCCACGGGTGCCATCTTCGCTGTTATTCGCCTTGACAGCGTCCTGCCCCGCAACGAGCTGGAAGTCGCCGTCGGCTATCTTCACGCTGTCGCGTCCGCGCAAGGCGTCTTCAACGGCAGTCGCGGTGATATTGCCGCCCGTTATCACCAGGTCATCCTTGGAATGGATGGCGTGCATGCTTCCGCCCCGGATATCGAGCGAGCCCGAGCCGTTGATAGTCAGGTCGCATTCCGCGTACAGCGCGGCATTAGGCACTCCGTCGTCGTCGGGACTCACATAATCCACCCCATCCGAAAGGGAGTTCCCCGTTCCCTCCTCCAGGGTGACGAACACCTTATCCGCCTGCTTCGCATACACCGCAGGACCCGATTCGTTATGGATGCTCGCAACGTTCAATACGATCTGGACCTTATCCTCCTCCGGCGCATCGACCACGATCTGGCCGTTTTTGGTCGTTCCCGACACCACGAAGCATCCCTCTTCCGAAATGGTGACAACCGACCCGTCAGCAACGGCCCCCTCGCCCTTCACCTGGGCACCTTCCCCGTCGAATGCAATCGTGGTTGCCGTTTTCGCATCATAGGACGAATCCTTGTCCCTATCCGAATAGTCGAAATCCATGGCATCGAGGTCTATCTCCGCACTCGTCTGTGCTTGATCCGTCTCCTGTTCGCCTTGCGATGCCTGCGCGGACCCACCAGAGCCATCGCCTTCATCCGTCGAAGCCCCGGGATCGGCGCATCCGGAAAGGCACATCACCACGCACAGCAGGAGGAATACGAGCAGGGGGATGATAAACCCCGCAACCCGACTCTCGTTTTCCCTGGTATCCATATCGTCCTTTTCTTCCTTGTCCACCTTTTCTTCGTTGTCCACGTGAAATCCTTCCGTAGCCAAACAGAGCGCTTAGAGCGATTCTTTCGAGGATGCCGCGTAAGCAAGCGTGATCCGCAGGTTGCCGTTCAAGCAGCGAAGCTGATCGATCAGGTCCTTTTCCCTGCCCTTTTCCCGAAGGCGGACGCGGTATTCCAGCTGATAGAGCGAACCCATGTTGGTGGTCTGAACCTGCTGCAGCTCGAATTCGGTTGCGAAGGCGCGCAGGGTTTCGTCGAAGACCCCATCGAAGGCAAGGTCTTCGGGCACCGTGATGCGCAGGACCTTGCTCGTCTGCCGGGGACTGCCGAAGGGGGACAGGACGAGCAGGAAGTTGGCCAACCCCACGATGACGGTGAAGGCAACTGCAAAACCGAGATATCCCATACCCGTGGCCAAGCCGATCGCCATGGCGAAGAACACGCTGCCGATGTCCTTGGCAGATCCCGGAATAGAACGGAACCTGACCAGGCTGAATACGCCCATCACCGCAACGCCTGCCCCCAAATTGCCGTTCACGAGCGTAATGACCGCTTGAACCGTCAAAGGCAGCAGCGCCAAAGTGACTGCGAAACTCTTCGAATAATCGTTTCTGAACATGTAGATTCCCGCACATGCAACGCCCAACACGAGCGAGACCAGACTGCAGAGCAGGAAGCTTTCCGCAGACACCGAGGCAACCAGGGAATCGGAGCTGCCGAATATCGAATCGAAGCTAATATTTGGCATTGCTTATTCCTTTCGATTGGAAATTGATCGGATACTCTGGCGCTGCGGCAACCCTTCGGCAAAAGACCTGGCCGCCAGCAAATGCGCCGTGCCGTATTTGGTGAAGGATCGGGAATACACCCCGTTTTCGGAAAGTACGCGCACAAGCCACAAGGGAAAAGGCGTCGAACTTTTCACTTCCATGATGGATTCTCCCGGTTGCGTGACCGCGCACCACTTGGACCCATCGCGATACAGCGCCTTGTAGCGGGGACCGCCGTCGAAGGTGATGCGCAAATCGCCCAAAGCCGCACTGAATTCGGGCCGGGGAACCCACGCTGTTCGCAAGTACTCGATTGCCATGCGGGGTCGAAGCCTGTCGTATCGCGCACGTGCGGCATCGATTTCCCGCGCAATCTGCATGCTGAGCGGGCAGAGCGCCTCCTGTTGGGCCTTCGGATCGGAACACGGATAGGCGATGCAGGACTCCCAGTATCCCCTCCCGCCCATATAGTCCACCGCTGCGGCAAGGGAAAGTCCGATCCTGCGCTTGTAGACCACCCCTGAGTACTTCTTCTTCAGCTCGCAGAACACGAGCCCGCCGGGCCAAAAAGGACCGGATACACCCGCACGACGCACATCGCGACAAGACCCCTGCTCCAGGGCACCCTGATGCGATTCCCTTCCGAAAGATGCAGATGAAGCGATATCGCCGCACGGAGAGAATGCTGCAGTCAAAGCCATTCCCGCTACATCGCCATATGCCCGAAGGCGGATCTTTTCCTTGTAGAGGGGTTGTTCCAGAGAGCGTGCAATCACTTCGTCGTATTCCGTGTCCAGATACAGGCTGGTGATACGCGAGCAGCCGTATGAGTCGGGCTGAAGATATGGAGCGAGGGCGTCTTCTATGCGGGAACGCTCTTCACGCGTCACGAGGTATTTCTTCTCGACTCGCTCGAAAACCTCGCTGTAGGGTTTCATGGCAGGTTTCACTCCTTTCCAATCGGCTGGTACGCGATTCGAAGCAAACAGAATGCGCACTATCGCCGCAGCAAGCGGATCATGGAACCCGCCAGGCGAGCACGCCGCCCCTTCTGGGACGGTAGCGCCGTCCAAGCGCAAAGACCCAAGCGAAAGCCCGGGATACACCTGCGCTGGTTGCATCGTTTGCGAAAACGGAGAGAAACCCCTCAATCGAACAAAGGTCCATTCCGGTCTTGAAATGTGGCGGCGCGGCGCTTGGAACCCAAGTTCCAAGCAACGCCGCGCCTATACCGGAGAAGGGGTGACACGAATACTATCCCCCCACACTGAAATAATCCTGAAAGCCCCAAACGCCCCATCCCAAGCACAATCAACCCTCAAGAGAGCCCAACAAAGAAAGCATCGGACCCGGAAAGGCGACAGCACGCATCGCACGATAGAAGGAGCCCGAGACGCATCGGGGAAGTCGAGGAAGAATGCCGATCGGCCTCTATCGAGCGACAATCTCGGAAACACGGCTTATCCGGAAGGGAAAAGAACCCATGGACCCGTCTGTAAAGCATTCTTCGAAAGTCGAATAACGCTTTCAGGATGATTTAAGTCCTGCGGCTACAATCGTTCCCGAGAGAAACCCCGCATCGACGCGGCCTTACCCCAAAGAGCACTCGAGAATGGAGAAATGTGCAGATACTTATCGTCGAAGACGATCGAAGCCTGGCTGCGGCGCTCGCACGCATCTTGGAAGACAATGGCTACGCAGTCGACATAGTCCACGACGGAGAACAAGGCGTCCTATACGGCCAGTCGGGCCTTTACGACGTGATAATCCTTGACGTGATGCTTCCCAAAAAAGACGGCTTCACCGTAACGGCCGAGCTGCGCAGGTCGCATATCAGCACACCCATCCTGCTGCTGACCGCCCGCGACGCCATCCCTGACAAGATCGCAGGCTACGACTCGGGCGCTGACGACTACATGACCAAGCCCTTTTCACCGAAGGAGCTGATGGCCCACCTGCGCGCATTGACCCGTCGACAAGGGGAAGTGGTCTTCGAAAAGCTGGCGGTGGGCGACCTGGAGTTGAACCTAGAAAGCTGCGACCTCTCATGCGGGCCGAAAACCATCCGTCTCAGCTATAAGGAATTCACCGTCGCCCGGGCATTCATGAGCAACCCTGGCACCATTCTTTCCAAGGACACCCTCATTGCAAAGGCATGGGGGCTCGAATCGAACACCACCGACAACAACGTGGAAGCCTACGTCTCCTTCCTCAGGAAAAAACTCGCGCATTTGGGCTCGACGACTAAAATCGAAACGATCAGGAAGGTCGGATACCGATTAGTCCAGGAAGGCTAAGCCGTGCTCGCACAACTGCGTCGAAAATTCATCGCGCTGAACATGACCACCGCAGCGCTGGTGCTGCTGGTGGTGTTCAGCGCCATCTGCGTTATCGATTACCAAACGAGCGTTGCCAACGTCCTCGGACAACTGAACATATCCATCGACCGCATCGCCCAATCATACGCTACAGGGAAAACGGACCAAGTGCGGCAAGAGCAGGGCAACAAGGCGCCGGGGGAGGAACTTAAGGGGTATCCCACCGCGAACGGAGACACCAATGGGGAGACCTCAGGGTCCGAAGCCGCAGAAGGGCAGGCAACCGAACAATACCAAGGAAGCGATGCGGGCGATACCGGGAGCCTATCCGTAGAAGGCGTACCCGTCATCGGCAAGCATCCAGAAGACGAGCGCAACCATTCCCCTGCAGCAATCTATCTGGTTTGCAACGATGAGACCATAGAACGCATCTCTTCTTCGACGGCATACCTTTCGGAGGATCTTTCCGATGCCGCGATCGAAGCGGTCCGCGATTCGACGATCAAGGAAGGCCTTCTGGAAGACCTGGGATTGTTCTATGCAACGGCAACCATTCCGGAAGGACAGCTCATAGCCTTCGCAGACGAAAGCGCGGCATCTTCCTGGAAGAGCCTGGGGTTGACGCTTGCCGGGGTGGGGATCATTGCATTGGGGGCATTCTTCTTAGTCAACATCTTCTTTTCCCGCTGGGCGCTCAAACCCGTAGAGGCCGCATGGTCCCAACAGCAGCGCTTCGTTGCCGACGCATCCCATGAGCTGAAGACCCCGCTCACGGTGATCCTCGCCAATTCAGCGATCCTGAAAGCCCGACCCAAAGAATCGATAGAAAGCCAATCCCAGTGGATCGACAGCACGCAGAGCGAGGCCCTGCGCATGCAGGAATTGGTCAACGATATGCTGGAGCTCGCCCGTCCCGCAAGCGCCGCCAAAGACGACCGCACCTTGGAAGACGTGGACTTCACCGACTTAGTGGAAAACCTGGCACTGCAGTTCGAATCCGTCGCCTTTGAAAAGGGTGTCTCCATCGAATGCGCGATAGAGTCCGGTGTGATGCTCCAAGGCAGCAGGAAGCGATTGCAACGCCTTGCATCCACCCTGATCGACAATGCCTGCAAGTACGCACGCAGCGATTCGACGGTGACCGTGAGGCTTTCCAAAAGCATGAAAGACGCAACGCTTTCCGTCCATAACGATGGGCAGACCATCCCCGCAGAAGACCTTCCCCATATCTTCGACCGCTTCTACCGCACCGATAAAGCCCGCACGAGCGAAACGGGAGGATTCGGCCTGGGCCTGGCAATTGCCCGCGAGGTCGCAAGAGAGCATGGAGGCGACATCACGGCGGAAAGCTCCAAGCAGAAGGGCACCACCTTTGCCGCAACGATCGCCCTGCACAGGTAATAAGCCATCCAAGGGTTGGATAATCGTCATATCGAAGCCCCATGCGGAATAACGCGTCTTTTTTCATGCTCCTACCAGGCAAGTTCGGGGATTTAGGGATTACCGTGCTATAAAATGGTGTTTTTTACCGACGCGTAATCCCAAACTAAGGCGGTAATGCTCGAAAGGCTTCTGGAAATAATCAAACGGATCATCTGGCCGAGTGCCCGCACGGTAGCATACACGGTCTGCACCATGATCCTGCTCTTCCTCACGTCGCTCATCTTCTTCGATGGCGGCTCTATCGTGATGTACGCGGCATCGGTGCTCTCCTTCTATCTGCTCGCGCTGGCGATTGCAAACGGTCCCAGGTTGTTCAACATGGTGCGCTTTGCCATCATGGCGAGCACCATCCCGGACGATTTGCGCCGGAAAGTCGAGAGCACGAAGATCGGCAAAACGCTGCTCGAGCGCGAAGACGCGCGCGATATCCTGGTCTCCCTTCCCGGCATCATCGGCGGCCTGATATACGCCATCTTCAACCTGACCGTCGGCATCATGCAGGGCTCGGTCTGGCTTGCATGCGTCGGACTGTACGCAACCGCCCTGAACACCGGCAAGGTATACATCGTCCACGGCATGCAGAAGATCATCAAGGAGGATTCCGAGCATCTGGAAGACTGGGAACGCAGGCGATGCCGCCTGGCAGGCATCTGGCTGGGAGCATTGGACCTGGTCATGGCTGCAATGGTCTACATGATGGTCATAGCCGACCAGAATTTCGACCTTTCGGGCTTCGTTTTGTACGTCTATGCGTTCTACGCTGTTTATTCCATCGCCTTCTCGGTTGCCAACATCTATATCTTCCGCTTTTCCAAAAGCCCCGTCCGCTTCGCCCTGAAGGCGATGAACCTGGCGCGAGCCCTCATGTCGCTTCTGGTATTCCAGACCGCGGTCGTCGGTAATGCGGGCTTCATCATCGATTTCGTGAAGCAGTTCATGAACGCCTTCACGGGCTTATGCGTCATCCTGACAACGCTGGTGATGGCAGGCGTGCTTCTGTGGAAGGGCAGGCCCCATCGAGATCCACTACCCAACGAGAAACCGGGCTTGAGCTGGTACCACAAACCCACTCCCGCCGCCAAGATCCCCCATAAGCGCAAAGACAAGTTCAAGAAGAAGAAACCAACACCTAGAAAGTCCGTACACAAGAAATAAGGCATCCTCCGCCGCCCATGGCATCTCTGCCGGCAGAAAGACTCCGAATCGCAAAAACGGGGAGCCGGCCCTGTTGCCGACACCCCGTTTGCAAGACAGTAACAAGATTCATTTGGGCAGCCGCGCGCCACCCTGCCGATTGCGACTATTATCGCATGCTCTGCTGGGAAGCCTCGAGCAGCTTCTGCTTCAGCTCGCCTTCCAAACGACGGATCTCCACTTCGGCCTCGGCCCTCTTCTGGCGGCCTTCCTGCTGGATCTGGATAACCTCGTCGAAGGTCTTGATGAGCTCCTGGTTGGTATGCTGCAGAGTCTCGATATCAACGATACCGCGTTCGGATTCCTTGGCGATCTGCACGGTGGAGGTGTGCAGCATATCGGCATTCTTGCGCAGCAGCTCGTTGGTCATATCGGTCACCACGGACTGGGCATGCACCGCCGCCTGGGAGTTGGCGATACCCAATGCCAGCACCATCTGGCTCTTCCACAGCGGGATGGTATTCACCAGGGTGGTCTGGATCTTCTCGATCATGGTCATCTCGCCCGACTGCACCAGACGGATCTGGGGTGCGGTCTGCAGGGCGATGGTGCGGGTCAGCTCCAGGTCGGAGATCTTCTTCTCGAAGCGCTGGCACATGTTCTCCAGATCCTGGGCAGCCTGCGCATCTTCGGCACGGCCGGTCTGCTTGGCCTTCTCTACCAGCTGGACCAGTTCGCCCTGACGTACTTGCGCGAGGCGTTTCTTGCCCGCCAGGATGTACATGGTCAATTCTTTGAAGTAGGTCAGGTTCAGAGCGTAGAGCTTATCGAGCATCGCAGAGTCCTTCATCAGCTGGACCTGATGGTTCTGCAGGTTCTTCACGATCTTGCCAATATTGGCTTCCGCCTTGTCATAACGGGCGCGCAGGGTCTCGATCTTGCTGCCGGTCTTCTTGAAGAAACCGAACAGGCCCTTTTCCTCGGATGCATCGAAGCCCTTGAGCTCCTTGATCACATCGGTAATCAGCTCACCGGCGACACCCAGATCCTGGGTACGCACCTTCTCCAAAGCGGTTTCGGAAAAGTCCGCCATCTTCTTCTGGGCGCCGGCACCGTACTGCATGATGGCGGCGGAGTTGCGGACATCGATCTGCCCTGCAAAATCGTCGACCATGCGCAGCTCTTCGGGACTGAGCGAGGTATCTTCCACGATCTGAGCCTCGGACGGGGTCGCAGGCACGATTTCCGCCTCCGCCACCTGAGCGGAAAGGGGGTTTTCGGTGAAATCCGGAGTGAGGGTGAGCATCGGGGCCTTCTGATCGAGCAAACCCATCTCGTTTTCGGTCATGTTATTCTCCTTGCTTTCGTATTCCGGCATCGTTTCGATGCGACGGGATCATAAGGAAACGGATCGGACGGACACCGGCCGCATGGGATGGGCAATGCCCGATACCCAACGGCGGCCCACCCGCTAGAACTGAAGCTCGATATCCTTTTGCTTCTTCTCGAAGGGATTGTCTACCAAACCTTCCTGGGCAAGGACGGCATGGAGCACCGATACATCGGTGGAAACATCCCATGCCACCTCGGCGAAAATGGAGTCGAGCAGCTTGGTGAACGCCATGCTCAGGGTGTCGAGCGTCTGCTCGATTTCCTGCTTGGACTTGACGATATTGGAACTCTGAACTGGCTGGCGGTCCAAGTCCTCGTAGGCGTCGAGCAGTTTGACCGTCGTGGGCAGGTAATAATCCATCAAACGGTCGAGTTCGGGAATGACCTGGGGATTTTCCTCTGCTCGTTCGAAGATGCTGCGAACCACGGATTCGATCTGGTCGATCTTCGCAGAAATCTCGGCACCGGGAATGGCGTCGTTGCTCTGGCGGATCTGGCGGATGAATGCCTGCCCCTTGTCCAGGATGGCACGGGCCTGAGGGCTCATATTCAGATCATCGCGCCTCTGGGCGGTGCGCTGCTGTTCCAGGCGCTGCTGCTGCTGGCGCTGATGCAGCGCGTTCAGCTGCGTGCGGTAGTGGGAATAGGCCTCGTCGGTAACCATCATGTACTTGCACTCGTCGTCGATATGCCCATGCTTGAACATGCCCTTGACGATGAGTTTGCGCAGGTCGGCCACTACGGATTCCTGGGGAAGGCCGCTCTGGCTGCACAGTTCTTCCAGACGGCAGAATTCCCTGGAACCCAGCACGTTCCTGTAGATGCGGAAACGCTTGAGCAGGCCGATCTTCTTCACGCCGATGCGCAGCATGATGCCGCCTGCAGCGGTAAGCGCAAGCAAGAGGATCATGGCACCGACGCCGGCGGCATCGAAGCTCGCCACCAGGAAGGGGATGCAAGCCAAAGAGCAGATTCCATAGGTGCCCAAGAAGAAGCCGCCCACAATCGCGAGCACCCAGGCGATGATCTTTTCCTTCCTATCGCTGCCGAAGCGGGCGCTGGCGATGGACCGCTCGCGAGCCTGGCGCTGCTGGAGCGCTTGTTCCTGTTGACGGCGCATCTCGCGTTCCCGCTGGAAGGCGGCAGTACGGGAAGCCGTCTGATTCGCCCGCTCCTGGGCGACCTGAGCCGCCTGCGCTGCCTGGCGCAGACCCTCCCCGATCGCCTCGGTGGCAGAGCCGATGGACTGTTCGACGACATTTTTCAGGTTGCTGTAATCCTGCCTATCGATTGCTTCCTGGATAGCATCGCGAACCTGATCGCCGATATTCTTCGTATTGCTCATCGAAGCCTCTCAAAGGATCGAAATACACGTAATTCCGAAGCCATTCTAGCGCATGAGCTCCCCCAACTGCGACGATACTCCCCTTCGTTACCAATCGGCTTCCTTGCCAGGCACGCTAAACCCATTATGGACGCCCATTGCCACCCATCTGCCAACCAGACGTTATCCACCTGAAAGATGATTCCGCCACCTTGGGCTACACTGGTTCATCGGAGCGCGGAGTCCCCGAACCCCGCATCCGAATCATGATTGGAGACTACTGTGAGCATACATATGAACGAAACACCGAGTCCGCTGGAGAGTATGCTGAATGACCAGCAATCCGAACTGGATTCCCTGGAAATCGCCTACTCCGCAACTAACGGGGAAGCCCCTGAATACAACTCGATCGTCACACTGGGAACCGAACTTGCGAAAAGGACGAAAGATTTCAAGCAATTCATGTCGTACTATTCCTGCGCCATCATGGAAGTGCAGACGAAGTTCGGCGTGCTCAACGAGGAATTCTCCATGAGGGATGGGGGCAATCCGATCGAATCCATCCGCACCCGCCTGAAGTCCCCTGAAAGCCTCGCGGGGAAACTGCAGAGGAAGAATATCCCTCCCACGTTCGAAGCAATCGAGGAAAATATCTACGACATCGCGGGGATCCGCGTGGTGTGCTCGTTCATCGAGGATATCTACACCCTTGCGGATTGCATCCTTGAGCAGGACGACATCACCCTGGTCCGTAAGAAGGACTATATCGCAAACCCCAAGCCCAACGGCTACCGGGGACTCCATCTGATCGTGGAGATTCCCATCTTCCTCAGCCAAGGCAAGCGCATGGTGAAAGTCGAAATCCAATTGAGGACGATCGCGATGGACTTCTGGGCCAGCCTCGAACACAAGCTGCGCTACAAGAAGAACCTCGATGGCGATACGGTCGAGCGGATTTCGGGAAGGCTGAAATGGGCGGCGGAAACAGCCGCCGTGCTGGATTGCGGAATG
>JBJEKU010000062.1:0-11682 GCA_051878795.1 Eggerthellaceae bacterium
ACCACTTAATCAATCTATTGGTTTGCGCATTATTGAGACAGGTCCTTCACCTGGTGTTTTATCTTGGTCACTCCTCGTTATACTTGTTCATTATTTTCTATCCGAGGAGGAAGCAATGATATTCTGCCCAAAATGCGGCGCCCAATTGAATGACGGGTCGCGCTTCTGTACCGAATGCGGACAGCCCGTACGTCAGATCGCAGAGACGGATAGCATGCTACATGATTCCGTCGACGATACCGCATCAACCGATAATCACAAGGAATCTAACTCACCTCAGTATTCCAAGCAAGAAAATCCACCTGTTACTGAAGCCATGCAGTCAGACCAAGCATCTTCAGCTGGCGCATCGATACCTCAATCCTTTTCCAATAACCCTACCGGTTCCTTCGATCCGACAAATCAAGAGGGCGCGAATCCCCTCTCGAATACAGCAAATGTTCCTACATCATATATGCCTACGCCTCAACAAGGCTCGCTGAACAATACGGCTCAAAACCAGCAAGGTAACACTAATACACAATCCAAGAAATCCAACACCTCGATGGTAGTTGGTATCGTTGTTGCGGTGATTGCGTTGTTGGTGATTGTTGGAGCCCTTTTCAGCTGCTCCGGATTAGGGGGATCCACCAACGGCCTGGAATCTAAAGAAGCCGTTTGCGAGGAAATGTCGAAATCAACGCAAGATTATCTCGAATCCGACATCTCAAAAGAAAGCACCATTGACGTACTGGCGAAACTATATACTTTAATGCCTGATGAAGTTATAAACAAACAAATTGAATTATACGAAGTGGACTCTCTTGAAGAGTTGGTATTGGAAATAGATGATGTTGATGGCACTTATTTACTCTATTCAGATCTTAATGACTCCCTCGAAGGTACTTCTTTGGTGTTTACTTTTACCCCAGGGAATGAAGTATCGAGCAGCAAGTTAGAGGATATCAACGATAACTACACCAAATTCGGTGGTACTACCCCAGTCACTTCGGCTTACTATTTAAACTGTGACATTACTATCACTTATGATTCGGAAGACTATTCCTATTCTCAGGCATGGGATGACTCATACCTTATTTGCATAGACGATAAATGGTATATTTGGGAGGATTTAGAAGAATTAATAGAAACAGAATAATTTGACATGCAGCGCCCTGAAAGTCCTCGATAACTTTCAGGGCTTTTCTTTCTCAACGATTGAGAATCCTTTCAAGCTATTCCCCATCTCCCATTGCCCTCTGGTAGGCCTCGTAGAGTTTCGGGAATGCTTTCTTCTGGTTGACTGCTTTGAAGGTGTCGGCGGTGACCAGGCAATGAGTGCTTGATCCGGTAACCCTGGGCTTTGCGGTTTCAGGATCTTCACCCTTCAAGAAAATCCTGTAACTGTATTCAGTTCGTACAGGAGTAAGCTTGGTAACACTCGTAATAACTTTTACCGTATCGCCGAAGGTGCAAGGCAAACCGTACTTCAAATTGATGTCGATAACCGGAGACAGATATCCTGCTTCTTCCATTTCCGAATACGGAAAACCGAGCTCTTCAAGATAATGCGTACGGGCGACCTCGCAATAAATAAGGTAATTGGCGTGATATACGATACCCATTTTGTCGGTTTCGGCATAACGTACGGGAATCTCAGTTGCTACTTCAAATGCCTTGCTCATAATACTTCCTTATCAATCCGATTCCTTGCTTTGCTTCTTAAAGCTTTATGCTCACTTCTCCAGAATTCAATGCCTCTTCCCTGCCATCTTCATACCTAACCTGCAAGCTCAGGTCGTCGTTGATACGTAAAGCTTCGGCTGAAACCGCATCTCCCCTGCTGGGAAGGACAGTTATCATCCTTCCCGGCATCATCGAATACTGCTTGTAATCCTGAACTATCGCTTCAAGCGCTTCTGCCCGGGAAAATGACAAGCACTCGTTGATAATTCCTGCAGCGATGCGATTCCGCAAATCAGCATGATGTTTATCTGATAGCGAGCCAGCTCGTTTTGCAATATCTTCAGGCCATCCATCTTGGGGCACGTAGACATTTACTCCGATTCCGACGATTGCATATGCCAATGAACCCGTTTCCAAGTCTGCCGCACCTTCGGTAAGGATGCCGCAGATCTTCTTTTCGCGCATATAAACATCGTTTACCCACTTGATCTGACAATCGAAGCCCAATACAGATTTTATAGTCCTGCAGACCGCAACTGCAGCTGCTCCGGTAATGAGTCCGGTTTTAGACAAAGGGATATTAGGCTTCAAGAGCATGCTCAAGTAGACGCCAGAATCCTTCATCGAACAAAACTCGCGTCCACGCCTTCCACGACCCTTTGTCTGCTCGCTTGCGACTATGCATGAGAATTCGGGGCATCCGGATTCTGCAGCTTCCTTCAGCTGGAGATTAGTACTGGTAGTGCTTTTCTCAACCGTGAGAACGACTTTCTCGCGCGCTTCCCCGCTCAGGTGGTTGAACACACCTCTTTCAGTCAGAGGATCGCACTCCCCTTCCAGACGGTAACCTTTATTCCTAACACCTTCGATACAGTAGCCCGATTCTTGGAGCTTCTTGATGGCCTTCCATACAGATGCACGCGAAACACCCAGTTCAGCTGCGATTTCCTCTCCGGAAATACCTTCGGGATGCTCGTTGGCCAATATCTGCAACACGCTGTCCTGAACGCTCATCGATCTCTCATTCCATCAATAACTTAACCATTCAAGCAGAAAGAGGCCCTTTCGGACCCCTTTCATTATTACCATCAAATCTTACGATACATGGTCGGCGTTTGAAATTCGATACTAGTTAGCCGATTAGCGAAATCGCGCCTTGCTCCAAAGTTTGAAGCAATTCTTTTGCCTTCGCCGAACTTTCACCCTTGGCAAACAAGTACGCCTTGATTTTCGGTTCGGTTCCACTAGGTCGGAAGATGATTTTATTATTGTCGGGAAGCCTGAACTCCACCACATTGGCAGCGGGAAGACTGCCGACGCCATTCGAATAGTCGATCATTTCCTGCACGGGCATACCTGCAAGTTCGTAGATGGGGCTATGGCGAAGCCTGGTCATGAGCTCTACCATTTTCTCGGCACCATCTGCACCAGGGAATTCAAGGTTGATAGTGCGATTGAAGTAATACCCGTAACGCTGATACAGCGTATCCATTGCCTGGGCAAGATTCATGCCAAGACTTTTGTAGTACTGCGCCATCTGGCAGATAAGCATGGAAGCAACCACGGCATCCTTGTCACGAACATGGGAACCCGCAAGATAGCCATAGCTTTCTTCGAAACCGAAGACGAAGCGGTCTTCTTCGCCATGCTCCTCGAGCGAAGTGATAATCGATCCGATCCATTTGAAGCCGGTCAGGGTTCGCTTGATGCTGATACCGTAATCGGCTGCAATAGAATCGATCATCGCGGTACTGACGATAGTTGAAATAGCGATAGGATCAACGGGCATGGTGCCGGATTCCTTACGAACCCTGGCAATGTAATCCAGAAGGAGAATACCCATTTCATTGCCATTGATAAGCACGTAGTCATCGCCATTCTTGCACGCTACGCCAACGCGGTCTGCGTCAGGATCGGTAGCCAGAAGCAGGTCCGGTTGTACTTCCTCGCACAGCTGGATGCCCAGTTCCAAGGCTTCGCGGATTTCGGGGTTGGGCTTGGGGCAGGTTGGGAAATTACCGTCGGGCTGCGCCTGCTGGGGAACCACGGTAACATCGGTGATACCCACCTTCTCCAAGATGCGCCCGACGCATTCCAAGCCGGTCCCGTTCAGCGGAGTGTAGACAACCTTTACAGGAGCGCTTTCCAAACCAGGGAAGCTCGCGTTGGAAGCAAAAACCGCATCGACGTATCGGTCGAGGACATCATCGGAAATCCAGTCGACCATCTCGAAGTCGATCGCCTCATCGAAGGGTGTGGAAAGCACATCCTCAAAGGGGTCAACCGCCTGAACTGCACGGGAGATTTCTTCGGCAGCCTCACTCGCAATCTGACAGCCATCTTCACCATAAACCTTATATCCGTTGTACGCAGCAGGATTGTGGCTTGCAGTCATGTTGATGCCGGCAGAGCACTTCAAATCGCGAACCGCGAAGCTGAGGGCCGGAGTAGGTTCGACGCGCGGGAAGATATGAACGCGGATACCGTTTGCAGCAAGCACGGATGCAGCACGCTGCACGAAGAGCTCGCCTTTCAAACGGCTATCGCGAGCAATGGCAACGCTGGGCTCTTCATAGTGGGCATTCAGATAATCGGCAAGGCCCTGAGTTGCCTTACCGACCGTGTAGATGTTCATACGGTTGGTGCCAGCACCGATGATACCGCGCAATCCAGCCGTTCCGAATTCCAGCTCCTGGAAAAAGGCATCTGCGATTTCGCTTTCGCTCCCCTCCTCCGCAAGCACCTTCAGCTGCTCGGCGATTTCCGGGTCGGTCGCCTTTTCCAACCAGTAGTTCAGTTCGTTACGAATATCCATTCATCTTCCTTTGGGATAGATTCGATTAGTCTTCGTATCCGTTGGGATTGTTCGACTGCCAACGCCATGCATCCTTGCACATGCGCTCCAAGTCGAATTCGGCCTTCCAACCCAATTCGTTTTCGGCCTTTTCAGCACTTGCATAGCACTGGGCGATATCGCCCGCACGGCGGGGTTTAATCTGGTAGTTGATTTTCAGGTTGTTTGCCGCCTCGAAAGCCTTCACAACCTCTAGAACGCTGTAACCCTTCC
Source organism: Eggerthellaceae bacterium (assembly GCA_051878795.1). Classification (GTDB taxonomy): domain Bacteria; phylum Actinomycetota; class Coriobacteriia; order Coriobacteriales; family Eggerthellaceae; genus W1P20-047. The sequence continues at coordinate 4,733 of JBJEKU010000062.1, forward strand.
CAGTACCCAGATTCCAAATATGCACACCGGTGCTGCCTTCTGTTGCCTGAAGGGTCTTTACGTGCCCGCGGGCCAAATCGACTACGTGAATGTAGTCGCGGACTCCGGTTCCATCGGACGTATCGTAATCATCGCCGAATACACCCAGGCATTCCAGCTTGCCGCTCGCAACCTGTGCGATGTAAGGCATGAGGTTGTTGGGGATTCCCTTGGGATCTTCACCGATCAAGCCGGATTCATGCGCGCCGATCGGATTGAAGTAACGCAACAGCGAGATATTCCATTCGGGGTCTGCCACATACAGGTCGGACAGGATCTGCTCGAGCATCTTCTTAGTCTGGCCATAAGGGTTGGTGGGATTGCCTAGGGGGCAGTCTTCTGTGATAGGCACGAAGGCGGGATCGCCGTATACGGTGGCAGAGCTGCTGAAAACGATGCTTTTCACGCCATGCTGACGCATGAGATCGACCAACACCAGGGTGCCGTTGATATTGTTGTTGTAATATTCCCAGGGCTTGGCCACGCTTTCGCCGACAGCCTTCAGGCCGGCGAAATGGATGACGGCTTCGATGTCTTCCTGTTCGAAAATACGGTCGAGGCCTTCCCTATCCAGCATATCGACCTGGTAGAAACGGGGGCGGACTCCCGTAATCCGTTCGACCCTGTTAAGCGACTCGGTCTTCGAATTGGAAAGGTTGTCGAATACAGCCACATCATAGCCGGCTTCGATAAGTTCAACGCAGGTATGGCTGCCGATAAAACCGGTACCACCGCTGACAAGGATGGTCTTCAATTCGATCCTCCTAGGTCGATTGGTTGCTACTACGCAAGGTTTCATTATCCCCCATTAGCCTGCGGAAATGAACCTGAATGCAAAATCGACACCTTGATGTTATAGCGACTGAAATACAAGTTTTCTCCAGCTAGCTCCAAGACAGAGCATCCACTCCGCTTAGGGAACTAAGGTCTGCGTAACGCAAGATCTGATCGGCTGTAAGCGGCTCGTCTTCAGGAACCAACCCCGTCACGAAGGCAATATGCCCCAATATTGCCTGCGACGTTCCGAAGCGCTGGAGGAGGCATTCCAAATCGGCATCCTTATGCCTTTTGGAAAGCCGGTGCCCATCGGGCCCCATCAGCAAGGGAACATGAGCATAGACCGGATGGGGAAGCCCCAGGATATCTTGCAAGAACAGCTGCTGGGGTGTGCTCGAAAGCAAATCCGATCCCCGCACGATGCAGTTGACGCCTTGAGCGGCGTCATCGATGACCACTGCAAGCTGGTACGCGAAAGCTCCATCGCTCCTTCGGACGATGAAATCACCGCAATCACGGTCGAGAACCTGCATGTATTGCCCCTGGAAGCCATCGCAGAAGGAATGGCAATCGCCAGGCACACGTATTCGTAACGAAGGTTTCCTGCCAGCTTGAGCCGCAGCACGAGCCTTCTCCTGCAAATCCCCAGATGCAAGCATCCTGCAGGTGCCGGGATAGATGGGTTTTTCGCCTGGATGGGGAGCAGAGGCGGCGTGAAGGTCGGCCCTTGTGCAGTAGCAGGGGTAGACCAAGCCCATTTCTTGGAGACGATTGAACGCTTCCTCGTAAACCGAATCACGGGAGCTTTGATAGTACGGCCCGTAATCCCAGGTCAAACCAAGGAATTCGAAATCGCGCATGATCTGGTCGATGTATTCGGCCTTGCTCCGCGACCGATCAAGATCCTCGATACGCAAAACCACCCCGCCGCCGCTACGCTTGCAGATCACCCAGGAGACCAAAGCGGAGAAGATATTGCCTGCATGCATGCGTCCTGTGGGAGACGGAGCGAAACGACCGCGCAAACAGGCGTCGCCCGACGCAATATCGGGCGACGCTGAAAGCACCTTGGTCAAAGTTTGGAAGCTCTTGTCCATCAGCCTGCAAAGATCTATGCCTGCACGCATTCCATTCCAGCATGGAATGCCTTGATGTTGATGTCGATGGTTTTCGGGGGAACCTTGGCCCTGATCTGCTCTTCCCAACTTTCGGTGGAGAAGGGCAGACCCGCTGCAAGCGCACCCAGAAGAACCACATTCGCGCACTTCGTGGTACCGGCTTCGCGGGCAAGACGGGTTGCGGGAACCAGATGCGCATTGAAATCGTTCAGGCGGCCCTTCAGGTTCTGCGCCATGGTCGCCTTTCCGGTTAGAACGGGAAGCGGCTTGATGGATTCGTCGTTTACCAAAAGCATGCCATCCTTCTTGAGGAACTGGATATTGCGCAGCGCCTCGGTGGTTTCGAAGGAAAGCAGGTAATCGGCACATCCCTCGCAGCAAACCATGGAATTGACCTTTTCGCCGATGCGGACGACGGTGGTGACGGCACCGCCGCGCTGGGACATGCCGTGGATCTCGGATAGCTTCACCTGCAAGCCATTTGCCATCGCGGTTTTAGCCAGAAGGTCCGCTGCGAGGATGGTGCCCTGCCCTCCTACACCGGCAAGCAGGATGGTGGTTGCGTTATCGCTGTATACGGTAGGCTGTGCGGTCATGATTAATCCTCCTGAACGATAGACGCATAATGGCAGTACTGCTGGCACTGGCCGCAACCAACGCATTGGTCGCGGTCGATCATCGCGGTACCGGTTTCGGGATCTCGGGAAAGCGCAGGGCAACCGATGGAAACACAGACGCCGCAACCGATGCAGCCGGAAGTGACCTCGTAGGGCTTCTTACGCTGGAAGCTGTCGCGCAACAGTGCGCAGGGGCTGCGGAAGATGAGGACGCTCAACTGGTCTTCGTTGGCAATAGCCTTCTTGATCGCATCGCGCGTTGCAAGCATGTCATTGGGATCGACCGTCTTAACATCTTCGATGCCGAGGGCTCGTACGATGGCCTCGATATTCATCTCGCGCGAGGACCTGCCTTGCAGGGTGATGCCGTTGAAGCAGTTGCCCTGATGGCCGGTCATAGCGGTGGTGCGGTTATCCAGAATGCAGATGGTTCCGGTACCGTTGTTGTATGCGGTATTGAGCAGACTCGTAATGCCGGAATGTCCGAAGGTGGAGTCGCCGATAACGCCGACGATGGGACGATGCTTGATACCCTTCATAACCAGCTCGAAGCCATGGGCCATGGAAATGGATGCGCCCATGTCGACGGTGGTCTCCATAGCACCCAACGGAGGCAATGCACCAAGCGTATAGCAGCCGATGTCGCCGGTGATGATGGCGCGCTGCTTGGTAAGCTCCTTGAAGACGATACGATGAGGGCATCCGCAGCAGAGGGCGGGAGGACGGCCCGGGAGGTCGGTCTGCGCTTCGATATGCTGGGGGACGGGCTTGCCGAAGGCCTTTGCGATGGCAAGCGGGGAAAGCTCGCCGTAGCAGGGAAGCGGTTCGGTAGTGTCGGACAGCTTGACGCCTGCAGCCTTGATCTGCATGGACAGATAGTCGGAAGCCTCTTCGACGACATAGACCTTTTCCACCGATGCCGCGAAGTCGCGGACCTTGCCTTCGGGGACGGGCCATGCGACGCCCAACTTGAGGATGCTTGCCTCGGGCATGGCATCGGCGACGTACTGGTAGACGGCACCAGTGCAGATGATGCCGATTTCCTTGGAGCCTTCGATCACCTGGTTGAACTCGCAGGTTTCGGTCCAAGCGCGGACTTCGGCCATGCGCCTGTCAAGATCGAGGCGACGGGGCTTTGCATTCGCGGGCATCATGACCCACTTGGCAGCATCCTTGGAATAGTGGCGCAGTTCCACCTCTTCGCGCTCCCCTACCTCTACGGGGCACTTGGCGTGGCTGATGCGGACGGTAGAGCGGATGAAGAAGGGGCAGTCGAAGCGCTCGGAAAGCTCGAAGGCGGCCTTGGTGAACCGGAGCGCCTCGGCGGAATCACTGGGCTCCATCATGGGGATGTGGGCACCCATCGCATAGAAACGACTATCCTGTTCGTTCTGACTGGAATGCATGCCCGGATCGTCTGCCGCAAGCACGACCAGACCGCCGTTCACGCCGGTATAGGCAGCGGTGAACAGGGGGTCTGCCGCCACGTTGACGCCGACGTGCTTCATGGTGCACAGAACGCGCGCACCTGCAGCGCTTGCACCGACGCCCACTTCCACGGCAACCTTCTCGTTAGGTGCCCACTCGGCATAGACGCCTTCCTTGGCGGCGAATGCCTGCATGGTTTCGGTGGAAGGCGTGCCGGGATAGGCCGCACCGATTCGGGCACCTGCTTCCCAGGCACCCTGCGCTATGGCTTCATTGCCAGATAGAAATTGCATAGTGACTCTCTCCTTCGCCTGTTTGATGGCGCTATTGTACTCGCCATCGAAGCAAGTTGGCGTTTGCTTGACGTTATGGCTTGGGTGAATGGGCCTACTGCTCGAAGAGCAGGCAGAACGAGCCGATCTGCACGATGTCGCCATCATGCAGTGCGCGTTCGACCACATTCTCATTGTTGACCCAGACGCCGTTGAAGCTTCCCTTGTCGCGCAGCACGAAATGCTCGCCGCGGGGGAAGATTTCCGCATGGGTGCTGGAAACGGTCATGTCGTTCAGGAAGATGTCGTTCTTCGGGGCACGGCCGATGCTCATCACCTTGTTCTCGAGCGGATAAACGGTATTCACCTGCTCCCCGCGAACAACCACGAAACGGGCATCCTGGGGCTTTGGCTTCACGAAGGGCTGGGCCTGGTCGCGCGTGAAGGTGATGGGCTGCATGCGCTGGGTGGAACCGAACAGGTTGAAGCCGCAAGCAGGGCAGCTCTCGCAAGAGGAGGCGATTTCCGTCTTGCAGATGGGACAGGTCTTATACATAGTCCGAACTCCTAACTGGAAGTGGTTGTATCGTTTTCATCGGTAGAGGAGTTTTCACCTGGAGTGGATGCATCTTCATCATCGGAATCCGCATCATCATCGGCAGCCTCGGAGTCGCCAGAGGAATCCGAAGGCTGGGATCGTCCATCATCGTCTTTGTCCGTTTCGGAAGAATCCTTCTCGGAAGCATCGCCATCCTTGGCTGCTTCATCATCCTCGGACTTCTCATCCGAAGCCTTGTCGGGCTCCATAGCCTCAAGCGGCGAAACGGTCCCTTCGATTACCTGGACGTTTTCGGCATAAGAAGGCTCGCCCTTAATACCCCCGAAAAGGCGCTTGAACCAGATACCCACCTTCTCGTACCATTTGGGCCCTTCCACCGTTTGGGCGGCAACCAAATCCAGGGTGGCAAGGGTTTCGCCATCCTGCTTGTAGGTAATAGAACCCACCTTGTCCCCCGCGTTGACGGTACCTTCTAAGGTTTCGAAATCCACGGTCTGGGTAATGTCGCCCTTCAACGCGAAGAGCTCCACAGTGGATTCAGGATCTTCCAAGGTGGCATCCACGGTCTTGTCGATCCAGGAAGTGCAGCTGACCTTTGCGATCAAAGGCACTTCCTTGCCGCCTTGGTCGGTGACGGTCTGCTCGGAATTCCCCAAGGGGTATTCGATGGTATTGGCATAGACCCAATCCCAAAGTACCGTGGTATCGGAGAAGCGCGTTTCCTCGTCGGAAGAACCCAGCACGATGGCATAGAGATCCTTGTCGTCACGGTTGCATGCCCCGGCGAAGCAGCCGCCAGCAGCATCGGTGAAACCGGTTTTGATGCCGCAGGTCCCCTCATAGGTGCCGATCAGCTGATCGGTGGATTCCAGCTCGATGGTTTCCTCGGCCCCATTACGGGTGATGGTGCAGCTGCTGTACTGACCGGAAACCACCGCTCGGAAGTCCTCCGACTTCATAGCGGCAGCGCACATGAGCGAGACATCTTTCGCACAGCTATGCTGATCGCTCTCGAATCCATCGTCGTCCAAGCCATGGGGATTGGTGAATAAGGTATCTTCCATTCCCAGTTCAGCGGCCTTGGCGTTCATCGCATCGACGAAGGCTTGGGTGCAGTTATCGGGATTCGAAGGGTCGTCTGCAAGCTGGGCACCCACCGATTCCGCGATCGCTTGGGCCGCATCGTTACCCGAGGGAATCATAAGCGCCTTGAGCGCTTCTTCCAGGGTCATGGTGTCGCCCGCTTGCAAGTTGGCGCTGGATTCGCCGATGCCGGCAGCCGTTTCGCTTACAGTGACCGTGTAATCCAAAGGCGCGTTATCCAAGGCGACGAGCGCAGTCATCACCTTCGTGACACTCGCAATCTGGGCGGAATCGGAATCGTTCCGCTGGAAGTACACAGTCCCATCCTGTCCGACTACATACACACGCTCGGCAGAGACATCGGGACATTGGGAATCATCGAGCGCGCGTTCGGCAACCGATTTTCCTGCAACCAGATCATCCTGCCTGACATCGGCAAATGCCGTTGCGGGCAAGGCGACGCAGAGCGCCAGCGCAAAAGATGCGCTGGCGACTGCGGAAAACCTTGCTTTGGAACGCACCTGGCAAAGTGCGGTATTGCGAAGATATTTCTTCAAAGGCAAAGCTCCTTAGGATTACGGGTTTTATGAATTGTCCGAAGCCCAATCTGCAGCAGTTCCGCCGCGGACGGTCACTTCATCGGTAGGCTCGTAGACCGAGATGAAGGTGTCTTCACGAACCTTATCTCCCTTCTTGTCCTTGACCGTACGGATTACCTGGATGGTATGGCCGTTCGAACCGGTGGTCTTTACGTAGGAGGTACCGGGAGCAAGCTCGCTATCGTATTTCACGACCTTCTCGTAATCGGTCGAGTCTGTCCATTCACCGGTCTGGGTTTCGACAGTGTATCCGGGGCTGATGCCGTACAGGCAAACCGTAAGCGAGGTGTCGGTGGAACTGGTCTTGACCAGGATGTCCGAAGAGGTGTCGTTCTCCCACTTGAAATCCAAGTCGGGCCAGCTTACCGCAGCGTCACGGCCTTCGGGATAACTGGAAATGTACATGGTATGGTTGCGGCGCTCGACAATAGGCAGACCGGCATCATACACCGCATTGA
>JBJEKU010000063.1:0-11546 GCA_051878795.1 Eggerthellaceae bacterium
TGAACTGGTGTTTTCAGAGGGCGTCATTTTGTCGTAAACCGATACGATTTTATATTGCTTACTCCCACTCAACGGTGGCGATGGGCTTGGGCGACAGCTCGTAGCAGACGCGGCAGATGCCGGGGACCTCTGCCAGGATGCGGTTGGTCATGCGCTCCAGCAGGTCCCAGTCCAGGCGGGGTACGGTTGCGGTCATGACGTCGATGGTGTCGACGCAGCGGATGATGCAGGGCCATTCGTATGCGCGCTTGCCGTCGCGTACGCCGGTTGCGCGGTAGTCGGGTACTACGCAGAAGTACTGCCATACCTTCAGGCCGGCAGCATCGATTTCCTCACGGACGATCGCGTCGGCTTCGCGCAGCGCGTTCAGGCGATCGCGGGTGATGGCGCCGGTGCAGCGCACGCCCAGGCCGGGGCCGGGGAAGGGCTGGCGCTCGACCATGCTCTCGGGCAGGCCCAGTTCGCGGCCGACGACGCGTACTTCGTCCTTGAACAGCAGCTTGACGGGCTCGACCAGTTCGAACTGCATTTCTTCGGGCAGGCCGCCCACGTTGTGGTGCGCCTTTACGCCGTCCTGGGATTCCAGGATGTCGGGATAGATGGTGCCCTGGCCCAGGAAGCTGATGCCCTCCAGCTTGGCGGCTTCCTCGTCGAACACCTTGATGAATTCCTCGCCGATGATATGGCGCTTGGCCTCGGGCTCTTCCACGCCGGCCAGCAGGTCCAGGAAGCGGTCGGTTGCATCCACGTAGATCAGGTTCGCATCCATCTGGTTTTGGAATACGTCGATGACCTGCTCGCTTTCGCCCTTGCGCATCAGGCCGTGGTTCACATGCACGCAGATCAGCTGCTTGCCGATCGCCTTGATCAGCAGGGCAGCGACAACGGAGCTGTCAACGCCGCCGGAAAGGGCCAGCAGGACCTTCTTGTCGCCGACCTGCTCGCGGATCGCGGCAACCTGTTCGTCGATGAATGCCTGGGCCAGTTCGGGGGTGGTGATGCGCACCATATCGTCGGGACGCTTGTTGGGATCCATGCGGGCCTCCTTCGGGTTGGGTGGGGCGCGTCCGTCTTGCTGCGGGCGCGTGTTACATGCCTGTTAATTATATGCAAGCGAAGGCGGTTTTACCTGCGGTTGGATACGTTTTTGCGACTCTTGGGCCGATTTGCGAGGCTGTCGCTCTTCCTGTTCGGATCCCTCGTGTCTGCTCTTTACGCTAACTTTTCGCAAGCTTTACGACTGATTCACGATAGGCGATAACAGGCCTGCGCAGCCGCTCAACGGATTTGTAAAATTTACGCTCCACTGTCGAAGAATTTACCTTGGCTTTAACTAAAATAGTCGAGATGTCTTCAGGAGGGAGAAAAATGGGAATCGATTTCTCATCGTTTCTAGGAACACTCGTCAGCGACCCTGTTCTTGCCGTTATCGTGGTGCTGGCAATCGGCGCTACCATGGTCAACGGCGCAACCGACGCACCTAACGCCATTGCTACGGTAGTCGGCACCAGGGCCATGAGGCCCTTCCCGGCAATCATCATGGCTGCGATATGCAACCTTGTCGGTCTGTTGGGAATTACCGCGGTATCCACCGCAGTCGCCTCCACCATCTTTAAGATGGTCGATTTCGGGGGAGACAACCACGCGGCGCTCGTCGCCTTAGCCGCGGCGATGGTGGCCATCATCGTCTGGGGCGTGGCCGCCTGGGCGCTGGGCATCCCCACCAGCCAGAGCCATTCGCTCATCGCCGGCATCACCGGCGCGGCGATCGCGTTGCAGGGCGGCCTGGCCGGCGTCAACGGCGCCGAGTGGATGAAGGTCATCTACGGCCTGGTCATCTCCACCGTGGTCGGCTTCGGCAGCGGCTGGTTGTTCATGCGGATAGTGAATAAGATATTCTCCGGATGCAATCGCCGAATGGCCAACAAGGGCTTCAGGTGGGCGCAGATCATCTCCGGCGCGGGCGTGGCGACCTTGCATGGCGCGCAGGACGGCCAGAAGTTCCTTTCCCTGTGCATGCTGGGCGTGATGATCGCCATGACGGGTTCTTCCGACCTTCCCGATGGCTTCCCCTTCTGGATGGTCGTGCTCATCTCGCTGTCCATGGCCCTGGGCACCGCCGTGGGCGGCCGCAAGATCATCAAGTCCGTGGGCATGAACATGGTGCGCATGGAACAGGCCCAGGGTTTCTGCGTGTGCCTTTCGGCGTGCTTCAGCATCGGCCTTGCCACCTTCACCGGCATGCCCGTTTCCACCACGCACACCAACACCACCGCCATCATGGGCGTGGGCGCATCCCGCAGTATCCGCAGTGTCAAATGGTCGCTCGCCGGCCGCATGGTCGCAACCTGGATCCTCACCTTCCCCGGCTGCGGCCTGCTGGCATACGTGTTCACGCATCTGTTCCTGCTGTTCATGTAGGAAACGGCCTTCGGTCTGCCGGCTTTGCGCCTGTACTGGCGAGTCGGCGGGTATTGCATTTCCAAAACAACCGCCTTCTGCTTCTGACCTTGCGTTATGAAGCGGGAGGCGGTTTTTCGTGCTGCGGTTTTACATTCTCTTGATAATCGGCTGACCTTCGCTTTACCGGGCTTCTTCAGAATCTCCCTTCTAGGAGAAAACAGGTTCCTTTTGTCTTGCGAAGGGAGAGTAATGGGAATCGATTTTGGCTCGTTTCTAGGAGCATTGACGAGCGACCCGATTCTCGCCGTTATCGTGGTGCTGTGCATTGGGGCCACTATGGTCAACGGCGCAACCGATGCGCCTAACGCCATCGCCACCGTGGTGGGAACCAGGGCCATGAGGCCCACGCCGGCCATCATCATGGCGGCGGGTTGCAATCTGGTCGGCCTTTTAGGTATCACTGCGGTATCAACTGCGGTTGCGGCGACTATCTTCAAGATGGTCGATTTCGGGGGAGACAACCACGCCGCCTTGGTGGCTTTAGCCGCGGCGATGGTGGCCATCATCGTCTGGGGCGTGGCGGCCTGGGCGCTGGGCATCCCCACCAGCCAGAGCCATTCGCTCATCGCCGGCATCACCGGCGCGGCGATCGCGTTGCAGGGCGGCCTGGCCGGCGTCAACGGCGCCGAGTGGATGAAGGTCATCTACGGCCTGGTCATCTCCACTGTACTGGGCTTCGGCAGCGGTTGGTTGTTCATGAGGCTTATCAACATCATCTTTTCCGGATGCAACCGCCGCAAGGCGAACAAGGGCTTCAAGTGGGCCCAGATCGTCGCGGGCGCCGGCGTGGCCATTCTTCATGGCGCGCAGGACGGCCAGAAGTTCCTGTCGCTTGCCATGCTAGGTGTCATGATCGCCATGACGGGCTCGTCGGAGCTGAGCGGGTCCTTCCCCTTGTGGATGGTGCTTCTGGTTTCGCTGTCCATGGCGCTGGGCACCGCAATCGGCGGTCGCAGGATCATCAAGTCCGTGGGCATGAACATGGTGCGCATGGAGCAGGCCCAGGGCTTTGCCGCATGCCTTTCGGCGTGCTTCTGCATCGGCCTGGCGACTTTCACCGGCATGCCCGTTTCCACCACGCACACCAAGACCACCGCCATCATGGGCGTGGGCGCGGCGCGCAGCTTCTTCAAGGTGAAATGGTCGCTCGCCGGGCGCATGGTCGCAACCTGGGTGCTCACTTTCCCCGGCTGCGGCCTGCTGGCATACGTGTTCACCTATCTGTTCCTGCTGTTCATGTAGCATCGGCGACTTGCATATCGCTACCTTCGGGCCCGCATCTGCGGGCCCTTTATGTATTTCGGCGGTTTTGCCCCTTAACGGGCAGATGGCGGGTGCGCGGGGCGGGTTGGATGGTCCCTGTGCGCTTGCCGATTATCTTTCTTCTCGGCGCCCGCAACCTCCATGTGTGCATTTTGCTGCTTGACCAGGTAATATGCGCCTCGGTAGTGCTTTTCTTTACTTTCGCGGCCATCCTTTACCTTTTCGGAACCATCTTTACCTTCGTTTGACTTGCCCATGACCCTGCTTTCATCGCGCCTCTTCAGAATCATGTTCCAAGGGATTTTGACGACCCTGTGAAACAAGAAAAGGAGATGGTTCACATGAAGAAAAGGAAACTGATTTTGCCTTTGCTGGCAACCGTTGCCCTGTCTGCGGCGATGCTGGCGGGCTGCAGCGGCGGATCCGCTGAAGAGCAGGTAGAGGGCACGGTAACCACCGACGGTTCCACGTCCATGGAAAAGGTCATCGGCGGTCTGGGCGAGGCCTTCGAGGAAGAGAATCCCGGCGTCACCTTCACCTACAATCCCACCGGATCCGGTAGCGGTATCACCGCGGTAACCGAAGGCCGTTGCGACATCGGTCTTTCCAGCCGCGACCTGAAGGATGAAGAGCTGGCCCAGGGCCTGACCGAGACCGTGCTCGCCAAGGACGGCATCGCGATCGTGGTCAACCCCGAGAACAAGGTCGATGACCTGACCGTCCAGCAGATCGCCGACATCTTCACCGGCAAGATCACCAACTGGAAGGAAGTCGGCGGCGACGATGCGGAAATCGTTCTGATCGGCCGTGAGGCTGGTAGCGGCACCCGCGACGGCTTCGAATCCATCACCGGCACCGAAGAGGCTTGCCAGTACCGCCAGGAACTCACTTCCACCGGTGACGTCATCACCACCGTTGCAGGCAATCCCGCTGCAATCGGATACGCTTCCCTGGCTTCCCTGCAGGATTCCGTCAAGGCTGTGAGCGTCGGCGGCGTTGCCCCCTCTGAGGAAACCATCGCCGATGGCACCTACGAGGTCCAGCGTCCCTTCATCCTGGTAACCAAGGAAGGCGAACAGCTCTCCGATGCAGCCCAGGCATTCTTCGACTACGCGACCAGCGAAGCAGCTCACGACATCATCACCTCCGCCGGCGTGGTGCCCGCGAACTAACCGAACCGAAACGGGCGGGTCTTTGCTAGGCCCGCCCGTGGTCTGAACGGAGGTATCCCTTGAGTAATCGAAAGCAATTGGCCGAAGATATCGTGCATGGTATCTTCCTGATCCTGGGCATCATCACCGTAGGCTTCGTTCTGTTGATCTCGGTGTATCTGCTCGTAGCGGGCGTTCCCGCTATCGGGAAGATCGGTATCATCGACTTCCTGTTCGGCACCACCTGGGCGCCAACGGGAGAAAACCCCTCCTACGGCATCCTGCCCTTCATCCTGACCAGTATCTACGGTACTGCGGGCGCCATCCTGATCGGCGTTCCCGTGGGATTCTTCACCTCGGTGTACCTGGCCAAGCTGGCCCCCGCGAAGGTGAAGTCGGTTGTCGAGCATGCGGTCAGCCTGCTTGCAGGCATCCCCTCTGTCGTCTACGGCTTGGTGGGCATGCTGGTGCTGGTTCCCCTGGTGCGCACCACCTTCAACCTCCCCGATGGTGCAAGCCTGTTCGCCGCAATCATCGTCTTGGCGGTTATGGTCCTTCCCTCCATCATCAAGGTCTCGCTCACTGCACTGGAAGCGGTTCCCAAGGACTACGAGGATGCATCCCTGGCCCTGGGTGCCACCGATGTGGAGACCTACTTCAAGGTTTCCGTCCCCGCCGCGAAAAGCGGTATCGCAGCTGCAGTCGTCTTGGGCGTGGGCCGTGCAATCGGCGAGGCGATGGCGGTCATCATGGTTTCCGGCAACGTTGCCAACATGCCCGGCCTGTTCGAAAGCGTCCGCTTCCTCACTACCGCGGTGTGCAGTGAGATGTCCTACGCGGTCGACGGCAGCCTCCATCAGCAGGCGCTGTTCTCCGTAGCGTTGGTCCTGTTCCTGTTCGTCATGCTGATCAACGCCGCCCTGAATTTCTTCCTGAAGCGCGAAAAGAAGTGATCGAATGAATAGCAATGCCAATGGCAAGCGCCGGGCCTATATCGGCGGCATGAAGGCGCTCATGTACCTGTGCACGGGCATCACCGTGGCGCTGGTAGTCTTCATGATCGCATACGTACTGGTCAAGGGCTTGCCGAACATCACCTGGGAGCTTCTCACCACCAAGCCCAGTTACCTTGCGGGGAGCATCGGCATCCTGCCCGATATCCTGAACACCCTGTACCTGGTTATCGTCACCTTGTTGGTGGTGCTGCCGCTGGGCGTGGGCGCGGCGGTGTACCTGACCGAGTACGCGTCCAACGCGAAGATCGTCGGCATCATCGAATACGCCGCCGAAACCCTTTCGGGCATCCCCTCCATCGTATACGGCCTCGTGGGCATGCTGGTCTTCTGCCAGTTCCTGGATTTCAAGACCTCCATCCTGGCAGGTGCGCTCACCCTGGCGATCATGAATCTGCCCACCATCATGCGCACCACGCAGGAAAGCCTGAAGACGGTGCCGCAGAGCTATCGCGAAGGTGCCTTCGGCCTGGGTGCCGGCAAGTGGCGCATGATCCGCACCGTGGTTCTGCCCAACTGCGTTGACGGCGTCATCACCGGCTGCATCCTGGCTGTGGGCCGTATCGTCGGCGAATCCGCAGCGCTGCTGTTCACCGCCGGCTTCGCCCATGCGCTGAACGGCTTCATCTCCGGCGTGATGAGCCCCGGCGCGTCCCTGACGGTTGCCCTGTACGTATACGCGAAGGAGCAGGGCGAATTCGAAGTTGCCTTCGCCATCGCCGCCATCCTGATGATCCTCACCCTGTGCATCAACGGCGCGGCAAGCCTGGTGGCCATGTATTTCAAGAAGAGGAGAAGCGAATGAGCAGTGTCATTTCCGTAAGGGACTTGAACCTGTGGTATGGAAGCGCCCATGCGCTCAAGGACATCAACATCGAGATCGAAGAGCGCAGCGTAACCGCCCTGATCGGCCCCTCCGGTTGCGGTAAGTCCACCTTCCTCAAGACCCTCAACCGCATGAACGACCTTATCCCCGGCGTGAAGATCACGGGTACCGTGGAATACCAGGGCCAGGACATCTTCGCGAAGAGCACCGATGTCAACACCCTGCGCAAGAACGTGGGTATGGTCTTCCAGCGCCCCAATCCCTTCCCCATGAGCATCTACGACAACATTGCCTACGGTCCGCGCACCCACGGCATCACCAACAAGGCCGAACTCGACGACATCGTGGAGGAATCCCTGAAGGGTGCCGGTATCTGGGATGAAGTGGGCGGAAGCCTGAAGAAGAACGCTTTGGGTCTTTCCGGCGGTCAGCAACAGCGTCTGTGCATCGCACGCGCCTTGGCGGTTCAGCCCCATGTGCTGCTGATGGACGAGCCCACCAGTGCTCTGGACCCCATCTCCACTTCCAGGATCGAGGACCTGGTGCAGGAATTGAAGCAGGACTACACCATCGTCATCGTCACCCATAACATGCAGCAGGCGGTGCGCGTGTCCGATACCACGGCATTCTTCCTGCTGGGCGACTTGGTGGAATACGGCGATACCGAAAAGATCTTCAGTACGCCTACCGATAAGAGGACCGAAGACTACATCACGGGAAGGTTTGGCTAATGCGCGATTTGTACAACGAGCAGCTCGAACTGCTGGACAACAAGCTCATCCAGATGGGCGAGATGTGCAAGGACTCCATCTCCCTGGCATTCCAGTGCATGACCGACGAGGACGGGGTTCCCGAGGACCGCATCGCAACCATGGACGACGGTATCGACCGCATGGAAGGCGACATCGAATCCATGTGCCTGCGCCTGCTGCTGAGGCAGCAGCCGGTTGCGACCGATTTCCGCAAGGTATCCGCTGCGTTGAAGATGATCACCGACTTGGAGCGCATCGGCGACCAGGCCTTCGTGATCGCCGAGATCTCCAGCTATCTGCATGGCCGTCTGGATTCGGAGGCGGATATCCTGTTCACCATGATGGAGCATGCCCAGAAGATGCTCGGCGAGGGCATCGATGCGTTCGTGAAGGGCGACCGCGATCTGGCCCATCAGGTCATCGAGTCCGACCAGGTGCTCGACGATGCGCTCGACCGCATCATGCGCATTTTGATCGACAGGATCGCCCAGGGCAACATCGATGGCGAATACGCGCTCGACGTGCTGATGGTAGCCAAGTGCCTGGAGCGCATCGGCGACCATGTATCGAACGTTGCCGAATGGGTCGAATTCTCCATCGACGGTGTTCACGAGTAAGACCATCTCTCTGCCGCAATCTGCCTTTCGGCTTCCGGGAAGCTCCTAGCCCGCAGGCCTCTCTCCAGAAAGACGGATTGCAGGCTTTTGCGGAGCGTGTCACAGCATCCACGCTCCTCCCTTCCGCCGGGTCGGGACCTTGGGGTCCCGACCCGGTTTCTTGCGTCTGGTCTTCGTCTTCAAACGTTATATCGAGATTACCCGGATCGATGGTGCCCAAGATTGCGGAGGGGCTTCGGTTGAAGCGGGGCCATGGGCATGGAGAACGGGCTTCGGAAGAGGTGGGGCCATGGGCAGGGGGGAGGGCGTGCTCGTTCGCGAAGGGGAGAATGCGAGGGGGTTTTCGGTCGGAGTTGGATTGGGGCCTGCGGAAAGGGGCTCTGCTGCTAGCTTCCGTCGTCTTCGTCCAGCTCGTCCAGGCTGCGGTTGTCGCTGTTGCGGAATTCCGCCACGAAACCGGCGGAGAAGATACCTGCGGGGATGGCAACCACGCCGATGGAAAGGAACATGGTGATGCCGCCCACCAAGCGGCCGAAAGGCGTGATGGGGGCCAAATCGCCGTAGCCCGTGGATGTCATGGTGGTGAGGGCCCAGTACAGGCCGGAGAAGATGCTATCGAACTTGTCGGGTTGAACCCGATGCTCCGCTTCGAATACGAGCACGCTCGATGCGATGCAGACAAGCGCCAGCACCATGAAGGCTGCGATGATCTCCTGCTTTCGTTTTTCGAACACGATGATGATGGTTCTCAGTCCGCGCATGTAGCGCGATATCTTCACCAGTCGTACCAGGCGGACGATGCGGATGGCGTCGGAGAGTGTGGTGGAAAGCGGCCAGAGCCACAAGAACATCATGGGGACGCAGGAAAGAAGGTCGACGATCCCCATTGCCGAGCGGGCATAGCGGATGCGCGATCTTGCTGGGCCGAGTTGGGGGTACTTGATGTCGGCAACCCAGAGGCGCAGGATATATTCGATTGCGAATACGAAGGTGGAAACCACATTGAGCATGAAGAGCGCCTGCGTGAAAAGCAATCCGTATTCGGCGTTGTCATAGCCGATGGGGAGTGCATTCGCCACAATCAACGCAAGCAGCGCGATGCCTGCGGTTCTTGCAACGCGCCCTGCGCGTCTGGGTTCTTCGAGGGCGAAATAGGTTTCGCGCTTCAGGGTGCCGGCGCTTTCCAGAGCCTTGTTCCGCAGTGTCTTCGTTTGGTTCATCGCAAGGGTTCCTCGGACGGTCTTTCGGGTTGTATGCTTCTTCCGCGGTTCTTCCTTTCCATTATAGGAAAGCGCGAATTTTTCCGTTTGCCTTCGAAAGTAAAAGGCTTGTAAGAGGGAAGGGGAGTGGCGGGTTTGCCGGTTGGGGGTGGTTCATGCATTTTCGCCGGGGATTCGCCGGGTTTGCGCACAAAGCCTTCCATGCATCCCGCTGCGCTTGACCGAACGCTGGGAGCGCGCCAGGTGCGTCGGGGCGTGGTGTGCTTGTGGCGCGAATGCGACCGTAAGGTGTCAGCTTGTCTTGGGCGATTGACTGTGCTAAGTCCTTACAACACAATGTTCGCGGGGTATTGCCCATGTTTCGGCAGCTGCCGGTTCCTGCAATCGGGTGCCGCAAGGGCTTATCTCGTGCCGTTCGGGATGGATGCCGTATGCGGGGCTGCTCGATTGGCGGATGCTTTGCAAAACCCCTGCGCACCCGATGCCCTCGGGTGCCTGTCGACATCATCGGAAGGGATAGCGGACCATGCAGAAAGAAGACCTCTTCGCCAGACGCATCCTCACCTTCGTGGTATGGCTGTTCGCCCTTTGGCTTATCGTCCATTACTGGGACCAGGCAATGGCCTTGCTCGGCGGTATCTTCAGTGCTCTTGCGCCCTTGATCATCGGTTTCGCCATTGCGTATGTGGTGAACATCCTCATGGTTCCCATCGAGGGCAAGTTGGGTGGGCTCATCAAGAATCCCAAGGGGAAGAAAGCGCTGCGACCCTTGAGCATGCTGCTTTCCTTCGTGCTGTTGATCGGCATTTTCGTGGCGATTTTCAGCTTGGTCATTCCCAAGATGGCAAGTTGCTTCGAGGTGCTCGCCCGCCAGATCCAGGATATGACCAGCTTCCTCATGCCCTACCTGTCGCAATGGCTCTCGCCGGATGTCCTGGGCCAATTCGACATGCAGAACATGGTGAAGAACGGCATCAAGTGGCTGCTTTCCCTGGCGGATGGCACCTTGAACAATTTCATCGCCGGAGCGGGGGCGTTCTTCTCAAGCACGGTGAATATCTTGATCGCCATCGTTCTGAGCGTATACCTGCTTTCCGGTAAGGAAAGGCTGCTCAGCCAGCTTTCCATCCTTATGGACGCCTACCTTCCCGTGGCGCTCAGGAAGAAGATCCGTTATGTGACGGGTATGACCAACAGGTGCTTCCATAATTACATCGTCGGCCAGTCTGTGGAAGCGGTCATCCTGGGCACCCTCTGCGCCATCGGCATGGCGATTCTGCAGATGCCTTATTCAGCTATGATCGGCTGCGTGGTGGGTGCGACCGCGCTCATCCCCTTCGTGGGCGCCTATATCGGTGCGGCAGTAGGTGCGGTATTGATCTTCACCGTTTCTCCCATCAAGGCGCTGTTCTTCCTTATCTTCCTAGTTGTGTTGCAGCAGATCGAAAGCAACCTGATCTATCCCCACGTGGTCGGTTCGTCCATCGGCTTGCCCGGTATGTGGGTGCTCATCGCCATCGCCATAGGCGGCAGTTTCGGCGGTATCGTGGGTATCGTGCTCAGCGTGCCGATCATGGCGACGATCTACCATCTGGCGAAGGAGGGCACGGCAAAGCGGCGCGCCCAAGTGCTTGTCGAACGCGCTCAGGCGGAGGCGCAAGCCCAGGAAGCGGATGGTTCCGCGCAGGAGGGTTCCTCGGATGGGGAAGGGGACTCGGCAGGACTTGCCGTCGATTCGTCGCAGGTCGGGGTGGATGCCCGCACGGCGGTGGACCGTCCCGTTTCGCAGGCGGCCCCGGGTGGTTCCTGCAGTGGCGACGGCGGTTCCGGTGATGGCGTTCGGGAAGGCGACGATGCTTCTGAAGGCCAGAAGGGCACCTTGTTCGATCAGCTTCTGGATGCGGCTGCGGCCTTGGGTTCGTCCATCGGACTGAGCAGCAAGGGCAAGAAGTAATCCGTTTCCCGGGAATTATCGGGAATAATCGGCGTTTCTCCTTCGGTATTCGGCGGGGAGTGCCGAAACGAAGGGGCGGACCCATGGGATCCGCCCCTTCGTGTTCGTTGCATCGGGCGAAGCGTATCGGTTTCGGGTGGTTTTCGCCTGCTCCGTGCGCTCCCGTTCCGTCGGTGCTATCGGCCCCTGGGCCGGGCTTTGCTATTCGGATGGCTTCTCGCCTTCGACCAGGGCTCGGTTGATGTCGTGCCTGATTTCCTGCATTCCGCAATCCAGTACGGCGGCTG
>JBJEKU010000064.1:0-2053 GCA_051878795.1 Eggerthellaceae bacterium
AGAGCATTTCGCGGGCCTGCTCGGCCTTGGCCTTGGCACCCTGCGCGCTGAAATTGGCAGGCACGGTCACATTCTCGATCGCACGAAGCGATCCTATCAGCTGGGTGTGCTGGAACACGAAGCCCACGTTTTCCAACCTCAGCTTGGAAAGCTGCTTGTCGTTCATGGCGGAAGTATCCACCCCATCGACGATCACGCGCCCATTCGTGGGGGTGAGCAGCAGGCCCAGCATGGAAAGCAGGGTTGACTTTCCGGAACCGGATGGCGACATGAAGGCGATGGAATCGCCGGGATTTGCCTGGAAGCCGATTCCTTCCAAGATGACGGCATCTCCGTAGGATTTGCCCAGATTCTCTGCAACGAGTGTAGTCATGCTAATCAATATCCCCCTGCTGCATTGCCAAAGACGGATCGATACGGGAAATCTGCTTCAAGGGCCAAACCACCGCCAAGAAGGCGATCAATACGAAGGCGGCTACGATAACAAGTGACAGCAGCGCGCTTTCGCCGACGCCGTAGGCCACGAAGGGGAAATCCAAGCTCTCGATGAGCATCTTCTGCAGCATCCCCTGCCCAACGAAACCCAGCACCAGGCCCAAGGCGCAGCCGCCGAACACCAGGATGCCTATCTCGCCGCCGATCATCTTGCGCAAGGCACCCGCATCGGCACCGACCGCACGGTACAGCGCCAGTTCGGCCTTGCGGTCCCACACGCAGGTATAGAAGCGGGCGAACAGCTGCAGCAAGGTGATAGCGACCATGGCCACAGTAGTTACGGCAAGCAGCACGAAAACGGAACGCAGCTGCTTCTGCGCGGCGTCGATTGCCTCGCTGTTCTCCACCAGCGCAATACCAGAGATCTTACGGATGTTCGAGCAGAGCGTCGCGTAGGCGGGCGGATCATCCTCATTCGCGTCGATTACCACGGTGGAGATCAGCTTCCCGGGATCGCCCAGGCCTTCGAAGATCTCGTCGTAATCGGGCATCTTCTTTGCGAGTTCGCGAGCGGTCTGAATATCCATCACAATGCAATCATCCAACTCGCCGCCGGTATCGGGCAACACCTCGACGATTTCGAATTCCTCGCCCAGGATGCGCATCTTGCCGGTATCCACGCCGGAAACGTTTCCGCCTGCGATAATCTGGTTGCTTTCCAGCCCATCGATCTGCTGGGAAAGCAAGGGGGTCACCACGAAATCGGTATCGAAGTCGACGCCGATCAAGCGGGTTTCCTCGCCCACGCTGCAGCAACCCATGTCGAGGGTCTGGCTGAAGAACTGGGGCGATGCCTTCTGCACGCCTTCCATGGAAGCGATTTGATCGTAAACGTCGGTACCCATGTACACGTTCGCAGGAGCACCGGTAAACAGCAAGGTAGTATCGGTCAGGCTGGTACGAGCGGAAAGCGGCACGACCATCAAGTCGGAACCGCTCCGTTCTTCGGAAAGCTCGATACCCTTGGTAACTCCTCCGTAGGTTAGCCCCAAAGCAAGGCACAGGCACGTGCTCAAGGCGATGCTGATAAGCACGGATACGGTACCCACCTTGCGCATCTTCAGGCTGTGCAGGATCAAATCCTTCAAGTTCTTCCCTTCTTTCGGACGCCGCAGAAACGGACTACCGGCATGCTAAAAACCGATTCGCTTGCGTACTGGGAAATACACTCCCAGACACAAGAAACGGAAGGGCGCAATGCACTTCCGTCGCGAGAAAATATCACTCTTCTTTCTTCCCTGCAAATGGTGATAAAAACAATAAAGGTTCGTGTTTTTCCAGCTGAAACGGCATTTTCTTCTTAATGGACGCTATTCGCCTAGGAAAAATATCGGTGAGGGAAATGCAAGTCGCAAAGGCCTTATCATTCGTATAAATAGCTCTGTTTCATCTATTGGATTTAGTTATACATAAATGGATTCGAGGGGATTCGCCAAACCCGAAAAAATAGGCCCAGAATCGCTTCTGGGCCCCGATAAACGGATGAAATAAAGTGCGCACTATGCGGGTTGGACGTTCGAGATGCTCACCTTGTGGTCGTACCACTTTCCCTTGGTTC
>JBJEKU010000065.1:0-54882 GCA_051878795.1 Eggerthellaceae bacterium
CAATGAAGTATATCATACCTATACGTAAGATTATTGCGAACAATAGCAGTATCTTACATATAGGTAATATTAAAAACTTGTTCGGCCAGCAACTTCATTATCACGAAGGAGATAGAACCTGGATACTCCCGCTTCTCCGTACCATTAAACGGACAGGCGCCCTTCAGCTAGCAACTGAGACTTTCTAATCGGAAAAGCACTACTATCATTGATTTGATATGGGTTTTCCGAAATGCGGCCACGCAACGAAGCAGCCCCGCCAGGCCCAGCGAGCTTCACAAGCGTTGCAAGCACCGCTCCTCGGAACAAACCCATGCAGAACTTGGATATCCGAGAGAAGGGATACCTATGGAAAGGACGAAAAGGCATCTGCCGGCGGCAGCGCTTTCAATCCTGCTGAGCCTCACCCTGGCATTCTGCATGATCCCCGCCCCCGCCTTCGCAATCGAAGGCGAGCAGGAACCGGGTTCTGCGGAAGCAGGGATGACCGGAAACGAGGCCGTTGAAAGCAGCGCCGAAGAAGCCCAGGAAACCACAGACACCGCAACGCCCGCTGCCGACCCCATTGAAGGCACGCAGGATGAGGCAACCGACGAAGGCACCGACGGCACGGCAGAAGACGGCAGCGAGGACCAGGGCGAAAGCAGCCAGCCCGAAGAGCAGAAGACCCAGGTTCCCGTGCCCCAGGGCAAGGAACTGGTCTTCAATGGCGAATGGCAGCTGGGCATCGACCCCGCCGAAGGATGGGCCTTCGCCTGCACCGATGGGGCCGAAGGACACTTCAGCGCCGAATCCGGCTGCATGCGCATGGATGCCGGCAACTACAGCTGTACCCTGCGCCTGAAGGAAGGCTTCGTTTGGGACGACGGCACCACCGGCGACAAGACGGTCGCCTGGTCCATCAAGCCCAAGCCCATCGCTGCGCCTGTTGCCGCAGAGGACCTGACGGAAAGCGGCGAACCCCAGCGCGGAATCACCGAGGGCGAGGACTATGAGCTCTCTGGGGATTTCGAGGCAACGGAAGCCGGCGATTATTCTGCAACCGCCACCTTGCTCCCCAACTACATCTGGGACGATGGCACCACCGAACCGAAGCAGATCGAATGGAAGATCGCAGAAGCAGAACTCGACACCCAATGGTACGAGGATTGTGTGCCTATTCCTGAAGGAGGCTGCTTCGAAGAGGGAAGCTACGAATTAGACGAATGGAGCGATGCATACGGTTACAGCTTCTATTGCAATAATCCAGTATGGTACGACTGCGAAACATTAAACCTTTACGACGACCCATCAGACTGGGATTGTGGCGTCCACTACATCACCTATTACCTCGATGACCCCGACAGTTATTGCTGGGAAGACGGATCGACTGACGACATCATCATCTGCTTGGAAATAGTCGATGCCTCAAGCAGCGAAAATAACTCACAAGCCTATATCGGTCATTGCGACATCGAACTCTCCTATTCAACCTGCACTTATAACGGAAAAGAAAGAACGCCTTCCGTAAAAATATACGGCCCGATTGGAAACTGGCACGAAGATGGATGGTGCGATATTGACGACGAGTATTACGATGATTGGCATTGGCATGAATATGATTGGGGTCGCCTATATGAAGGCGATGCTTACACCATCACTTATTTCAACAATAAGAATGCCGGCACCGCAACCGTCATCATCAGGGGCATCGGCGACTACTACGGCACGGTAAGGAAAACCTTCAAGATCAATCCGAAAAGCATTTCCGGAGCGACCGTAAGCCTTTCCAAGACCCAGTACACCGCGAACGGAACCACGCATAAACCCGCTGCAAGGGTATCGCTGAATAGCAAGAGCCTGAAAGCAAACCAAGACTTCAAGGTCGCATATTCGAACAACAAGAATGCTGGCCAAGCAACCGTAACCATAACCGGCAAAGGCAACTACACTGGGACTGCAAAGGCCTACTTCGTCATAGCCCCAACGACCCAGGGCTGGTTCAAGAGCGGAACTTCTTGGTTCTACAAAACGAAATCGGGCCTTGCCAGCGGTTGGAAGCAGATTGGCGGCACCTGGTATTTCTTCGATAGGTCGACCAAGGTGATGCAAACCGGTTGGAAGACCATCGATGGGAAGAAATACCACTTCACCAAGAACGGTGCGATGGAAAGCAGCTGTTGGAAGAGCAACGGAAAGAATTGGTTCTATCTCACCAGCTCGGGTGCCGCAAAATCGGGTTGGCTGAACTCCGGAGGAACCTGGTATTATCTCGATCCCTCTTCTAAGGCAATGCAAACCGGCTTGAAGAAGATTGACGGAAAACGTTACTACTTCGACAAGAGCGGCGCTATGGCGAGCAACTCCTGGAAGAAGATCAATTACAAGTGGTATTACTTCACCAACTCCGGTGCCGCAAAACGCGGCTGGATGAAGTGGGGCAACGACTGGTATTGGTTCGATTCGACTGGACAAGCAGCGTCCGATGAAGGAATCCATATCAATGGGGGTTATTACTTCTTCAACTATGATGGCGTTTGGATTAAATCCGTTCCTGAAGGCAAAAGGGGATGGGTTAAAGCTGTAAACCGTTATTACTATTACGATGGTGATTACTGTGATTCGGACACCAGTCTTTACTATATTAATTCACAAGGTAAATTGCTTGGTGTCGACACTAGGAGCGGCAGTTACACCATCGGAAGCTACGAATACTATTTCTCCGATGACGGCACGGTTTCTTCCCGCGAAAATATCTATACGGGTGAATACGAGTATTGGACCCATGACTATTCTTGCTATAGCCACTACGGCTGCGATGGATGTTTCTGGGCTGCATACTAGTCGTTAATCGAGAATAGCTCCGCTAAGATGAACGATGGGGACCTGCTAATTGGTCCCCATCTTTTTTTTTCAAGTGATTAATACTTCCCTTGATGACCCTACGTCGCAACGAAGAACATTCTTCGCCTGCCGCCATCAAAGCTGTTCCCCCACTCTAAGCTTCCTGTTCAGACTGGTCTTCCTGGCCGTCTTCCTCTTCCCCTTCGTCCTCTTCGGGCTCTTCCGGGGTTGCGAATACCTGGTCGATATCGGAATCCGTCATGAAGGTGTCCATGTTGTACAGGAACAGCACGTCGGTGATGCCCTTGGAAGAAACCAAGGTATCGATGTCGTCCGTGTAATAGCGCGGATCGACCATGACGATCTCGTTGTAATAGGGAATCAACAAGGGCACGAAGGCGTTCGCGTAGGAATCCTTCACCACCAGCAGGCGCCTCGGTTCCTTCACGGTAGTCTGGATATCGACCATCGCGTGGTTGCCGCCGAAGAATACCTGGTACTTGTCCTTTTCCTGCAGCTTCGTCGAATCGTACACGCTCGTGCGTTTGGAAGAATTATCGGAATCGCGCACGGTATAGCGCACGTCCACGCCCTTGGGTACCAGCACCTGGATCCGGTCCTTGGCTTTCCGGATACCCGAAGTCGAAGCCAAGGTACCCTGGAAGCTATCCGTCACCGTTTCGACACCGTAGTCGCTCACCGGTTCGATTCCCAGAGAACCCGCAGCAGCATCCAGCGTCAGCCGGGCGGCTTCCGATGTCCAATGATGGTCGGTGCGGTAGTACATACCCTGATCCACGTTCTCGCTGATCACGCCCTCGACATCTACCAGGGGAACGCTGCAGTCGCTCTGCAGCAATTCCTTGTCCTTCTGCTGGTCGTGCACCGCAGCACCCTTGGGCAGCCAGTCCACCATGGTGGTAGAAGCATTCGGTACTACGATCATATTCATGCTCAAATCGGGATTCCGCGCAACGAACTGGTTGATTGCGGCGATATTCGCATCGACCTGCTCGTAATCGGGTTCGGTAGGCGCCTGGATCAGATAGTCATCCTTGCCCAGGAACACACCGTTGAACTCCTGCTTGCCCAACAGGCGATTAACACCCACTTGAAGGCTGGTCCACGCATTGCGGCCCACGAACTGGTCGGCATTCCAATCCTCCAAGCCATTCATGAAGGATGCATCCTGCACACCCGCCACGGAAAAAGACGGGAAGCTCGCAAGCGTGCGATTTTCTTCCGCAGAAAAGTCCTTATCGGGCATCACCCAGGAAACCAGGCAGAACCCGAATACCGCAGCAACGAACACGCCGGCAACCATCTTGTAGAACATCACGGGCAATCTGTCGCAGAAAACCAGATCATCGGTGCTGTCTGGGGCCTCGGTCCCCAACCTGCCAAGCCTTCTGGAAATGCCGCTGAATCTTCCCGAAATGCCGGAAGCGATCGCAGTAGCCTTATCCTTCACACGAGTGCCGGCCGAACGAAGCCCCGCAAGATCCACCCGCGGGGCACGACGAGCACCTTCGCGCTCCAATGCATAATCGGTAGATGCATCAAAGGCGTTTGGATCATTCCAACGCCCGTCATCGCGTTGCGTGCGAGCGCCTGCATCCCGGCCAACGGCAGAAGTCCTGCCTTCCACGCGCTTTCCAGCCCGCGCGGGCTTTCTCGAATGCGTGCGCTGTTTCACCGTTTCGCGCGAGTGAGACCGAGAAGCGACAACCTGGGACCTATCCCTCTTCCTGCCTTCCAAGCTTGAAGACACAGCATTGCCAAGAGGGGAAACGATGCCGCGCCTTACGAAATCAACCGCAGCCGAAGCGCCGCTCGCCGTAGTGGCGGCAATCTTGCCGATCGAAGGTTTAGGCGTCTTCGGCTGCCTCCTGGCACTACCTTCATCGAGCCTTCTACGAGCCGAGCCCCTGTTTGCCCCGCGGTGGATATCGCGCACTGCAGAAACCGATCCCCTACCGCGGCCCGATGAAACGGAAGCACGATTCTGGGAACGAAGCGAAGAACGTCCTGCCAGCCTATCCGAACCCACCCGTGTGCGGCTCGAACCCGCAGTCGTACCGCGATACGCACTGTTCGCCCGACTTGCGCGCCGTGCGCTTTCGGCAGCCCTCATCCGGGCCGCATCCATGCGCCGATCGAGGACATCATTGCCCCCACGGGCAGCACGGTTCTTTCGAGCGGCCTGGCGCCTTTCGGCGGCACGCTGCTCGGGAGTAAGCCGACTGGTTCCAACGGTGCGACGGTATTCGCTGCGTCGACGATCCATTCGATTCCTATCCATTGCTCACCCCTCCTTAGAACCTGAAATACAAGAACGGACTGTAGGTGCTGCTCACCATGAAGGCGATGCATACCGCGAACAGCAGGCCGTAGCACACGCACTGGAATATCGCCTGCGCCTGAGGCTTGCCCGCGAATACGCTATCGAACCAGCGCAAAGGAACGGGAGTGCAGAAAACCACAGCGATCGCACCCCAGAAGAACATGGTGCGCAGGAAATAGAACGAGGTCGCATCGCACAAACCGCCTCCGCCCAGGCCGAACATCATGCCCAGATACGAAAGGGTATCCGCCCCGCTCGCAGAGAAGAACAGCACCCAGCTGATCATGACGACGACCATGGTGTACACGTGGCCCAATCCCTTCGGCAGACGCGTCAGCGCACCATCGAAGGCATATTTCTCCACTATCAGGAGAATGCCGAAATACGCACCCCACATGATGAAGTTCCACGCCGCACCATGCCACATGCCGGTAAGGCTCCAAACCACCAGCAGGTTGAAGATATGGCGGCCCTTCGAGCAACGGTTACCGCCCAGGGGGATGTAGACATAGTCGCGGAACCAACCGCTCAACGACATGTGCCATCTGCGCCAGAAATCCGTGATGCTGGTGGCGATATAGGGATGGTTGAAGTTGCGCAGGAAGTCGAAGCCCAGCATCTTGCCCAAACCGATGGCCATATCGGAATAGCCGCTGAAGTCGAAGTAAATCTGCATGGTGTAGGCAAAGCAGCCCAGCCACGCGGTGAGCGCGGGACCGCCCGATGTTCCCAGCGACAGGATGGACTCATGGAAGGCGCCCATGGTGTCGGCGATAAGCACCTTCTTCGCCAAGCCACGCAAGAACCACACGGTACCGTCGCCCATGCGAGCCCAGGAAAGGGTACGGCTCATCAGCTGCCGCTCGATATCGGCATAACGAACGATGGGACCTGCGATGAGCTGCGGGAACATGGTCACATACGCGCCGAAGGTTATCACGTTGCGTTGCGCTTCCACATGGCCTCGATACACGTCGATGATGTAGGAGAGCACCTGGAAGGTGTAGAAGGAAATACCGATGGGCAGTGCAAGGTCGGGATCAGGGATATCGATCGGCGAAATCGCATTGAAATTCTGCACGAAGAAGCTTGCATACTTATAGAAGCCCAGAACACCCAGGTCGACGGCGATAGTGCTTATCAGCGCCGTCTTGGCCCGAGCCTTCTGCCCCGACTCCACCAAGGCGCCTATTTCGCGACCGGCAGCGTAATTGATTGCGATACTCAAAACCATCAACACCACGTACACCGGCTCGCCCCAGGCGTAGAACACCAGGCTGACCGCGAGCAGCATCAGATTCTTCGCCCTCATAGGGACCAGGTAGTATAGGGCAAGGGCAACGGGCAGGAATCCGAATACGAAGAACAGACTGCTGAATACCATGCCGCCCCCTACAAGCTCTTCGCGAAAGCGGAACGCGCCGCCTGGGCATTAGAGCCCACCGCATACAGAACGTAATTCCCACGCACATCCACAACGGCATCCTGCATCAATCCGGCCTGTTCGGGTGCATAGCCTTCGAAGGTATTCAGTTGCTGGGATACACGGGTTTCAACGGCATCGCGCAGTTCTTGCTGCTGGGAGGTATCCGACAGCTTTACCACCAGAACCTCCGTCGCCTCCATATTCGAAGCCGGCGCGTAATACACAACGCCCTCGTAATCATTGGCGGAAAGGCCGAAATCCCGCTTGAAAGCACGACCGTCAGCTTCCTTCATGGTTTCCGTGTTATCGCCCATGGACTCGATAACCGCCTGGGATACATCGTCGATGGAGGCATCGCTCATAGGATCGCTCGCAACAGTGAAAAAGACGAAGGCGAGCAGGCAGGCGATCAGGACGAACTTGACGATAGTGAAGGGCCTTATATCAGAGTCATCGCGCATCTGATGGTGCGCCTCGGGCGTAGAAGAGGCGCCCTCGTAAGACGCGGGATCCTGCATCGATACCGCTGTGGAAGAATGGACGTGGTTATTGCCAACGACATGCTGAGGGCCCGCATGCTTGGGCGCGGATACCTCTTCGCGCCACTGCTCGTTTTCCGTGATATTTTCCATATGCTAGGAACGCTCCTCGTAAGCGCGATATTGCGTAGATACCCAGAGGGGGTACATATCCTGCTGTAAGTGAAGGCCGTCTTGCGCGTAGAGATTCTCGTTTTCTTTTGCCATTTCCGTGCAATCCGCGTAGACTACACCCTTCATATCCTTCAAGGCGGCGGCAAGCGCATCGTTGTATTCCGGGATCCTCGGATAATTGGGATCAGCGCTCAAACCCGGACCGACCGCAGGAAGAACCGAGCTGACCACGATTACCGAGCCGGGCGAGGCAGCCTGCAGCGCTTCGATGGTCTTCACCGTTTCGGCGGCATAATCTTCTGCTTTAGGCCAAAGCCCGATACCGATATCGTTCAACCCGTATGCGACGAAGATGATCTCGGGGCGCATACTTCCCACCTTTTCGGCAGAATCCCTCGCATCGGTGATATGCGCTCCCGCAAAGGCGAAAACACGATCAGATGGAACGAATTCGAAAGCTTCGTAACCCACTACGCGCGAATCGCCCATGAAAACGCAGTCTTCCAATTCCACCCAGACTTCGCTTGCCTCATCAAGGCCCAGCTCTTTATTCACACGGTCGTGAACCGCTCGCACTTCCTTGTTCACGGCATCGACATCCCCGGATTCCAGGGAAATCAGATACTCCTCGGAAGGAGCAACGGAAGGTTCGCGGGGAATAAGCTTCGATATCGCAAAAACGAGCAGCAGGATAACCGCAAGCACGATCAGCACCACTGCAATGCGGCTACTGAGTACTGTGCGTTTATACGACGTGGAATATTTCGATGAAAAACGGCTATACCCGCCAGCGTCGGCGGGTGCGGTTGCTTTGCCTCGCGTCTCACTTGTGCGAGGCGGATGCGGGTTCGCCCGATCTTCAGTTCTATGATTATGCCGAGGAACGTTATTTGCCCTGATGCGGGCCGAATCCGAATACTCGGCATGCTTGCTGTGCCCGTAACTCATGGTTACAGATAGTAAACAACTTGCAGATTTCTAACAGTAAGCTAACAAGAGAATGCGCTAATCCTCACTCTCAATGCGTAAAAACACCAAGTTGGAAAACGAACCCTGAATATTGAAAACGCATTCATGTGCAGCTGGGATAGCACAGAATTACCTAGCGTTTTCTTCGTTTCGCTCCCCTGAACATGGAGTAAAAAGAACAGAACACCCTCCCTGCCTGACGGCTGGGAGGGTGCCGAATGCCTCTCTTTTCTTTATCGCCGCCGAACCGTAACCGATCCGCCTACAGCTTCCTGAAGCGCTCGTATCGTTGGGTGCGGATTTCCTCGGGCGAAAGCACAATCAACTCATCCAAGCTGCGCTCCACGAAATCCCGAACCGCGGCAACCGCCTGCTCGGGGTTCTCGTGGGCAGGGCCCGCTCCTTCGGGAAGCACCTCTTCCACGATACCCATCGCGCAGGCCTCTTCGGCGCTCATCTTCATCACAGCTGCCGCCTCCGCCGCGCGGCTGCGATCCTTCCACAGGATGGACGCGAAGCCTTCCGGGGAAAGCACGGAATACACCGCGTGCTTCTGCATGGCCACGCGGTTGCCCATAGCAAGCGCGAGCGCTCCGCCCGAACCGCCTTCTCCCAGTACCACGCTCACGATGGGGACGGAAAGCCCCGCCTGGGCCACCAGATTATCCGCGATGGCATTACCCTGCCCGCGCTCTTCGGCCTCCATGCCGCAGAAGGCACCCTGGGTGTCGACCAGGCACACGACCGGACGACCGAACTTCTCCGCCTGGCGCATCAGGCGCAAGGCCTTGCGGTAGCCTTCGGGCTGCGGGCAACCGAAGTTGCGGGCGATGCGCTGGTTCAGGTCGGCGCCCTTTTCCTGGGCGATCACCGTCACCGGGGTGGAGCCGATCCAACCCAAGCCGGCAACGATCGCCCCATCATCGGCGAACATGCGGTCTCCGTGCAGCTCCACGAAGTCGTCGACCATGCGGTCGATGTAGTACATGGACGTGGGCCTGTGCACGTTGCGGGCGAGCATCACGCTCTCCCATGCGGCATTGCCCTGCGCGTCCTTGGGCGATACGGGCTTCACCCCGGGGACGTCCGCCACGCCGCGCTTGCGGAGGGCGCGCGCCACACTGCGGCTTTCGTCGCCGTCGATGCTGTCGATGACGACGCGGCCCTTCCACCCCGCCTTCGCAACCGCCTTCACCGCACGAGAAAGCAAACCGGGTTTCCTCGCGTCGATACGCGGGAAGGCATCTTGCGAGGCGACCGAATCACTGCAGGAATCGCCTGGAATCGGGTCGGGGGCTTCATCCTCTTCCTCCGTCTGCCTGCCTTCCATGCCGCGCGCATCCACCACGTGGATCTTCACCAGGTTCGCAAGCACCCTGCGCAAGTCGGTGCGTTCCACGATCGCATCGATGAGTCCGTGCTCCAGGCAGAACTCCGCCGTCTGGAAGCTTTCGGGCAGGGTCTGCTTGATGGTGTCCTGGATCACACGGCGCCCGGCGAAGCCGATAAGCGCATGCGGCTCGGATATGATCACATCGCCCTGCATGGCAAACGACGCGGTCACGCCGCCCGTGGTGGGATCGCAGATGACGCTGAAGTACGGCAAGCCGGCAGCCCCATGCTGCTCGATCGCCGCGCTCACCTTGGCCATCTGCATGAGCGATACCAGGCCCTCCTGCATGCGGGCGCCGCCCGAGCAGGTGAAGATGATAAGCGGCATACCCATCTTGGTGGCGCGCTCCACGGTGCGTGCGATCTTCTCGCCCACCACGTAGCCCATGGAGCCCATCATGAACGCCGCTTCCATCACGGCAACCGCCACGGGAATGCCGTCCAATTCCGCCATGCCGCAACGGACGCCCTCCGTACAGCCGCTCTTCAGGCGGGCCCGCTTGATCATCTGGTCGAAGCCGGGGAAGTCCAGCGGATTGCGCTCTTCCACGTCGGCATCCCATTCCGTGAAGCTTTCTGCATCGAAGACCAGGCGGATGCGCTCTTCGGAGCCCAGACGGTACAAACTGCCGCATTCGGGGCAGACGCCGCCATCGCGGCTGATGTCGCGCACGTTGCTGGTGATGCGGCACTTGGGACACTGGCGCCACACGGGTTCGGATGCCGCATCCTGCGCAGGCTCGCACAGCAGCCAATGCTCGTAATCCTTGCTATGGGGAAGCGCCGCCAACACGATCGCGCCCAGCTTTGCCGCCTCCTGCGCCAGAAGCGCGCTCTGTGCCAAGGGAGATTCCGAGTCGGCAATCAACAGCGCATCGGCCCTGCAGGATTCGCAGGCCTTTATCACGGAATATTCGTTCGCGAACAGGCGCTTGTCGAACTGGGGGGCCATCACCGCCACCTGGGCGGATCCCGAACAGGAAAAACCGCGCAGCTTGTCTTCGGTGCCCGTCACCCAGATATCGCCGATCTGCGCATGTGTGCAGGCCTTGACTGCGCCCTTCATGGCATTGCCGAAGCCCACCACCAGAACGCGACCGCCGCCCACCCCTGCCAGGTTGGACAGGTTGTAGACCACGCGCGCCATGTCATTACGCGGCGCTTCGCTTGCGGGAACCGATACGTAGGAGGACATGGTTACTCTCCATCCAGGATATATTTCTGGGTCGCCTGCGCGCAAACCGCCATCTTGCCGTCTTCACCCGGCTTGCTTGCCACCACTTCGGCCACGCACATCAGGCTGCCGCGGCGGGTGATCTTGGCTTCCAAGGTCAGCGTGTCACCGGGCAGCACCTGAGTGCGGAACTTGGCCTTGTCGATGCCCACCAGAAAGCCGATGCGCCCCTGCATGGCAGGGTCGGTCATGAGGCAGCAGCAGGCCGCCTGCGCCAGAGCCTCCATGATGATGACCCCCGGAAGCACGGGCTTGGTGGGGAAATGGCCCTTGAACAGGGGCAACTCCGGATCCACGTCAAGCTGTGCCACAATGGATTCACTAGGCTGGCATTCCAAGATGCGGCTCACCCACACGAAGGGATCCCTATGGGGGAGCAGCGCCAGCACGCCTTCGCGCTCGCAAGGGAACTCGATAACAGTCATCGCAGATGCCTCCTATGCGGAAAACGGGGAAATCGCCAGCGTGCCGTTGTGCCCGCCGAAACCGAGCGAATTGGAAAGGGCGACCTTCTGGGGATAGTCCAGCACCGGCTTGTTGGAAACCAGGACGGGGCATTCCGGGTCAGGGGTTTGGAAGCCCACGGTAGGGGGTACCACGCTGTTGGCAACGGAAAGCGCAGTCACGATGGCTTCGATCGCACCGGCAGCGCCCAGCATGTGACCCACGCAACCCTTCACGGAGACCACGGGCACCTTCATCGCCGCTTCCTCGCCCAACAGGCCCAGAAACGCCGCCGATTCCATCGCGTCGTTGGCGTGGGTGGACGTGCCATGGGCGTTCATGTGGCCCAGGTCTGCGGGGGTGAAGCCGCCTTCCTGCAGCGCCTGCAGCATAGCGCGGGTCGCACCCTCGCCCGAAGGATTGGGAGCGGTCATGTGGTATGCGTCGCCCGTCGATCCGAAACCGGTGATCTCGGCGATGATCTTGGCGCCGCGCGCCTGGGCATGCTCCAAGGATTCCAGCACCAGCGCACCCGCACCCTCGCCGGGAACGAAGCCGGAACGGTTCAGGTCGAAGGGCATGGACGCCCTCTTGGGGTCTTCGGCCTTGGTGATGGCACCCAGGTTGCCGAAGCCGATGATGGAAAGCGGACTCAAGGATTCCTCGGTGCCGCCGCAAAGCGCCGCATCCGAAAAGCCGAAGCGGATGGCGCGGTACGCCTCGCCGATGCAGTGGGTACCCGTCGCGCAGGCGGTCACCACGTTGGTGCACTCGCCGCGCAGGCCATAGCGGATGGCCAGGTTGCCCGCCGCCATATTGGAGATGATGGTGGGGATGAGCAGGGGGCTGGTGCGCTTGGCGCCCTTCACGTGGCGGATCACGGAATTGTCCTCGATGATGCCGATGCCGCCGATACCCGAACCGAAGCAGCAGGCGAAGCGCTCGGTGTCTTCGGATTCCATATCGAAATCCGCCTGCTTCATGGCCTCATCTGCCGCGATCATGGCGAACTGCACGAAACGGCTGTAGCGGCGCGTTTCCTTCTTGCTGAAGAAATCCAGCGGGTCGTAGCCGGGGACGCTGCCACCCGCGGTGATGCCCGTCTCCTGCTGCAAGGCCTCATCGATCTCCCCGATGCAGCATTCGCCCGCCATCAGCTTCTGCCACAGCACATCCACGCCGTATCCGGCAGGGGAAACCGCACCGGTGCCGGTGATGACCACGCGATGCAGCTGTACGGTATTTGCACTTCCAGTCATCTCTTCCTCCTTACAGAAGAACGCCGCCGTCAACGGCGAGCACTTGTCCTGTGATGTATCCGGCAGCCGGGCCCGCAAGGAAGCACACGGCCTCCGCCACGTCTTCGGGAGTGCCCACGCGCCCCAAGCCAATGCGGTCCACCAAGCCGTCTTCGCCCGCGCCTTCCAGAAGGTCCGCGGTCATATCGGTCTGGATGAAGCCGGGGGCAACCGCGTTCACGGTGATATTGCGCGGTGCCAGCTCCTTCGCCGCCGCCTTGGTCATGCCGATGATGCCCGCCTTCGATGCCGCGTAGTTCACCTGGCCCGCATTGCCGCGCACTCCCACGATGCTGGAAAGGTTCACGATGCTGCCGCTGCGCTGCTTCATCATGGGCTTCACCGCATGGCGCATGCAGTTGAAGGCGCCCTTCAGGTTCACGTTGACCACGGAATCGAAGTCCTGCTCCTTCATGCGCATGAGCAGGCCGTCTTTGGTCACGCCCGCGTTGTTCACCAGCACGTCCAAGCGCCCGAAGCGCGCAAGCACCGCTGCCACCAGGTCCTTCGCCTGCTCGAACTCGGCCACGTTGGCCTGGAAGGCGGCCGCCTCGACGCCGTATTCGCTCGCAAGCAGGTCGGCAAGGTCGCTTGCCGCCTGGGCGCTGTGCTCCCCGGAATGGTTCACTGCGACGGCGAAACCCTGCTGGGCGAAGCGGATGGAGATGGCGCGCCCGATTCCGCGGCTCGCTCCCGTCACCAACGCAACGGGACGCTGCTCGGTTTTGATCATCTATGCCTCCTTCTGTGCCAGCAGGTCGCGCACCTGGTCCAAGGTGCCCGCCTTCATGCGATTGGTCGTACGGTCGATGCGTTTCACAAGGCCGT
The DNA here is from genome assembly GCA_051878795.1 of Eggerthellaceae bacterium. Taxonomy (GTDB): domain Bacteria; phylum Actinomycetota; class Coriobacteriia; order Coriobacteriales; family Eggerthellaceae; genus W1P20-047. Next base: position 13,412 of record JBJEKU010000065.1, read on the forward strand.
TCAGCACGGCCCCGAAGCCCACTTCGATGAAGTCGGTCTCCCCTTGCGCGATCAGGTATTCCACGCTCTGGCTGAAACGCACCGGGTTCTTCACCTGCGCCGACAGCCGCGCCGCCGCCTCGCTTGCGCGGAAGGGGCGGGCATCGGTGTTGCAGATCAGGGGCACTTCGGGCTCATGGAAGCACAGGTCGGCGCAGGCATCCGCCACGGCCTTTGCAGCCTGATCCATGAGCGAGCTGTGGAAGGCGCCCGAGGTATTCAGGCGGCTCGATTTGTTGCCCAGCTCCTTCCAGCGCGCAGCCGCACGTTCGATTGCGGACTCGGTCCCGGAAACGACGATCTGCCCCGGGCAGTTGTAGTTCGCGGGAAGCAGCACCTCGCCTTCTGCGCATTCCGCGCAGAGTTCTTCGGCATCCTGCGCGTTTGCGCCCAGCAGGGCGATCATGCCGCCGGGCACCTGCTCGCATGCGGCGGCCATCGCAGTGGCGCGCACCTTCAACAGCTGGAAGGCCTGCTCGTCGGAAAGCACGCCCGCCAAGGCGAGCGCCCCGATCTGGCCCAGGGAAAAGCCCAGCACGGCACTGGGAACCAGGCCGTTCGCTTGGAGGAAGCGGCCCGTGCCCACGGAAACCGCCATGGTCAGCGCCTGGGCGTTGAAGGGCCTGCTCACATCCTCCGCCGAACCGTTGCGGGAAAGATCCGCCAGATCAATGCCCAGCACATCCGACGCCAAGGCGAAGGCCTGCGCGACCTGGGGCAGCTCCAGCAGATCGGCACCCATACCCGGTTTCTGCGCGCCCTGGCCGGGAAGCATCCAAACCGCCATCGCTATTCCCCGCCTTCCCCGCAGAACCACGAACGGCTGGCGTTGCGGTCCGCCATCTGCTGCAGGCCCAAACCGGACCAAGCCTCCACCTGGGCGAACAGGTCGTCGATGATCTGCTTGCAGGTCTTCTGGTCCTTAACCAGGCAGGCGATCTGGCCCGCCATCATGGAGCCCCCGGTCACATCGCCTTCCACGGCGCGGCGCAGCGAGCCTGCCAGCACCAGCTCCTCTGCCGCCCCGGATTCGCCCTCCGCCGCCTTCACCTTGCGGGAGAAAGCGTTCTTCAGCTGGCGAACCGGATGGCCGCCGGCACGTCCGGTCACGATGGTGTCGCTATCCTTCGCGGCAACGACCTTGTCCTTGTAGGCCTGGGCAATGCAGCACTCTTCGGACGCCAGGAAGCGAGTGCCCATCTGCACGCCTTCGGCCCCCAGGGCGAAGGCGGCCAGAAGCCCGCGCCCGTCGGCGATACCGCCGGCGGCAATGACGGGAATGGATACCGCCTCGCAGACCGCGGGAATCAAGGCCATGGTGGTGAGCTCGCCGATATGGCCGCCGGATTCGCAGCCTTCCGCAACCACTACGTCGGCTCCGATGCGCTCCATGCGCTTGGCAAGTGCTGCAGAGGGAACCACGGGCACCACCTTGCAACCGGCTTCCTTCCAGATGGGGATGTAGTCCGAAGGGCTGCCCGCCCCGGTGGTGATGACGTCCACCTTCAGCTCTGCAAGCATGGGGGCGATCTGCGCGACATAGGGACTCATCATCATCACATTGCAGCCGATGGGCTTATCCGTCAGGCTCCGTGCAAGCCTCACCTGCTCTTCCACCCATTCCGGCTGCGCCGCACCGCATGCGATGATTCCCAAGCCGCCCGCATTGCTGACCGCTGCGGCAAGCCTGCCTTCGGAAACCCAGGCCATGCCGCCCTGCAGAACGGGCTTCTCTATCCCCAGAAGACGGGTTACTCGTGTTTCCATTGCTATTCCTCCGATTCTCCGCGCAGACCCGCCGCCATGCGCTTGCCGGCAGGCAGCAGGGGGTTCTCCGCCCGCCGCAATCGACCGCCGGCAAATTGCAGCTTCCTCATCAGGGCACAAGGCGCAAGCCCCGCCCCAGGGCGGAAAACCCGCCCTCAACAAGAACGGGCGCCTTCAAGCGCCCGCATCGTTTCGTACGGCCTTACAGCGAATCGATGTAGGCGACCAACTGGCCGACGGTTTCCAGATTCTGGGGCTCGCCGAATTCGATATCCAGCTCGTCTTCCACGGTGCTGATCAGTTCCGCCATATCCAGGGAATCGATGCCCATGGACTCGAAGGTGCTGTCCTCGGTGACATCGGTGATGTCCAGGCTTTCATTCAGGATGTTCTTGATGGTGTCCAGAGTTGCCATGTTCGGCTCCTTTCGCATTCCGCCCGCAGGCGGCTCTGTTCTTTCCCGGCACAGCTCGATGCCGGTCTTTTCCAAGAGGGCAGCTATCGCGCCGCCTTCTCCGCTTCCTTTTCGAAAAAGGCCTTCACTTGCGTCAATGCCTTCACCAGCACATCGACTTCGTTCCTGCTCAAACCCTCCACCGCGTTGACGACCATCCTCTTATGGAACAAGTCGTGGGCGCGACATGCCTTCCTTCCGCTGTTGGTGAGGCGCAAGAGCACCAGCCTGCGATCGGCGTCGTCGCGGACGCGCTCCACGTGGCCCTTCTTCACTAGGCGATTCACCGCATTGGTCACAGTGGGCACCGAAACACCCAAACGCGCCGCCACGGTCTTCATGGGGCTCATCCCATGCAGGCCGATCGCCACGATCGTATGGACTTCCGCAATGGTGAGCCCTACGGTCAACCTGCTTTCGAGCACGCGTTCTTCGATACCCATCACGGAATTGAAGGTTTTCGTCATGATGGAATCCAAGAAGCGGTATTCGTCCTGGGTCAAGCCGCCGGCCTTTTCCCCGTCGGCTTCGAAGGCACCGTCATCGGCACCTTCGGTATAGCAAGGGTCTTCTCCGACCCGTGCAGCTTCCAGATTCAGCTTCTCTTCGGTCATAGCGAATCAACCGCCCTCTCACTCGATGCGGCGATCCGCCGCGTGGTTACTCCATGCACCCCTACGCGGTCATGCAGGAAAAACCAACGGATCCCATGCCGGTGTGGGTGGTGATGACGGCGCCGGTCAGAGCGCAGCCTTCGTCGACGTAGTCGACGCCCGCCTGCTGCAGAAGCGCCTTCAACTCGTTGATTGCCGCCTCGTTGTCCGCGTGGCAGAACCTGACCATCTGCCTTCCATACTCTGCGGTTGCGTCGGCGATTGCCTGTGCGTAATGCTTGAGCACGCCCTTCATGCCACGCACCTTACCCGCAGGCTTGAGCACGCCGATCTCGTTGAAAGCGAGGATGGGCTTGATGTTCAACGCACCTGCAGCCTTCGCATCCTCGGCGGAAAGCCTTCCGCCGGCAACCAATGCGTCAAGCGTATCGCAGGCCAGCATGAAAGTCATCGAAGAGGCAGACTCGCGCAGGCTTTCGACGGCTTCGTCGAAGGGCACGCCCGCATCGCGGAGCTGTGCGGCCCGGATGGCAAGCAAGCCGGTCTGCGCAACAGCACCCAGGCTGTCGATGACGGCAATGGGCTTGTCGAATTCGCCTGCCGCCAGACGGGCGGACTCCACCGTGCCGGACAAGGGCGCTGCGATATGGATGGAGATGATCTGGTCGAAGCCCTGGTCGAACAGCTTGGTGTACTCCTCGATGAAATCCATGGGAGTGGGCTGGGAAGAATGCGGAAGATCCTTGACGGTCTTCAGGCGCTCATAGAACTCGTAGGAGGATATCTCCCTCTGGTCGGCGAAATCCTCGCCATCGATGTTCACGTACAAAGGAATCATCGCGATACCGTAGCGCTGCTGCTCTTCGACAGTCAGGTCCCCGGTTGAATCGCACAGGATAGCGTAGCTCACAACCTTTCCTTTCCACTCTGCGGGATTCGCGGAGCTGCTTAGCCTTTCTAATATTTAGTTTGTCTAACTAACTGTTTAGCATGATAGTACCTTCCCCGCCTTGCAGACAACGGAAAAGCCCATCGCACACAGTTTGGACACAGAATGGAAGCACCTTCGGATACGAAAAAGCGCCCGCGGATGCGGGCGCTTCGTGCTTTCGGCTTATGCTAGGCTGTCCGATCTTGCGGAAAGCCCGGTTGGAATGCCTTAGAACAGGCCGGTGATGCGGCCGGTCTCGTCGACGTCGATCTTGAATGCCGCAGGGCTCTTGCCCAGGCCGGGCATGGTCATGATGTCGCCAGTCAGGGCAACGACAAAGCCTGCACCTGCGGAAACCTTGATGTTGCGGACCTTGATGCGGAAGCCGCGCGGCGCACCCAGCTTGGTCTGGTCGTCGCTGAAGCTGTACTGGGTCTTCGCCATGCAAACGGGCATGTTGCCGAAGCCCAAACGCTCGAACTTCGCAATCTCCTTCAGGACCTTGGGTTCGAAATCGACGCCATCGGCATGGTAGACGCGCTTGGCGATGGCCTCGATCTTCTCGGTCAGGGACATGTCGTCGGTGTAGGCGAACTGGAAGTCATTGGGTTCTTCGACCAGGCGGATGACCTCTTCCGCAAGGGCTATGCCGCCCTCGCCGCCCTTTGCCCATACCTCGGACAGGGCAACGTTCACGCCCAGTTCACGGCACTTGCGCTCGACCAGGTCGAGTTCTGCCTTGGTATCGGTGGGGAACGCGTTGATCGCCACGACGGTGGGGAGCTTGTAGACGTCGATCATATTCTCGACATGCTGCAGCAGGTTGGGCAGGCCCGCTTCCAATGCCTCCAAGTTCTCCTCGTTCAGGTCCGCCTTGGCAACACCGCCATGGTTCTTAAGAGCTCGGACGGTTGCAACGACGACGACTGCATCGGGCTTCAGGTTGGTCAGACGGCACTTGATGTCCAGGAACTTCTCAGCACCCAGGTCGGCGCCGAAGCCGGCCTCGGTGACGCAATAGTCGCCCAGCGCCATTGCCATGCGGGTGGCCATGATGGAATTGCAGCCATGCGCGATATTCGCGAAGGGGCCGCCATGGACGAAGGCAGGGGTGCCTTCCAGAGTCTGGACAAGATTGGGCTTCAGGGCGTCCTTCAGCAGTGCGGTCATCGCGCCCTCCGCCTTCAGGTCATGCGCGGTAACGGGCTCGTCGTCATAGGTGTAGCCGATGACGATACGGCCCAGGCGCTCCTTCAGATCGGTGATACTGGTCGCCAGGCAGAAGATCGCCATGATCTCGCTTGCAACGGTGATATCGAAACCGTCTTCGCGGGGGACGCCATGGGCGCGTCCGCCCAGACCGCAGACGATGTTGCGCAACTGGCGGTCGTTCATGTCGACAGCGCGCTTCCAGGTGATGCGGCGGGTATCGATGTTCAGCTCGTTGCCATTGTGGATGTGGGCGTCGATCATCGCGGCCAGCAGGTTATTCGCCGCACCGATGGCGTGGAAGTCGCCGGTGAAGTGCAAGTTGATGTCTTCCATGGGAACGACCTGGGCATAGCCGCCGCCCGCAGCGCCGCCCTTGATGCCGAAGACGGGACCCAGGGAAGGCTCGCGCAGCGCCACGACGACATTCTTGTCCAGACGGGAAAGGGCATCTGCCAGACCGACGGTGGTAGTGGTCTTGCCCTCGCCCGCAGGAGTGGGATTGATCGCGGTTACCAGGATGAGCTTTCCGGGCTTATGGTCCTGGTCGCGCAGCAGGTTGTAGTCGACTTTTGCCTTGTAATTGCCATACTGTTCCAGATAGCTTTCGGGAACACCCGCCTTCTCGGCGATTTCCTTGATCGGACGAGGCTGGCAAGCCTGCGCGATTTCGATGTCAGTCAGCATGCAACACACCCTTTCTCATAAGTCCCCATCCTTCGATCCGGGGGCTTCAACTCATGGGAACATTCTACTTGGACGCATGCTCGAAGATAAGCTTCAATCCCCATAAGGTCAGATAGGGGTTGATAATGGTTGGAACATCGCAAAGCGGCCCGATTATCCCCGAAAGGCCCCCGGTCACCACCAACGGCGCTTCGCACCCCATCTGCCTCCTGATCCTTCCGACCAAGCCATCGATGCGGGCAGCCTCCCCCAGCACCACGCCTGCCTGTATGGCCTCCACAGTATCGGCCCCTATCGCCGTACCGGGATCGGCAAGGTCTATTTCGGGGAGCTGGGCCGTGCGCTTCACCAGGGCGTCCATGGATGTGGCCAAGCCGGGAGCGATGAATCCTCCCACGAACGCCCCATTCGTGTCGATCACCTCCGCATCGGTTGCGGTGCCCAGGTCCACGACCACGACGGGCTTGCCGTACAGATCGGCGGCGGCAACGGCATTCGCAAGCCTGTCGGCCCCGCTTCCCTGGGTGCTCACTTCGAGCAGGCCTTCCAGATGCCGGGCCTGCACCACAAGGCATCCGACGGAAAAAAGGCTGCGCGACACCTTCTGCCACACCCCGCAAAGCGCAGGGACCACGCTGCCCAAGGATACCCCGTGAACCTGACCGGGATCTATTCCCTCCCCTTCGAAGAGGCTGCGCAGGATGGATTCCAGCTTGCTCGGAGTCATCGCATGATCGGTATCGACCCTCCATGAAGCAAGGAGCGCTTCCCCTGCATATACGCCGATTAGCGTCTGGGTGTTTCCCAGGTCGACGGCAAGTAACATGTGTTTGACATCCCCCTTTGGAACGAATGTCGGGTTTTCGCGTCTTGCTAATATACTACGCGTAAGAAAAGGACGGCGGACATGCGCCGCTTCGCCCCGAAATCGCAAGGAGGCTTCAAATGAACGAGAGTCCCGCACGCATCCTGGCCGTTGACGACGAGCAGACCATCACCGATTTCGTCGGATACGCCCTGGAAAAGGAAGGATTCCAAGTCGATATCGCCTCGAACGGCGAAGACGCGCTGCGCCTTGCAACAGAGAATGACTACGACCTCTTCGTGCTCGACATCATGCTGCCGGGTATGGATGGCTACGAGCTCTGCCGCAGGCTGAGGGCGAAGACCAACGCACCGGTGCTGTTCCTGAGCGCCCGCGATACCGAGCTGGATAAGGTGGTCGGCCTGGAAATCGGCGGCGACGACTACCTTGCGAAACCCTTCGGACTGCGCGAGCTGATCGCCCGCGTCCGTGCCCTGCTGCGCCGAAGCAGCGGGCAGATGCAACCCCAGGGCAACACCATCACCGCAAGCGGCATCACGCTCAACGAAGATGCGCATACCGCAACAGGCGAAAAGGGGCAGATCGACCTCACTCCCCGCGAGTTCGAATTGCTCGCTGCGCTTATGAAGCAGGCAGGCAACGTGGTTTCCCGCGAAGACCTGTTGCATGAGGCTTGGGGATGGGAATACCTTACCGAAACGAAGACGGTCGACACCCATATCAAGCGCCTGCGCGATAAAATCAACGCTGCCGGCTATGATTCCGGCATTGTGGAAACCGTACGCGGATACGGTTACCGCTTCCGCAAGTAGCAATCTCCACGGCCGGCATTTCCGCCGGCCGCGCTTTCGCTGAAAGCCTTACCCCACCTTCGAATCGAGGTAGACATCAAACGCCTCTCGACATTCTTCGCAATGCTTTCGGGCCTGTTGGTCCTGCTTTCCTGTACCGTGCTCCTGCTGCTCATCATCCGGGCAGGGCGGTTCGATTTGCGTGCATTCTTCGCGGTCATCCCGCTTTCCATGCTCAGCTTCGTGGCAGCGCTCATCATCGGATCGCTTATCGCAGACCCTCTCCAAAGCCTCTCCCGAAAGATCAAGGCAGCGCGTGCCGGAGATAACACCGTCGACTTCACGCCGAGGGGGGAGCTGTACGAGGCCGACATGCTCGCCCAGGACTTCAAGGACCTGATGGCGCGCTACCAGAACCAATGCCAGGAACTCATCCGCAGGGAAAAGCAGGAAAAGCAATTCGTCGGAAACGTCGCACACGAGCTGCGTACGCCGCTTACCGCCATCAGGGGAAATGCGGAGCTTCTGCTCGACCCCGATCTGCCCCCTGCGCTGCATGAGAAATTCTGCAACACCATCGTCTCCGAAGCCGAAAGGCTTTCCCATCTGGTCAACGACCTTCTGACCATCCAGCACGTCGAGGAAGACAACCTGGTCACCGAAATGGAACGCGTGAACCTGAAGAACATCGCACAGGAAGCAGTGGACGCCCTTTCCCCCGTGCTTTCGGACAGGCAGGCGAACATAAGCATCACCGGCGAAGCCCCCGATGTCCTGGGCAACCGCAACAGGCTCAAGCAGGTGGTATCGAACCTGGTCGACAACGCGAGCCGCTTCATCGAGCCCGGCGGCCACATCCAGATCGAGCTGTACGGCATAGGGGAGAACTCGGTCATCGCCGTTACAGACGATGGCACGGGCTTTGGGGACGTCGAACCCAAGCTGCTGTTCGAACGCTTCTACCGCACCGACTTTTCCAGAGCCCGCAATACCGGGGGAAGCGGCCTGGGGCTTTCCATCGTGAAATCCATCGTCGAAGCCCACGACGGTACCGTCGAGGCCTTCAACAGGCCCGAAGGCGGCGCCTGCTTCCTAGTCGCCATCCCCGCCATCCCCGCCGACTGATAGGGCGCAACGAATCCCCGCATCGCCCCAACGCCGCTTCTTACGCGGGACGGATGCTTATCACCAGATCGAAACCGCCACCGGCAACGGGAAGCACAACGGGCTCTTCCGCAACAGAAGCCGGAACCGAACCCGACCCGGCATCGGCAGGCGGCCTCAAACCGCACGACGACGATGCCATCGCCCCTGCAATCCCTCCATCGGACCCGGAAAGGACGCCTGAAGCGCCAGGTACCTGGGAACGCGCACCTTCTTCCATCGATGCATTTGGAACAGACCCGGATTCCCGGAAAGCCGAAGGCCCCGTAGTAAGAACGCCTTCATCATCGCCCCTTTCGAAATCGGACTCCTCGGGTTCCCCGAAGCGATGCATGCAGCCGAAGCATACATCCATGTCCTTGAAGCTGGTCGCCTTGCATACCGGACAGACCTTCATCCTATCCTCCCATCAATCGAAGCTGGAACATAAGCCGAAAACGATTGCAAGCATTGCCCCTGCTCATACCAAGACCCACCTGGAACGCTGATGCGTTCGATCACCGCGCAGGCATCCTTGCAGCGCAGCACCCTGAACGGGGCAAGGCCGCGCTTTGCCAGCAGCACCGACCCGAAGCGGTCGATGAATGCAACATCGATGCTCCGCTCCATCCCGAAGGTATGGATGCTGCGGCAGGGACAGATAAGCATCTCATCACGGAAATCCCTCCTGAAAAGCAAACCCCTCATCCTCGAAGGCAGGCTGCAGGCAAACCTCATCGCCATCACTCCCCATCGCATGTATAGGCAATCCAAAGGGATGCCGACTCCGGCATCTGACTGCAGGAAACGAAAGCCCATCGGTATTTCCCTTGGGACTTGATGAATGTCCTGCCGCTTGAACCGCTCCCCTCATCGGCAAGGACCCAGCCGCGGGATTGCAGGGCTTCGGACGCCCTGGCAAGGACATCGGTGGCATTGCCCGTACAGGCCATTCCCACCACCCCTTGGGCGCTGTAGGTTTCCACGCAGCCTATTTCCGATGGATCGATTGCTTCCTGAGAAAAGGAATCGGGAAGCACCCCCACCTGATATCCGGAATAGCCATCGAGCAGCTCGAAGAGACGGAACGGGAGCCCCTGGGCATCGTCCGCCTGAAGGGAAACCTGCTGCACCCCCGCCTCGAATCCCGCATTTTCCATGAGCTCCGGCTCCCTAGCCTGCGCTTCCTTGGAGGTAATGCAGCCATACCCCAAGAGCAGGAGGCTTGCCAGGGATGAAGCAAGCGTAAGGATGGATAAGATCAACCTGAGTTTCCAGGTATCGCGCTGTTTTCTCATGCAATCGCCCCCGGTCTATACGGATCGACAACCATGCTTACTTGATGTTTCAACGGGGATATGCGAACTCCGAAGACGTTTCCCGAAAAGCTCCTTCCGAACAGGGTCGGCGTGAAACCCAGAGTCGCCGTATACCTGGCATGACCCAAAGACGTCCCGGAAGCCTCTACTTCCACCTGCAGCCATTCCCTATCGAACGATGCCTGCAATTCCGACTGGATATCAGCCGCAAGCTGACCGCTCCCTTTTCCATACGCCGGCGCGGCGGCATGAACGCAAATGGACTGACGCGCCAAGCGATCGAAGGAAGCGCATTCCGAAAAGAAGAGCAACGCGTTCATCGCCACAAGGGCGACGGCGAGCATCGCGGGGAATGCAACGACGAATTCGACGGTCATCTGCCCTGCGCAACCCTTCCGTGCCCAACGTAAGCCGCGCCTTTGCCTCGTCGGAAGCCGGCAATCATGCAGCACACCCCCTCCAGCAGCACCGCCGGACGGGCTGCGCGCATGTCCGCCGCAAGCGGATCCTGCCGACGACGCAGGCAAGCATCGCTTCAAGAAGCCCGATAGGTAAACGCTCATTTCCACTCCTTCGTCGATGAAACGCTGTCGGTCAGATCCTGCAATCGGGAAAACACCGCCCCGAGAGCCGAGGCGCTTACATCCTTGACGGCAGGGGGGAGCGCGATGGAAAAGGGCATCGATTCCGTATCGACCCCAAGAAGCTCGATAGAGGCGATGAGCAGCCTTTCCTCGGCGGCAATCGCCTGGTCTGTCGCGAACGACCCCAGCCCCCCAAGCGCTGCAGACAAGGGGGAGCCCGAAGCAGGCACATGGGCAAATGCCGCCTTCACGCTCAGAATCGCCTGGGAAAAACCGCTCGAATCCGCCTCCATCACGCGGCTCGTGTTGACTATGACCGGTTTGTACGAATGGAGCTGGGCGGGCTCGAGCCCGACGCCGGCGATCAAGTCCTCCAGCTTCCTGGAAGCCCATGAACCCAAGCCGCTCTTGCCCACCAGGGGCAACCGGTCGAGCGCGTCTTTCACTCCACCGACCAGGGCATCGTGTCCGTCCGTATAGGCCATCAGCAGAGAAGACCAGAGGCGCATGACGATCGGGGTGCTGCCGGATCCGCCCATGCTCCGGGAAAACCCGCTCAGAAAGTCAGTGATCACCGTCTCGGTCTCGCTCGAGTCGTCTTCGGCAAGCGTCGCCCCGGCGATTGCCGCCCTGGCTCCAAGGCTTCCCGTTCCCTGCACGAAGCCAGCGGGGAACAAAGAACCCGTGGAAACCCCATCCACGCAGGCCACGATGGCAACGGCTCCGAACTTTCCGGGCGGATCGACCTCGATCCTGGAAGCCACCACCTGATTTGCCAGCTCCTTCAAACGCTCGAGCAGGCCGCCCGCCTTCTCCTCAACCTCGCGCTTATGCGGACCGAGCCTGTCCATCGCTTCCTGATACTGCCCTGCGGCCTGCGCAACCTGCAGATAGTGGTATTCGAAACCGTTGCTGATGCTCGAAGACGCCGAGGCAACGGAACCCACGCTACTTGCCGAGAATCCGCAGGAAGGGCAGGTCTGGAAGCCCGATTCCTCCATCTGGGAAACAGATCCGGTTCCCGCATCCTCCTGCTCCTGCGCCGTCGGGCACCCGGACCAGGCATGCATCACCAAACGACCTGCCCGGTTCCTGGAAACGGGATAGACGCGATCCGTGTACAGGCGGGTAGCGCGCATCTGGTCGATGTTCTTCGGAAGCGTCGGGAAGTACGCCTCGAAGGAATCCGAATCCTCGATGACGAAACCCCGTCCCATCTCTTCAACGGCGAATTCGTAGAAGTTGCGGCGTATCGCGGACCTGGCCTGTTCCTCCACCGATCCATCGGCGGGCGCCTCGTTTTCCAGTCGCTTCGAGTAATACGCCTGCGCACGTTTCAAGGCGACGGAGAACGACCAGGAATCCACGCTCCTGTAAATGGGATTCATGGATCCCGATAGGCCCGCTAGGCTTTCCGCCCTCTGGTACATGCAATAGTTGGGATCGTTCCCACAATCCGCCATGAACGCGGCCTTCTTGTATTCCAGGGCATCCTGGGCGGCATCTTCCGCCTCTTCGGCCGATTCGCGTATCCCATCTGCCTGCCCTTCGATATCCCTCATCGCCTCTTCGGTGCCCTCGGCTTCAGGAATCGCGATTTCGGTACCCTGAAAGGGAAGAAGGACCGCGCAACCCATATACGGACCCTCTTTCCCGCTGTTCGCGCTCGCAATGGAATAGGCTTGGGCGCACGCGATGAAGGGCAGCATCTTCTGAAGCTGGTTCAGGCCCTTCGAAGCCTTCTGGGCAAATGCGTTACGAGCCTGGAATATCTTGGCGGCGGCAGCCTCCAATTCGACGGAAAGGCCCGCGGCGAGGGGAACGCACATGCATGCCACCCCCAAAGCCGCCACGCAGATTCCCGTCAAGGACATGGAAAGCACCACGGCATCGCAGATATTCGCGACGATATAGAACGAGGCGACCTGGTTTTCTGCAGCCAAGGCAGCAGCATCCGCGACGTTCTGGATATCCGCAGATGCGGACTGCACGCGTCCCACTTGGGCGGATGTGAAGATCAGGGCTAGGGTGAGCAGCATAGCCAACACCATGCCTACAGTTGAAAAGCCCCCATCATCCTCGAAGAACGGCCTCTTTCGGACGTTTCGTCCGGATGGTTTTCCAAGCAACATCATAGAATCGATCAATCCCTCCCATGAACCCAGGACTCCGGGCTCGCTCCATTCGAAGACGCGGAAACCCATTCGGGATGCGCCTGGGCTTTCTGGACCACGCGGACCTGGATGCTCCCATCTGACGAGGCACCCGCAATGGGGCCCAGGATGTTCAGGGGAAGCGGGCGGATCCGATTCGTTATCTCCACCTGGACCACCTGCGAGGAATCGTCCCCGCTCAACACGATCCGGTAGCTGCAACCTCCTTCATGGATATGGAAGAGATCCTGTTGGGGAATCGCCCCTAACCGCCTGCGGATCAGTTCCTCGCAACGCTCCTTCGATGAATCGGCGGAACCCGTGCTCGTGGCGAGCATGCGGCAGCCCTCTGCAGCCGCATGGTTCATCACCATGCGGTCGTACAGGATGATCCCAGGCTGCAACAGAACCATCATCACGATGAAGAGCACGGGGATGAGGAAAGCCGCCTCCACGGTGGCCTGCCCGGAATCAGTACGCCAGAACATCGGCCCACGCACCTTGCGCAACCTGTTGGATATGATGCGAGGCGCTCTGGAGGGCATGTTCGATAAACACCCCTTCCTTCAACGAGTCCCAAAGCGCGCCATAGGCGATTGCAACCACCATGAATGCCGCCAAAACGATGGCGAACTCCACGGTGGCCTGCCCGGCTTCGCATCCCAAGCGCTCACAGGCCGTTGATGCCGCTTGCAATCGCATCCCAAAGCTCCTGGATCTTGGGCTTGAACACCGTGATCGCAAGCATCGCGATCACCACCAAGACGCCGACCAGAATGGCGTATTCGGTCGTCCCCTGCCCTTTCGAATCTCCCAGCTTCTTCCTGAGGCGCAAATCGAACGCAATGAACAGCGCAGACAAACGAGAAGCAGTCATTCGGATCATCTCCATTCCTTAAAAACCTCCTACCATGCCCAATAGCACCGGTCCCAGAACAAGGATCAGCATCGAGGGCAGGATCAACGCCCCCACGGGAAGCATCATCTTCACCGGGGCCTTCATCACCTTTTCCTCCACATCCGCCCTATGCCTTTGCCGGGCTTCCGCCGCAAGGGATTCCAATTCGTCTGCCAATGGGGAACCGAAACGCATCGACCTGATCACACTCTCCACGACCCTTTGGAATACCGCCGAATCGTAGCCTGCAGCCACATCGCGGAGAGCCTGCTCCCGGGGCTTCAAGCCAGAGCCCCATTCCCCGAGCGCGCGTTCCATTTCCCCTGCTAGAACCCCTGGAAAATACCGGCAATACAGCTTGAGCGCATAATCGAAGGAAAGACCGCTGCGCAAGCCCAGGCAGAGCACTTCGAGGGCTTCGGAAAGATGGCCTTCCATCAGCCGCTTACGGGCGGTCGCCTCGCAGCCCAGAGCCCAGTAGAGCCCGCGCCATCCGGCGATAAACCCCGACACCGCGCAGATAAGCGCCAGCTGGACCGAAAGCGCCAAGCCGAACGCCGCGCCGACCAGCCCTCCCAGAACGCATGCGAGCATACGGGCCTGCCCCATCCCCGCATCCGACAAGCGTCCGGAAAGCCCCGCAAGGCGGACCCTTTCCGCATAAACCCCAAGAGCCTTCTGGGAAGCCGGACGGCATCCGGGCTTGCCTTCCTTCGACCTGGCAAGCAGGGTCTGCTGGAGGGCGAGATCGATCAGGAACGCCGCAAGCCCGGACGAGAGCAGGGGCCTTGCGCCATCGGCACCGCTCGCGGCGCGTTCCCTCAAAGCCCTTCGCCACCTGATGACGGATTCCAGTTCCAAGAGCATCCGGCATGCGAGGAAACCGAAGACGGCTGCACACACCAGGGCGGATGCGAACCTGATTTCGGCGGGAACCATCTAGGACACCTCGACTTTCAAGATCCGCCTGATAAGCATCACCCCCGAGCATTGCATCGCCAGGGCCGCCGCGAGCATGAGCATCCCTGCCGCGCTGGAAAAGAACGGCGCCAGGAAATCCTCCGTCATCAACGAGAGCAGACCCACCAATGCGAAGGTGACCCCCGTCACCACCTGGGCGGAAAGGCGCGCCTGGGCAGTATGCACCTTGAGGGACCTGCGGAGCTCGAGCTCGCCCTCGAGTGACTCGCGGGCCGCGTCCAGTACATGGCGCATGCTGCCGCCCGACTTGTGCTGCACCTCCAAAGCCACGGCGATGAAGGAAAGTTCTGGGACAGACTGCGAAGATCTGATGAACTCGATCGCCTCCTCCGCCGAAGAACCGGTCTCCATCGCATCGCTTGCCCGCCCGAATAGCTCGGCGACAGGACCGGCGAGCTCGACCTTCAGCTGATCGAAGGTCTGCCTGAGGGAAAAACCCGCATGGAAGCATGCCCCCATGGCGCGGACCGCCTCGGGCAGCGCTTCGCGCACCGCCTCGCGATGCCTTTCGATCCCACGCACCGCCCATCCGGAAAGCCCCGCTGCCAAGCAGGCTGCAAAGGCGGCTCCCGCGAGAAGGGATCCGAAAACTGCTCCGGCAAGGAGCAATAACGCCATCGCAAGCAGCACATCGCTGCATACAGCCTCCTTTTCGCACTTTACGCCGCCAAGGAAGATCCTCTGGCAGATCCGCTCGAAATAACGATCGACCTTCTCGAACCCGAGGATGCACGCGGAAAGGCGCGCAAACGGGATGAACCCCGTAAGGAGCACCCTCGACCGGATGCCACCAGCGCCCGCGCTCCTCTGGATGGAGTCCGATTTGACGAACCCCGATACCGCTGAAAGCGCGAACCCGCATGCGCAAAGCCCGAACAGGAAGGCGAAGGCGATCGCCGCTATTCCAGAGAAACCAGACGCATCCATTCCCTCACCTCGCTTTCCGTGGCAGCGCCCAACACCGGAAGCGCCCCGATCCACGATGGGGCTTCGAGCCATTCGCCTTGCCCCTCGCCCCTTTCCCAGCGGAAAAGGGTATTCATCCGGACCCTTCGGGCCTGCCCATCGAAGGAGACCTGGTCAACCTGGCTTACGAAACGCCTTCCATCTGCCGCCCTCGCCGTCTGGACGATGCAATCCAAAGCGCTTCCTATCTGGGCATCGATTACGTCGACGGGCAGATCGCTTGCATAGCGCACCATCGTTCCCAAACGCAGGACCGCGTCGGAAGGGGAATTCGCATGCAGGGTAGTCAGGGACCCGTCGTGGCCCGTATTCATCGCCTGGAGCATGTCGAGGGCCTCCGCTCCGCGGCATTCGCCCACCACGATGCGGTCAGGGCGCATGCGGAGGGAATTGATCACCAGATCCCTGATGCAGACCTCGCCGATTCCCTCGGAATTCTTCGGCCTCGCTTCCAAACGCACCACGTGGGGATGCTCATGGAAGCGCAATTCGGCGGAATCCTCGATGGTGATGATCCGCTCCGCATGGCCGATCTTGCACGAAAGGGCATTGAGCAAGGTGGTCTTGCCGCTGCCCGTTCCCCCGGAAACCGCGATATTGCGCTTGGCAAGCACGGCCCAGGTTAGGAATTGCGCCATCTGGGCATCCATCGACCCCGACTTCACCATTTCCTCCAGCAATATCACATGCTCCCTGAACTTCCTGACCGTCAGCACCGGCCCATCGAGCGAAAGGGGCGGAATCACCGCATTCACCCTATGACCCTGGGGAAGACGGGCGTTCACCATAGGGGAAGACTCGTCGATACGCCTGCCAAGGGGCCCGATGATGCGATCGATCAAGGTCCTGACCTGCTCGTCTTCCGTGAAGGGGGGCTTCAGCTCCTCGAGCTTCCCATGCCGTTCCACATACAGCGACCTGCATCCGTTCACCATGATCTCGGTCACTTGGGGATCGGCCAGCAAGGCCTCGAGCGGACCGAGCCCGAACACCCCATCGAGAAGGGCCCGTACCAAATCCGCCCTCGCCTGATCGTCCTGGGCCAACCAGGGGCTGTCCTCGAACACGCGCATGCAGGCGATCCTCAGCTCGTTTTCCGCCCGTTTGGGATTAACGGCCATCATGGATGCCACTTGATCCGAGGGAAGGATCTCGCGTACCCTGCGCTTCAGCTCGCCCAATGCCGCCCCGTGAGGAGATCCCTTCGCAGCATTGCCCCTGCCAGCAGCATTGACCCATTCGGTCAGGCTCATTTCCGCCTCCTGCCCCACCTGCGCTTACGCGGTTTGGACTCGACGAAGGGAACGTCGTCTTCCCGGGTTCTGGGCATCGCCTCATCCATCAGGATCTCCACGCTGTGCGCGAATACGTTGCCCGACTCGAACAGCGCCATGGGGTTGCCGCAACCCAGCTGCTCCTCGACGGAAATACCCCCATCGAGCAGCTCGAACACCCGCACGCCCTGCAAGGCGCTCGAGGCATCGGCTCCGGAAAACAACGCCTTCCTGGAACACCGGTTCATCGCGAAAAGAAAGCCCTGGGATGCGATCCCGCATGACGCGCAGAGCTCGAGCGCATGCCTGCAGGCCCTGATCGATGAAGGACGCTGATCGAGCAGGAAAAGCACGTTCGAGCTTCCTTCGAGCAGCCTCATGTGGACATCGCTCCAGGACGCACCCGTATTCACCACGATGACGTCGAACCTGGGCCTGAGCAGCTCGACAAGGTCTTTGAACCGCGCCGAGACGAATTCCGATCGCTCCAACCTAAGCGGTGCCGCGAGCAATGCCGGCACCCCCTCTGAAGAGCCCAAACCCTCGACCCTGAGCGGGGATTCGAGCAGATCATCGCATCGCAAAGGGGAGTCATCGCCCATCAGGTAGGCAAGGTCGCCGAACTGCAGGTCGGCATCGAGCAGAAGCGTGCGTTTCCCGCAGCGTTTCGCGTAGCATGCGCACAATGCGGCAACGCTGCTTTTCCCGGTTCCGCCGCCCGCACCCGCAACGGTCAGCATCCAAGCGCCCCCTGTTCGAGGAGAGCCTGAAGGGATGATGCCATCCCCCGAAAGGGAACCCGAGCCATCGGGTGAAGGAAGCGACTGCACGAGGGGCATGCCCGAGGGCATGAGCGGCCCCGGCCTGATTCCCGCGAATGCATCGGGCGCTTTGGTCCCAGCATCGCAAACCCCCTGCGTATGAGCGCTACTGGAAATAGGCGCGGAAGGCGTCTGCACCCGTCCTGCAAGGAAGGAAGGATCTCCCGGCGCACCCGAAAGCCCACTACCCGCCCCGCCATTGCCCAGAGCAGATGGGCCCTGCGCCCCGGCGGCTGGATTCAACGGGCTGGACTCCGAAGGACGCGCCTCGCCAAACAGGGAGAACCTGCTCTTCGCGGTCCTGAACCTGCCCACGAATTCGGCACGGTCCATCACGTCTCCCAAACCTGCCGCAGCAGCCCTGCTCGCTAAGGATCCACTCGCCTCGAAACCGACGACACGGACAACCGCATCGGGACGGTCGCGCTTCAACGCGGCGGCCAGGTTGATGGCCTCCATCTGATCGCTTCCCGCAACCCACACCTCCACCGATCCCTGAGCGCGCGCGACCGTCGCCCGCGCCTCCAGCGCATCCGACAGCGTTGCGAGCCAGGGAAACGACCCTATCTGCTCCCCGTCCAAGCCCAGAAGCTCGGGGTGCATCAGGCTTTCCGAATCGGCGCAGAGGATCACGTCATTGCTCTTCTGCATCTTCTTCCTCCTTCTCGGTCTGGGAGGGCAGGGTCAGGTAGAGCGTCGAGGATTGCGTTGCCGCAATCACCTGCTCGACCTGCGAAGGCTCGATAGCGAGCGTGACCCAGCTCGACGAACCGTTGCCGTTTCCCGCCGATGCCACGTACGCCCCGCTGATAAGCAGGGATGTCTCGGAAGGACCGGAAGCATACACATCGACGATCGAGCCCGCCTCCAAAGCCCCACCTACCGCCTGCGCCTGATCGAGCTCCACGCTCACCGCCTGCAAGCCCGAGGGAACGCTGATATTCATCGAAGCCCCCTCGAAATGACGGGAGGAAAGGACCTCTCCCTCGACGATCGATGACGTGGCACGCTTGCCCGATACATCGTCGAAGGATTCAACCGCCTCGGAAGGGAGCAGGTCGACCAGCCACATCTTCGTCGTCGCGTTCGCGGATGTGATCGTTTCCCCTGCGGGGATGTCCCGGCTGGCAACGCACACCTCCAGCTGCTCGCCGCCATAGCGGGAAAGGGCCTCATTCCGAGCCTGATCGGCTTCCTGTCGGACCTGACCCGTATACAAGGCAACCGAGAAAGCGCAGGTGAGGGCACTTGCAACGCAGAGCGCCATTGTTGTTTTCCGTTTCATCGCCATCCTTTCCTCCTGAGAAGATGATGCGCGCGCGACCTTATGGAAAACCTGCATTACACCTGCAGAAAGCCTACGGAAAACCAGCTGCAGCCCAACAGAAAAGCCGCGCAGCCCTTGCAGGCTGCGCGGCTTGTCGTCCGCAATCCGGCTTCCCAGCCGGTATCTCGTGCACCCTATGCAATCGCACAGAGCCGATGGCGCTAGCGCGCCTCGAAGGTCACGCGGGCACCTTGGGGAGTATCCTCGATGGTGAAGCCCATGCCGGTCAGGCCGTCGCGTACCTTGTCGGCAAGCTGGAAGTCGCGACTCTTACGCGCATCGGCACGCGCCTTGAGCAGCGCGTCGACGGCGGCAACGGGATCGGAGCCCTCGAACACGCCCAGCTCCGCCGCGAAATCGCAGACCTCCTGCGGGTATTCGCAGTCGGCTTCCCCGGCATCAAGCATGACGCCGAACACGTCCATGATCTCGACGATCTTGGCACGGGCAGCAGCCAGAACATCCGCATCGTCCTTGGAAACGGTCTTGTCGCCCAGCTGGGCATTCACGTCGGCAACGAACGCGAACAGGGAACCCAGGGCGCCTGCGGTGTTGAAGTCGTCGTCCATGGATGCGGTGAAGTCGTCGTCCAGCTTGCGCACGCCCGCCTCGATAGCCGCGGCGTCGATGGGGCTTTCCACGTCCTGGGCGTTGCCGATAGCCCAATCCAAGCGCTTGACCAGGCCTGCGATACGATCGAGGGCAGCCTCGGATTCCTTCAGGCGCTCTTCGCTGAAGTCCAGGGGAGAGCGGTAATGAGTCTGGATCATGAGCATGCGCAGCACTGCGGGCTTGGTGGTTTCAAGCACGTCGCGCAGCAGCAGGAAGTTGCCCAGGGACTTGCTCATCTTCTCGGAATTGATCTGCAGCATGCCGCTGTGGATCCAATAGTTCGCGAAACCCTGGCCGTATGCCGCCTCGCTCTGCGCGATCTCGTTCTCATGATGGGGGAACACCAGGTCGGCGCCGCCGCCATGGATGTCGAAGGGCAGGTCCAGGTATTTCTTGGACATAGCCGAGCATTCGATATGCCAGCCGGGACGACCCTGGCCCCAGGGGGATTCCCAAGAAGGCTCGCCGGGCTTTGCAGCCTTCCAGACGGCGAAGTCCAATGGATCGCGCTTGCGGTCGCCGACGCCCGCCACGCCATCGGCGCGCAGGTCGCGATGGCCGGATTCCATCTCATCCACGTCGCGATGGGACAGCTTGCCATACTGGGGGAAGCTGCGGACGCTGAAGTAGACGTCGCCTTCGGCCTCGTAGGCATGACCGGTATCGATCAGGCGCTGGACCAGCTCGATCATTTCCGGGATTTCCTCGGTCGCCTTCGGACGGACCGTGGGATCGGCTACGCAGGCCTTGTGCATGTCGTCGATGAAGGCCTCGGTGAATTCCGCAGCGACCTCTGCAGCGGTACGGCCGGTCCTGTTCGCCTCGTTGATGATCTTGTCGTCCACGTCGGTGACATTCTGCACGAAGGTGACGTCGAAGCCCCTCCAAGTCAGATAGCGGCGGATGATGTCGAAGCTGATGAAAGTGCGGGCATTGCCGATGTGGATGTAGTTGTACACGGTGGGACCGCAGACGTACATGCGGACCTTGCCCTCGTCGATGGGCTTGAATTCTTCCTTGGTGCGGGTCTGGGTGTTGTAAACCTTGATCATATGCAAACCTCTATCGGTATCGTTTCATTGACGGGAAATGTGGGAAAGGGATACGGCCTTAACATCGCTCGAGCAAGGCGACCGCCTGCGCAGTGATACCCTCTTCCCTGCCCTCATAGCCCAGCCATTCGCTCGTCGTTGCCTTCACGCCCACGTTTTCCACGGGAATACCCATCGCCCTTGCGAGGTTTTCCCTCATGGCATCGCGATGGGGGGAAAGCTTCGGCGCCTGGGCCGTGACCACGCTGTCCACATCGACGATCGAAAAACCCAGGGAGCGCACATGCGCGGCGACCTCTGCGAGCAGCCTCATGGAATCGGCTCCCGCATATGCCGGGTCGGTATCGGGGAAGAGCTTGCCGATATCGCCCGCACGCGCCGCACCCAGCAGGGCGTCGGAAACCGCATGCGCGAGCACGTCGGCGTCCGAATGGCCCAAAAGGCCGCGGTCGTGGGGGATGTCGACGCCGCCCAGGATAAGCTTGCGCCCTTCCGCTAAGGCATGGACGTCGGTCCCCAGGCCGATACGCAGGCTACCGATCGCCATCTTCGGCACCGTCTTCCTCGGTAAAGCGATGGGATTCTTCCAAATGGATGGCCTGGGCGACAACTGCCGCCGCCAGCATCTCGTAGTCTTCGGGCACGGTGAGCTTGATGTTGTCGCGCTTTCCTTCCACCATCATCACGCGGCCGCCCAAACGCTCGATCAAAGACGAGTCGTCGGTCCCCACGAAACCGTCGGACAGGGCGGATGCATGCGCCCTGCGGTAGATGCCCGTCCTGAACGCCTGCGGGGTCTGGGCGTTCCAGAACACCTTGCGGTCGGGGGTTCCCACGATCACGCCGTCTTCCACGATCTTCAAGGTGTCCACGGAAGGATGCCCCACCACCACACCGTCGGCGTCGATGGAGCCTTTGAGCACGTTCAGCGCATAGGAGATGAGGTCGGGGGAGATGAGCGGCCTTGCGCCGTCATGGAGCATGACGAACTCGAAGTTCTCGGAAACGTACTCCAAGCCGGAGAAGGCGGATTCCTGGCGAAGATCGCCTGCAGGAGCGAAGACCACGGGGGTTACGAAGGGGAAGGGATCGATTGCGCGCTCCTTGTATTCCTGCATGCGGTCTTCGGGGCATACGATGACGATCTGGCCCACATCGGGAACGGCATCGAAGGATTCGGCAGACCAGGTGAGGATGGGCCTTCCGGCGATCTCGACCATCTGCTTGCCGCCTTCGCGTCCGAAACGCTCGCCCGAACCGCCTGCAAGGATGATGGCAGCGGTCTTGGCCTTCGGGTCGACCTTGCCCTCGAAGCCGACGGAGATCTGGGTAATCGCCGCCATACTGGGGGTCTTCATGTTCATTACCGGATTTTCCAGCGCACGGGGCGCATAGATCGGGTCGATCGCCTGAGGAGCGGTCTTGGCATCCTTTCCCTGGTCCATCAGCTCTCCTTGACTCGCAGAATGTGTGTGGCACGCTGCAGGGAGCAACGCGCATTCGTCCATTTTATCGCAGTTGAAAGCCCTATTTCCATATGCGACAAAGATATCGGCATGCGTCAGGCGACAAGGCCATGCACCCCATGAAGAAGATGCCCCGGCACAGCGCCGGGGCATCCGGAATGCATCTTGTCGGCCTATCCCGTAATCGGACGCCAAGCGGCGCCTGGAGCCGTCCGCTAGTCGGCGGCCCCTCCGTTCACGGCACCGCCGCCGCGCCCGGAAGGCACATTCGCGGTGTTGGAGAAGTCGTATCCCGAAAGCAGCCTGTCAGCCTCGCGGGCGATGGTGTCGCGCTTGCGGCGGGAAGGGATGGAACCCTCTCCCTCTTCGAAGGTCAGCTCGCCGTCCACGAAGTCCACCTGGATGACCGACCCGCTCCTCCAGCGCCCTTCCAGGACCTGTTCGGAGATGGGATCTTCCAACAGGCGCTGGATCGCACGGCGCAAGGGGCGGGCACCGAATGCAGAATCGGTCCCCTCGGCTGCGATGTGCGCACAGGCCGCCTCGGTCAGGTTGATGGTCATGTTCATGTCGATCAGGCGATCGCGCAGGTCTTCAACCATCAGCTTGACGATCTGGCCCACTTCCTCGCTGGTAAGGGTCTTGAAGACGATGATCTCGTCGATGCGGTTCAGGAATTCCGGACGGAACATCTTCTTCAGCTCCGCCATGACGCGGGTCTTGATTTCCTGGTCGCTCAGGCCGTTGCCTTCCTTGCCGAAGCCGATGGGCGCGCTCTGGGCGATGTCGCGGGCACCCACGTTGCTGGTCATGATGATCACGGTGTTGCGGAAGTCCACGGAGCGACCCTGGCTGTCGGTCAGGCGGCCTTCTTCCAGGATCTGCAGCAGCACGTTGAAGACGTCGGGATGCGCCTTCTCGATCTCATCGAAGAGCACGACGGAATACGGGCGCTGGCGGACCGCCTTGGTAAGCTGGCCGCCCTCGTCATGACCCACATACCCCGGAGGCGAACCGATCAGGCGGGACACGGTATGTTTTTCCATATATTCGCTCATGTCCAGGCTGATAAGCGCATCCTCGCTGTTGAACAGGAATTCCGCCAACGCCTTGGAGAGCTCGGTCTTACCCACACCGGAAGGGCCCAGGAAGATGAAGGAGCCTGCAGGGCGCTTGGGGTCCTTCAGGCCGCTGCGTGAACGGCGGATAGCCTTGGAGACCGCGGTAACCGCCTCATCCTGGCCGATGATGCGGTCGTGCAGCACGCTTTCCATGCGCAGCAGCTTGTCGGCTTCCGCCTCGGTCAGATCGGACACGGGCACGCCGGTGGTCATGGAGATGACGTCGGCGATATCTTCTGCGGTGACCTGCTGGACGTTCTTCTGGGATTCTTCCTCCCACTTCGCCTGCGCCTCGTCGCGCTGCTTGCGCAGTGCGCCCTCCTCGTCGCGCAGGCGCGCCGCCGTCTCGAAATCCTGGTCGGCGATCGCCGCTTCCTTCCGGACCCTCACGTCGCGCAGCTTCGCGTCGATTTCCTGGACCTCGCTGGGAAGCGTCATGTTCTTGATTCGCATGCGCGCACCCGCCTCGTCCAGAACATCGATCGCCTTGTCGGGCAGGAAACGATCCTGGATGTAGCGTCCGGAAAGCTGCACCGCAGCCGTAAGCGCCTCGTCGCTGAAGCGCACATGATGATGCTCCTCATAGCGGTCGCGCAGGCCCTGCATGATGCGGATGGACTGCTCTTCATTGGGCTCGCCGATGGTGAGCGGCTGGAAGCGGCGCTCCAGCGCAGCATCCTTTTCGATATGCTTGCGGTATTCGTCGAGCGTGGTGGCGCCGATCACCTGGATCTCGCCGCGGCTCAGCGGGGGCTTGAGGATGGCAGCGGCATCTATGGAGCCTTCGGCCGATCCTGCACCGATCAGGGTATGCAGCTCATCCACGAACAGGATGATGTCTCCCGCGTCCTTCACTTCCTTGATGCACTTCTTCAAGCGCTCCTCGAACTCGCCGCGGTACTTGCTGCCCGCGACCAGGCTGGACACGTCGAGCGTGAAGATGCGGCGGTTGCGCAGGATATCGGGAACCTGATTGGACGCGATCAGCTGGGCCAAGCCCTCTACGACCGCGGTCTTGCCCACGCCGGGCTCGCCTAGGATCAGCGGATTGTTCTTCTGACGTCGGCACAGAATCTGCATCATGCGCTCGATTTCACCGGCGCGTCCGATCACGGGGTCCAGCTTGCCTTCGGCAGCCTTCTTGGTCAGGTCCTGCCCGAACTCGGAAAGGATGCTATCGCCCGTACGGGAGCTTGCCGCTTCGAACCCGGAACGGCCCGCGAACATGGCGGACTGGCCCACCAGGTCGTTGAGCGCGGAACGGATCTGCTCGCCGGTCACGCCCAAACGGCCCAGCACCTCGATGGCGGTGCCGTCGTTCTCGCGCACGATGCCCAGGAGCAGATGCTCGGTGGAGATGTAGCTCTGGCCCATCTGCATGGCCTCGCGCAGGCTGTTTTCCAGGACGCGCTTCACCCTGGGGGTGAAGCCCAGGTGGCCGGAAGTATCGGCGTTGGGGTCGATCGACACCACCTGCTTGATACCCTCGACCACATCCTCGTGCTTCACTCCCAGGCGATCGAGGGTTTGGGCGGCCAGGCCGTCGTTTTCCTTGATCAGGGCCAGAAGCACATGCTCGGTGCCCACATAGGGCTGATGGAGCGCACGGGCTTCGTCCTGCGCGATCACCAGCACCTTCCGGGCCTTGTCGGTAAATTTATCGAATGACATGCGACCTCGTTTCTATGCATGCTCATACTTTTAACCGAAGCTACTCTAGCACTCACAATTCATGAGTGCCAGAGATGACATCTTTTCGTAAAGCAAGGAGCACCCTCATGGGATGCTCCTTGGAATGGCATATTCGCGGTTTGCCGAAGCGGCAGGACTAGTACAGCTTCGCACCGGCGGGGATGGCGTCGTCCACCATGAGCAGGTTCAGGCGCTCCTCACCCTCTTCGGAATGGATTGCGGAAAGCAGCATGCCGCAGGAATAGATGCCCATCATCTTGCGCGGGGGCAGGTTGGTGATCGCGATGAGCGTCTTGCCGACAAGCTGCTCGGGCTCGTAATAGGCATGGATGCCGCTCAGGATGACACGATCTTCTGCAGTGCCGTCGTCCAAGGTGAACTTCAGCAGCTTCTCGCTCTTCTTCACGGCTTCGCATTCCTTCACTTTCACAGCCCTGAAGTCGGACTTGCTGAAGGTATCGAAGTCCACCTGGTCTTCGAACAGGGGCTCGATCTGCACCTTGCTGAAGTCGATCGCGGAAACCTGTGCTTCCTGGACCGGATCGGCGGCAGCGGGAGCAGCCTGCTTGGGCTGGACGGGTGCCTCCTCGCGCATCGCAGGGAACAGCAGCACGTCGCGGATGGAAACGCTATCGGTGAGCAGCATGCACAGCCTGTCGACACCGATGCCCATGCCGCCTGCAGGGGGCATGCCGTACTCGAGCGCACGGATGTAGTCCTCGTCGTAGCCCATGGCCTCGTCGTCGTAATCCTTGGCCTCGACCTGCGCGCGGAAGCGCTCTGCCTGGTCGACGGGATCGTTCAGCTCGCCGAAGGCGTTGGCGAACTCATGGCCGCAGATATACAGCTCGAAACGCTCGGTGAAGTTGGGGTCGTCCAGCTTCCTCTTGGCGAGCGGGGACACCTCGACGGGATGGTCGGTCACGAAGGTGGGCTGGATGAGCTTATGCTCGCTGGTCTCCTCGAAGATCTCGGCGATGAGCTTGCCCTTGCCCCATTGCTCTTCCACCTTGATGCCCACGCGGGCGGCGATGGCGCGCAGGTCTTCCAGGGAGCGGTCGAAGCTCACTTCCTCGCCCGCACCTTCGCTGGCCAGGTCGCACATGGTGCGCGCCTCCCACTTGCCGGACAGGTCGATTTCGGTGCCCTGGTACGTGATCTTGCAGGTTCCGCAGGCAGCCATCGCGGCGCTCTGGATGACGCCTTCGGCAAGGCGCATCATGCCTTCCAGATCGGAATAGGCGGCGTACATCTCGATGGTGGTGAACTCGGGATTATGGTACGGGTCCATGCCCTCGTTGCGGAAGACGCGGCCCATTTCGTACACGCGCTCGAAACCGCCCACGAGCAGGCGCTTCAGGGGCAGCTCGGTTGCGATGCGCAGGTAAAAATCGCGGTCGAGCGCGTTGAAGTGGGTGACGAAGGGCTTTGCGTTGGCACCGCCCATGATGCTGTGGAGGAAGGGGGTTTCCACCTCGTAGTAGCCTTCACCGTCCATGTAGTTGCGGATGGCGGACATGATCTTGAAGCGCTTTTCGAACGTGGAACGCACTTCGGGGTTCATGACCAGGTCGACATAGCGCTGGCGATAGCGGATTTCCTTGTCTGCCAGGCCATGGAACTTCTCGGGCAGGGGTCGGATGGACTTGGAAAGCAGGGTGAAGCCCTCTACGGCAACGGAGAGCTGGCCACGGCGGGTGCGCATCATCGCACCTTCGGCACCGATCCAGTCGCCCACATCCAGATCCTTCATCTCTGCGAACAGATCCTCGCCCAGGGAATTGATGCGGCAGAACAGCTGGATGTCGTTTCCGGAGTCGCGCAGGACGACGAACATGATCTTGCCCTGGTCGCGGATCGCCATGATACGGCCGGCGACCTTCACCTGGTCTTCGGTGGTGGCGCCGTCTTCCAGGTCGGCATACAGCCTGTTCAGCTCATCGACATGATGGGTATAGCGGTATGCGCTGCCATAAGGGTTCCTGCCTTCCGCCAGAAGCGCCTCGCGCTTCGCGAGACGGACCTTGCGGGGGTCGTCTTCCACGAAGTCGGCAGCCTGGGCAGCCTGCATGGTTTCGTCGCTCATTTGCTCCCTTTCGATATCGGGCGTGTCATGCCCCTCTAAACGCACAGCGAGCGCAGCTTTCCCGCGCCCGCACGATACGCGGTCCGACACGGACCGCGGTTCCCTACTGCTGGATCTTCTCGATGGTCATTTCGATCTTGCGGCCGGTAGGACCGACAGCGCTCACCTGGTCGCCCTTCTTGTGGCCCAGAAGTGCAGCTCCGACAGGGGACTCGTTGCTGATCTTGCCCTCGCGCACATTGGATTCGGCTGCGCCGACGATATTGAAGACGCGTTCCTTGCCGTCCATGATGACGGTGACCACGGAACCGATGCCAACGGACTTGGAGCGCTTGGAAGTGGTCACGATAGTGGCATCGCCCAGGATGCGGTTGATTTCGGCGATGCGCGCTTCCAGCTGGGCCTGTTCGTTCTTCGCATCGTCGTATTCGGAGTTCTCGGAAATGTCGCCGAACTCGCGTGCGACCTTGATGCGCTCTCCGACTTCTGCGCGCCTTTCCGTTTCAAGGATGTGGAGCTCTTCCTCGAGCTTCTGCTTTCCTTCTTCGGTCAGAATGTAATCTGCCATTGCCTTGTCCTCACTAGATTCTAAGATCGGCACGGAAGGCAGCCTTCTTGGCCCTTGCCTCCCCGGACGGACATGATGCCGCCCAAGCGATATCCCGTTTCTGTGCGGGGAACCCGCAAATTCGCCCGCAGGCGAAAAAGCCCCGATTTTCAAACGAGGGACACGCAATGCGCATCCCTCGGCAAAATCATGGTCGGGATGACTGGATTTGAACCAGCGACCTCTGCGTCCCGAACGCAGCGCTCTACCAAACTGAGCCACATCCCGTTATCTGCTGCTTTTCAGCGGGAGCAATTCTACCACAATCATGCGAAAAGGGAAAGGGAAGCCGAAACTACCCTTTCCCTTCATATTCTCCATACGTTTCACGCCAGGCTACCAGCGGACGATGATCATATCGCTCTGCACGGGTCCGATGATGACGCCGATGCCGTAGTCGGCAGCATGGATCATCTGGCCGGAACCGATGTAGATACCGCAGTGGTAGGAGCTGGTGCAGACGTCGCCCGGCTGCGGGTCGCTGACCTGGGACCAGCCCATGAAGGTATTGGTGGTGCCCAGGCGCGTATGCGATCCGGTCAGGCAATAACTGACCAAACCGGAACAATCATAAGCACTGGGGCCGACCGCGCCCCAACCGTAGGGTGCGCCCAGGCATGCATACGCACGGCTCACCGTGTCGCCGCCGCCTTCATACACCGCACCGCCACCGGAGGAAGCGCCCGAATCGCCTTCGGAAGTGCCGGCGGATCCGCCATCGTCGGTGGTGCCGGTATCGCCGGTGGTACCGGCATCCCCTGCTCCGCCATCATCGGTGCCCGCGGCGCCAGTATCATCGGCCGCAGCACCCTCCGATCCTGCCACCTCTCCGTTGAAGGCCTGGTTTTCGGGGCTCGCCTGGTATTCGCCGCCCTCGGCAGCCGACGCCGCCACCACGGCGGCAGCCTGTCGGGCAGCCTCTTCCTCGGCAGCCTTCCTTTCGGCCTCGAGCAGTTCCGCTGCCTCGGCGGACAGGTTATCATAGACTGCCTGCATTTCCGCTACGGTCGATTCCGCCTCGGCCTTGATGCGTGCCGTCTCCTCGGTCTTTTCCCGAGCGACCCTTTCCTGTTCGGCATATTCCACCTTGGCGGCCTCGAGGGTCTCCCTCGCCTCCTTGGTGCGCTCGACCAAACGGGCGTCCTGGTCGTTCATTTCCATGAGCATGTCCATGTTGCTCGCGAATTCCTGGAACGTGGACGCGCCGAGCACGACATCCATGAAGGTATTGCCGCCGGAACGGTACATGCTGCGGGCTCGGGTGCTCAGCTTTTCCTGATAGCCCTCGATCTCGGTGGTCTTCTTATCGATCTGGTCTTCGCATTCCTCCATGCGCTGTTCGGCGGATTCCAGCTCGAAGAGGGCTGCGGTGTAGTCGTTGGATGCGATATCGAGCTGCTGCTGCATATCGCACAGGGAAGCATATGCCTGCTCCGCTTCCGCCTGCTTTTCCGCTGCGGTATCGGCAAACGCCGCCGAGGGCGCTGCGATGGATACGGCACCGAGCGCCGCGAAACCGGTGATGCCGGACACGAATGCCCGACGGGAAAACTTGGTGCGATTCTGGTACATGTTTTCTCCTGTTTCCTGCTTGCCCGACAGGGCGGGTTTCCTCATGCCCTTCTCCGGCTCGCATTCGCGCGACCAGGGCCGGGAACCAACAAGCCCGCGTTCTGTGCGATCCGGCACATCCCGCGGGCTTGCATTATCGCACGGTTCGGCGATTAGTATCGAACGTAGGTTGCGCCGTCGGATACTTCACGGTAGGTGATGCCGTACTCCTCGTTATCGGCGGACACCATCATGCCGTCGCCCGTGTAGATGGCGACATGGCCGTCCCACCAGCAGATGTCGCCGGGCTGGGGATCGGTGACCACGGTGCCGGCGTTCAGGATGGCGCGGTCGTTATGGCCGCCCACGGCGATGCCGCTCTGGCTGTATACATACTGCACCAAGCCGGAGCAGTCGAAGGTGGAGTTAGCCGCGTCGGAAGCGCCCCACTGGTAGCTGCCGCCGACGAAGCTCATCGCCAGGTCGACGATGGCATTGCCGGTGTTGGAGTCGTATCCGACAACCTTTGCGGTGGTGCCGTCGGACAGGGTAGCGGTACCGGTGGACTCATCGAATGCAACGATCTGGTCCTGGGCAACCTGGGTGGTCTGGCCGGCCTCTCCGTTCTCGACAGCCTGAGCGCCCTGTGCAGCCAGCAATGCGGTTGCCTCTTCGCTCAGCTGGGAATAGGCGGTCTGCATTTCGGATGCCATCTGGTTTGCCTCGTCGCGCAGCGCTGCAGCCTCTTCGGTCTTTTCCTTAGCCAGCCTGCTCTGCTCTTCCAGTTCGGCCTTGGCGGCTTCCAGTTCCTCGCGTGCAGCCTTGGTTTCGGCAACCGTATTGGCGTCGTCTTCGTTCATGGTGTTCAGCATATCCATGTTGGTTGCGAATTCGTCGAAGGTTGCCGATCCGAACAGGACATCGATGAAGGTGGAGCCGCCGGTACGGTACATGCTACGGGCACGGGTACCCAGCTTCTCCTGATGCTCTTCGATTTCGACGGTCTTCTGGTCGATGGTCTCCTGGGCCTCTTCAACCTTCTTCTCGGCCTCGTCCTGGGCTTCCAGGGCGGCGTTGTAATTCGCATTAGCCTCGTCGAGGCGGGCCATCATGGTGTTCAGGGATTGCAGTGCAGCTTCTGCTTCAGCCTGCTTAGAGGTAGCCTCATCTGCAAATGCAACGGTGGGCACTGCCAACGCTGCCACGCATGCCACGGCGCACGCGCCCGCGGCCAATGCACGGGGCTTGCGGATGATCTGAATCTTTCGCGAGAGCATTCGCGCACTCCTTTTCTCTTTTCGATCGCACAACATCGAAAACCCTATCATTTGCCCCCATGTCAAGCAAACCCGCTCCTCGGTTTCGACACGTGAACACTATATCCCCAGTTGAGAGCACCGTCATTGTGCTTTAGTGTACTAAAGTTGTGTGCTTAGAATGCAGAATCGAAAGCACGGGGCACGATTTATAACCGCGATCCTTCTTTGTTTCCCCATCTTTCGGACCCCTTTTCGCCTCCTTCCCGGGTTGGAAGGCTGCTTTTCCCCCGCGTCCCCCATGCAATCGTCATTGACCGAAAAACGCCGCGTGCAGTAAGGGTATAATCACCTTTATATGGTTCGCGCACAAACGGCATTCCCGGCATCATGCCCGCCGTCTCCGCGCGGACCCTTCGTATCCATATTGCAAGAAGGAGTATTCATGGAACTCTCCGTAACCGGTAGGCATCTGGCCTTGACTGAATCCCTGAAGGCCTACGCCGAGGAAAAGATCGGCGCATCCGTAAAGGTCCTGGACGGCGAGCACATGTCCGCCGAGGTCATCCTGCACGTCGAGCGCAACCGCTCCATCGCACGCCGCTGCGTATGCGAGGTAACCATCAACGCCAAGGGCCATGTCATCCGTGTGGAAGAAGCCGACGAGGACATGCATGCAGCCATCGACGTCGCTGCCGCCAAGGTAGTGCGCCAGATGCGCAAGTACAAGAACCGCGTCATCGAGCGCAAGACCCAGGCAGAGGCCCCCGCATTCCGCGCAGAAGGCGCAGAACTCGACCTCGACGCCCTGATGGACGAGCTTTCCGCAGATGAGGAGATCGTACGCGTGAAGGAAATCGAGTTCGCTCCCATGACCGAGGAAGAGGCCCTGATCCAGATCGATCTCCTGGGCCACGACTTCTTCGCATACACCGACCGAGACTCCAATGCGGTCTGCGTCCTGTATCGCCGCAGGAACGGCGGTTACGGCATCCTGAAGCAGGCATAGGCTCTTCCGAACCTCCGCTTGCCGGAATAGAACCGCGATAGAGCGCAAGGAACCCGGGATGGATTCATCCCGGGTCCTTCACTGCCGGAAGGCAGATCGCCTAAGGCCTTTGGACTTGGCAGCCCGAAGACACGCGAGGCGCAGATGCCCCTCTTGGGACGTC
The DNA here is from genome assembly GCA_051878795.1 of Eggerthellaceae bacterium. Classification (GTDB taxonomy): domain Bacteria; phylum Actinomycetota; class Coriobacteriia; order Coriobacteriales; family Eggerthellaceae; genus W1P20-047. The sequence goes on from JBJEKU010000065.1 coordinate 44,811, forward strand.
GGACGCGAATCCCGGGATACGCCTGCAAGAATCGGTCTCGGCGCGGGCTTTCACCCATCACTATCTTCGCCCGCATACTCCTGTCCTCGCATATATATGTAATGGGGATCTTCGAAAGACGCACCCTAGTCCAAGAAATCCTCCCTGGGCACAACCCCCGACTCCTCGCAGATCAGACGCAGCTGCGCATCGGACACCCTATATGGCGGCTCCACCCCGCCGCAGGCGGCACGCCCCGCAAGGTAGATACCCGCGGTCTTCTCGATCATATGCGCCAAACCGAAGGCATCATCGAAACCGCACCCCGTTGCGAACAGGCCATGCTGCGTCCAGACGCAGGAGCGGAAATCCCGCAGTACCTGCTCCGACGCCCGTGCGATATCGCAACCCCCTGGAACCATCCAGGGAAGCACGCCCACGCCTTCCGGGAAGAACAGGACGGCTTCGGTCATCGCCTGCCACAGCGCACGGGTCCATATGCGGGAATCGGGCGGGAGGATATTCGAAAGGGCGATGGCATTCGGACAATGGGCATGATAGACGACCCGGCTTTCGCGGCCTTCGGCACACGCTTCGCGCTCGGCGTCCATCCGGGCGGCATGTGCCAGAAGATGGGTGGGGAACTCGCTCGTAGGACGGCCGCCCTCAAGACCCCAGAGGATCCGATAGGACGAGCCTTCGAGGGAAATCTGCACGACACCGAATACGCGCTCGGGATGAAGCCCCGCATTCCTGAAGCAGGCACCGGCACCGCTCACGCAGATCAGGCTGCCCGCCAACTGGGGAAGGACAAGCCCCGCATCCTGCCAATCGCCTTCGCAGGCGCATGGCCCAACAGCATCCAGGACGCGTCGGGACTCCTCGCCGGTAAGGCGGTAGCTCAGGTTCCCGGCATTGCGCTCATGCCAGCCCAAGCCCCAGGCATCCTCGCATAAGCGGACCATTTCCCGAACGAAATCCATCTGCCGAACCTGCATCGCAACCCCTCCATGATCCTTTGCCGATAAAACACGGGCAGGCACCGCCCGGACACCCGCACCCAGTCGGATTGCGATCCGCGCCAACCCGTGTCCGCACCCCTTGCCCGGGTGCCTTTTCCACGACCCCACGATACTACGGAGCGGCGCTTGCCGCGACTTCGCCCCAAAGTCGGCCATAAGAAAGGCTGCCACCGCACGAAAGCGGCAGCAGCCTGCCAGATACCCTGTACGCTCCGGACCCCTAAGGGCAGACGGAGCGGACTTGCTTACTTTTTCAGGAAACGCCTGTCATCGACACGGACGGTGAAGCCCTCCATGTCGAGCATCTCCAGCACCGGCACGGCACGCTTGCGGCTGATGCCCATGGCCTCGCGCAGCTCGCCCATGCCGGCACCCTCCTCGCGGGAGCACAGCGAGGCAACCGCCGCCTTCATCTTCTCCATGACCCGGGCATCGAAGAACAGGTCGCCGGTCACCCTGCATGCCCTGCCCTGCTCGCACAGGCTCGCCATGGCACGGCGTGCCAAGGGCATGGTCAGACCGCATTCCTGTGCGATCTCGGCAAGCTCGGGGGGGACCTCGGCAGTGCGCTCCAGGCATTCCGCAATCGCAGCCTGGGCTTCCTCGTGGGCCTTGCCTGCAGCCTCCTGGGCGCTCGCATGCCCCACCAGGCCCTTGTTCAAGGCGACCTTGCCCAAAGACAAGGCCAGGGAGACCAGGCAGTCGAAACGGTCCGCATCCAAACGGGGCAGGCACTGCTGGCGCAGGGTCTCCTTCTTCATTCCCGGCTCGGCAGGATGCTGTTCGTGGAATTCTTTGAGCGCGCCCTCCAGGATGCCCAGCATCTCATCCTGCATGTCCTGGGTGGTGAAATACTTGGCCGACGAACCCAAAGTGAGGATGCGGCCCTGCGACACGGCTTCGTCGAGCGTCGCCTGCATGGAAACCTCATCGGTTCCGAAAAGGCGTGCGACTTCGAAGGCGGTGACAGGGAACCTCGCGGACCCCAAGGCCATCACCACGGCGTCGCCGAAGCGCCCCTCGCGCAGGGCATCGAAGACCAGCCTGTCGTCGCCCAGATTGGTACGACGACGCGGATAGGAATACATCACCTGGCCACCGCCCGCAACGCGGACGGGGGAATAGGTGCGCACGATGAAGCGATCGTAGCAGGAAACGGGAAGCGGCTCCTCCAAGCGGATCTGGGCATAGCAGCTTTGACCGGATCCCAGCTGCATCTGCTCATCGGCGAACAGAACGCGGCCCAGCACTTCCTTCGAACCGTGGGCGACATGCATCTGCGTGCCGCTGACCAGGGGAATGCCCACCCCCGAAGTATCGATATAGGTGAAATAGCAATCGAAGCGGTCCGTCATGCGCACAGCGCCGGGGGTGGCGATGAAGTCGCCCGTTTTCACGTCGGACTTCTTCAGGTCGCCCAAACCCATGGCCACGCAATTGCCGGCGAAGGCCTCTTCCCTCGGCTCTCCGTGGACCTGGATGGTGCGGATTCGGCCCTTCTTGCCGGAAGAGACCACTTCCACCACATCATCGATATGCGCAGCACCGCTCCAGACAACGCCCGTGACCACAGTGCCCACGCCCTTGACCGAGAAGACGTGATGGACAGGCTGGCGCATTGCAGCGATACGATGCGGGGTGGGAGCCTCGTCGCAGGCCTCCGCAATCGCACGGCGCACATCTTCCACGCCCTCGCCGGTCCTATTCGAACAAGGCACGATACGGGCATCGGCATACGGGGTGTTCTGCAGGAAGGTGCGGATATCTTCCTTCACCAGGTCGACCCAGTCTTCGTCGACAAGGTCGATCTTGGTCAGGGCGACCACGCAGGTCTCGATACCCAGGGTCTGCAGGACCGCGACATGCTCGACCGTCTGGGGCATGACGCCGTCGTCGGCCGCGATGACCAGAAGGGCGACGTCGATACCGGCCGCACCAACGATCATCTGGCGGACGAACTTCTCGTGGCCGGGAACGTCGACGACGGTCATCTTACGGCCATCGGGGAGCTCAAGCTGGGCCCAACCCAGTTCGATGGTGATTCCGCGCTTCTTCTCCTCTTCCAGGGTGTCCGGATCCTTACCGGTAAGCGCCATCACGAGCGCGGATTTGCCGTGGTCGATATGACCGGCGGTACCTAGAACCAGGTTCGGGTTGATAGCTTCTGACACAGATCCCCCTTGAAATCAGCTTGATGCCTTCAGGATTCGCCTCGAACGGCGGTACTAGGCGCTCAGAGCCGCCCCGATCGCGCCTGCGTACCGGGCTTCCGGACAGGTGACGACGGGATGCTTGATATTGGCCTGGAGCCGCTCGATTACATAGGCATTCTCGCACAAACCGCCCGTGAGGAAACAGGCATCTTCGGGCGCAAGGGATCCCAGGGAGCCCGCTGCAAGCGAACTCACCCTGCTGACAACGGATTCGACGACGCCGTTTGCGATATTCTCGCGCGGCTCGCCCTTGCCGATCAGCGATATGACTTCGGATTCGGCGAAGACCGTGCACATGCTGGAGATGGCCACGGGAACGCCCGTACGCGCCATTTCGCCCATGGCGTCCTGGGTCAGGCCCAGACGGTCTGCCATGACTTCCAGGAACTTGCCCGTGCCTGCGGCGCACTTGTCGTTCATCAGGAATTTCTTCACCCTGCCGCCTGCGAGCTGGATGACCTTGGTGTCCTGGCCGCCGATATCCACCACCACGCCGTCGGAGCCGAACAGGAAGGCGGCACCGCGTCCGTGGCAGGTGATTTCCGTGATGGTCTTATCCGCGAAGGGGACGGAGACCCTGCCGTAGCCGGTCGCCACGACCTCGCAATCATCCACATCGTATCCCGCCTCTGCCAGCCTTGCAGCAAGGCGATTCGCAGCGTCGACGCTGTTGAAGCCCGTGGGCTCAACCAAGGTGAGCACGAGCTTGCCATCTTCCACTACCGCAGCCTTCGCGGCGGTGGATCCGATATCGATGCCGATTGCAGCCATTCCGTTCCCTTTCGATTTCCAGACGGATTCCCAGTTAATACATGCAGACGCTGTACACGCCCTCGAAGGCAAGGCCCTTCGACTCGATCGATTCAAGCAGAGTATCCCGATGCTGCTCGTCAGCGCACCACGACAAACCGCAACCTGCCGAGATCTCGGAAGGCACGGGGATGATGCGTCCGGGCAGTGCGTCGGGGTCTGCCCTGGATTCGGACTCGAACACGATCGCGTCGGTAGTGGTCTCGAATGTGACGACCACCTTGGGGGTCTTCTCCCTCATGGTACTCCTTACATCACGTCTGCGACGATTTCCCTCATCGCCTCGATGGCGACATCCACTTCCTCTTCGGTATTGAAGTGGGAGAAGCTGAAGCGCACCGCACCCTGGGAAACGGTACCCAGGGATTCGTGCATCAGCGGGGCGCAGTGGGCGCCAGGGCGCGTGCAGATCTCCCAACCCTGGTTGAGCTGGTCGGAGATGGCGCCGGAATCCATATCGCCCACATTAAGCGCAACGATGCCGGTATTGCCGAAGGTGCCCTTCCTGCCGAGGATACGGACGCCGGGAAGGTCCTTCACGCCCTTCTCGAAGCGATCGGCCAGTGCCCCATTGGCGGCTCCCAGGTTCTCCACGCCATGCTCTTCGATGTAGGCCAAGCCCGCAGCCAAACCTGCGATGCCGTGCCCGTTCTGCGTGCCCGCCTCCAAGTGCTCGGGCATGAACTCGGGCTGGCGCTCCTCGTAGCTGTGGGTGCCCGATCCGCCTTCCTTATACGGGGGCAGCTCGATGCCGGGCGCCAGGCATAGTCCGCCAGTGCCCTGGGGGCCGTAGAGGCTCTTGTGGCCGGTGAAAGTCACGATGTCTATCCCCATCGCCTGCATGTCGATAGGGGTGTTTCCCGCAGTCTGGGCAGCATCGATGACGAACAGCGCGCCATGTTCGTGGGCGATCTTCGCCATGGTTGCGACATCGTAGATATCGCCCGTCAGGTTGGACGCATGGGTGACAACCGCCAGCTTGGTATTGGGCTTGAAGGAACGGGCGTATTCGTCCATATCCAGCAGGCCGTCCCCATCGATAGCCACGATAGTCACATCCACACCCTCGCGGTCGCGCTTGCGGAACAGGGGGCGCAGCACGGAATTGTGCGAGGCCGCCGTGGTAACGGCGTGATCGCCGTTCGCCAGCAGGCCGTCGATGACGATATTGAGAGACTCGGTGATGTTCAGCGCGAAGGCCACGTTCTTGGGCTGGGGGCAGTTGAACAGCGCGGCAACCGCAGCCCGCGCACGGTAGACCTGCAGGTCCGCCGAAAGCGCCGCGTCATGCGCACCGCGCCCCACGCCGCCGAAGGTGTTGATGGCGGTAGCGACCGCCTGCGCGACGGCAGGCGGCTTGATCATGGTGGTTGCCGCGTTGTCGAAATAGATCATCTTGCTACGGCCTTACGATAACGCTTGCGTTGAGCTGCTTTTCCGCAGTGACGTAGAGGTTGGTCACGCCGCCCACTGCCAGCTTCCCGGCCATCTCATAGTGGTTCAGGCAGGTGCCGCAGGTCAGGATCTCCACACCGGCAGCCTCCAGGGTGCGCAGATCTTCCAAAGACTCGGATCCCTCGCAGGTCAGGAATGCGCCGGAATTGTAGAACAGCATGGTCTGGGGCAGGACATCCTGCTGGGTCAGGGCGAAGATGAAGCCCTTCATCAGGATGGCGCCCAGCTCGTCATTGCCGGAACCCATGTACTGGGAACCGATGGAAACCACGCGGTTGGGCTCGATCGCCATGGGCGTGCAGCCGCAATCGGCCGCCTCGTCCGCTGCCTCGCTCTTCTCGATGGAAACGGCGAAATCGTTGTCCGCGAACTTCTCGTCATTCGCGGTGCACTTCAGGCTGGCTGCCAGGTTCTTCAGGTTGTTGACGGCCACATCGTTGTCGATCAGCACGCGCACGACATCGCCTGCCGCAGCCTCTGCCAGGGCCTTCTTAGCGCGCACCACGGGAATGGGGCACTGCTGGCCGCGTGCGTCGACTTCTACCATGCTCATGATTCCTTCTTTCCACCCCGCAAGCGGGGCATTCTCCATGCCGGGCGATTACCTGCCGCCCGGCGATTCTAACAGTATCTATCGCGTTTGGCGTTTATCTGCCGGGGCAACGCCACTGCATTCTCGATTGCGATCCCCGCCGCCTGTGCAAGTTCGCAGACCTGAGGCATCGATTCCACGGGGACCAGAAGCGCGACCCCGCATGATGCGCGCGCCGCGCGGGGCGTGGGCGATATCCTGACCGGATAGCCCTCCTTCTTGGCTGCGTCGAACAACCCCAGGGCATCGGTATGGCTCCCGAAGAGCACGTAGCCGTCCAAGTGGGCATCGGGATATTCCCCGCGCGCCCGCTCGAGCTTCTGGGGGAAACCGAAGCAGGGCAGGCCGTCCAGCGGATCGCCTTCCGCCTGCGGTGCGCCGCAGCACGAACGCAAGGAAGCGGAAGGCGCCTTCTCGGCACCCTCCGCCACCTCTTTCCCAAGAATGTCGGATAAACCGGCCACTAGCCGAGCATCTCCACGAATGCGCCGATACGGGTGCGCAGCTGCTCTGCGTCGTTATCGGTGTAATCGGTCTCGATGTGCAGGACGGGATAGCCTGCCTCCTCCAGGATGCGCTCGGTTTCCCTTGCCTCGACATCGTAGATGGTGCAGAACTTCAGGTTCGCGTTGATGATGCCGTCGACCTGGTATTCCTTCGCAAGGCGCAGGATGTCGTCGCGATGCGCCGTGTTGGGAGTGAAGCAGGCGCAGTTGTTACACATGTAGCGGTTGGACAACGCCTCGAACTGGCCCTCCAGGGTGGTCTGGGTCTCGTCGACCAGGTTCTCGAAGTAGCGGGTGCCGGTGCACATCTCCTCGCAGACCACGGCGGCGCCGCTGGTCTCGATGATGTGATGCAGCTTCCAGTTGGGAATAGCCAGCGGGGTGCCGGTGATCATCAGGCGCTTGGTGCCTGCAGGGAACACACTCACACCGTCGGCGACGCGCTGCTCCAGCTCGTCTGCCAGGTTGTTGCACATCTGCGCGCAGCGCTCGGGATCGTCGAAGAAGGCGATCTGGGTCATCAGCAGGGCGTCGGCACCGCTGATGGGGATGACGTCGGGGTTCTTGCGGGCATCGTACACGCGTGCGAGGGCGCGGCGCTTGTCGTTGACGATCTTGATCGCACGGTTCAGGTTGTCCACGGTCAACTCGACGCCGGTCACTTCTTCCACAACCTTGGCGAACTCGGCGATCTCCTGCTCCCAGGCCTTATAGTCCTTGGGGCGCTTCATCTGGGGGATGTCCATGATATGCATGGGAACATCCTGGCCCAGGATCTCATAAGCCTTCTTCTTGCCATCGCAGGTGTTCTCGCCCACGTACATATCCGCGATGCGGAAGTAGGGGCAGGTACGGCCCAGACGGGCGCCGACAGATGCCTTGATGAGCGGGCACAGGTTTGCGGGCAGGACCTTTTCGCCGTCGGGAACCCAGAACTGGGAACCGCCGCACAGGCCGGTCACGATGCCGTTGCAGGCGATGACGATCTCGTCGGGAACGTATACGCAGAAGGTGCCGAAGACCTTGCGCCCCTCCGCCTGGGCTGCGACCAGCTCATGGGCGCGGATGCCATGGATGTCGGCAGTCACCGCATCCCAGAATGCCATGCCCTCGGGCCTGTTTTCCTGGGACAGGAACACGTCGCCGAATGCCTGGGGCAGCACGCTGCAGAGCATGTCATGGGTTTCCAGATCCATTCCCAGGGATTCCCAGAGTTCGATATTGTCAGCCATCCCATCTCCTTCCCTCGCCCCGAAACGGGGCGGATACACAGCGGCGTGCGCAGCGGAGGACGAGCCTCGGAGAACACGGGCAGGGCCGCCACCTTGCGCTACCGAAATGGCACAGCCGGCACATCGGCCGACCGCAGAATACACCGGCCGACAGTACGGGGATGAACGCATCGGCCCTCTGGAATCGGACTTTACCAGCGCCAAAAATGAGCTTCAATCGCCCTTGTTCAGAAAGGAGAAAAGCGGCTTTTTTCAATTACCGCGATAAATACGGCACCTCTTACTATTCGTTTTACGAATAGTAATTCACATTCCCTCCACACTTATCCTGCCTTGGCGGCAAGCATCCTGCGGCAGACGGAACGCCACGAAAGATGCTCGACGGAATACTCGGGCACCTCCATCCGGAAGGCCCGCTCGATCGCACGGGCGAGCTCGCGCTCGAAGCGCGGGAAGTCGCCCTCGTCCGGCAGTCCGGTCGCGGCATCCACGGGTGCCTCCACGAAGACGACGGGAGCCTCGGGCGCGCTTCGGTCCAGCCAATCGCGCAGGCCGGGCAGGTCGGTCAAAACCACCTTGCAGCCGCATGCAAGCGCTTCCAGCACCACGAGGGGCAGGCCTTCGGAAAACGAGGGGAGCACGAACACCTCCGCTTCGCGGTAGACGCGGATCAGGTCCCCCTGGGACACCACGCCCAGGTATTCGCATTTCCGCTCGCACGATCCGATGACGTCCAGGATCCAATCGCGCTCGGCCTCGTCGCTGTAGCCCCCTACCAGGCGCGCCTGCACGTCGGCGAATTCGTCGGGCAGGAGCTCTATCGCGCGCGCCAGGTTGGGAACGCCCTTCGCCTTCCAGAGCTTACCCACGTAGGCGATGGAGTGGGGTTTCTTTCCGGCCGTGTCTCCCCGTGTGAAGAAGCGGTCGTTGTAACCCGTCCCGATGATGTCGATCCCTTCCCGAGGGATGCCGTACACCTGCGCGATCGTATCCGCCTGCGCGCCGGTCAGGGCGAGCACGCGGTCGAGGCGCGCGATACCCCGGGCGATCGCCTCGCGCTCCAGGGGGATGCGCTGGAACTGGCGGATGTCGGTGTTGTGGGAGATACCCACGATCGGGCAGGGCCAGTCCCTCATCGCCAGATGCGCGGTCAGCAGGTACAGATGATGGCAGATCACCAGATCGGGCTGCATCTGCGCAAGCATCCTGTCGACCGCATCATCGAAGGCGCGGTAGAAGGCCTGCACCATATCCTCGTCCATGTCGCGATAGCGCGTCGCCTTGTAGGGCATCTGATCGGACATGCCGCACACAGCAAAGGGCAGCTCTTGGGTTTCGAAGACCACGGGGAAGAAACCCACCCCGTCCGGGAAGCGGTATTCTTCTCCGGGCGCGATGCCCGCGACCAGCGCCTGTTCGGCGCCTTCCTCCGCAAACGCCCTGATGGTCTCTGAAAGGTAGATGCCGCTCCCTGTCGAGCTGGGTTTCTGGGCAAGGATATGTGCTATCTTCATCGAGGCCTCCGATTCCGAAACGATGACTGTGATAGGATAATCGGCCGCGTCCGCACGCATGCGCCGTTCTCAACACCAACCGACACCTGCAGGAGACAGCCTTGACAGAAATCGGATATTACCAGCTCTTGAAGCAGCTTCCCCAAATCGATAGGATACTCCGCCTCCTCGAAGGCGACGAGCGCACGGCAGGCGCGACGCGCAGCCTAATCGTCGAAGAGGCAAGGGCCGCAGTCGACGACGCCAGGAAGGCGATCCTTTCCGGGAAGCAGCCCGATACCGGCGCTGCCGCGATCGCGGAACGGGCCGCATCGCGCATCGAGCGCGGCATGCGCCCCTCGCTCCGCCGCGTCATCAACGCATCGGGCGTGATCATCCACACCAATCTGGGCCGCAGCAGCCTGGCCAAGGCGGCGAAGGCCGCCGTCGATGACGTCATGGACGGCTACTGCACCCTGGAATACGACATCGACGCCATGGCGCGCGGCAGCAGGCATTCGCACTGCGAATCCCTCATCTGCCAGATCACGGGCGCCGAGGCGGCGATCGCGGTCAACAACAACGCCGCCGCCGTGATGATGGTGCTCTCCGAATTCGCGCGCGGGCACGAGGCGGTGGTCTCCCGCGGCGAGCTCATCGAGATCGGCGGGTCCTTCCGCATCCCCGACATCATGGACCAGTCCGGCGCCGCCATGGTGGAAGTGGGCACCACCAACAAGACCCATCCGCACGACTACGAGCGCGCCATC
>JBJEKU010000066.1:0-1950 GCA_051878795.1 Eggerthellaceae bacterium
ATCGCGGATTCGTGCGGCAGCCGCCTCGGCAGTCACGCTCAGATAGATGACGAAACCGTGCTCCTTCATGAAGGCCCTGTTCTCCGGACGCTTCACCACGCCGCCACCGGTGCTGATAATCTGCGGCGCCATCGAAAGCTCGACCAGATAACGCGTTTCCAAGTCGCGGAAGTGCTCTTCCCCATGCTCTTCGAAGATCTGGGAGATCTTCATTCCCTCTCGTTCTTCGAGGTAGCTATCCGCATCGACCAGCGTGAAGCCGTATTTCCTCGAGAGGTACCTGCCCACGCTGCTCTTCCCCGCGCCCATGAAACCGATCAGGTACACGGGCTTTTCCAACGAGTATGCATTCTGCCGACTTGCCATAGGGCTACCTCCCCCTTTCCGTGAAACCAAGACCACATGATAATCTACGGAGCGCTTCCGCCCGCCGCAAGAACGGAACACGACGCTCCCCCCTTTTTATTGACCATCGAAACAGGTCAAGATACAATACCCCAATGCGCGGGTCTTTGCATCCGTATGGGCCGTTAGCTCAGTTGGCAGAGCAGAGGACTTTTAATCCTAAGGTCGCGAGTTCGAGCCTCGCACGGCCCACCACCCTTGAACATCAGGCCAGATGGATTTTCCCGTCTGGCCTTTTTGCTTCCGCCATGGAGCCGTATAAGGACCCGTTTACAAAACGTCCGCGAAAAAAGATTCGCCCTTATACCGTCATTGCCTCAAAACGAGTGCACCGTATGCGCTTCAGCACGCTTCCGTGCGACCTATTCCCCCACAAGGGCATAGAAAGCCACGGCACTCGCTGCCGCCACATTCAGGGAATCCACCCCATGGGCCATAGGGATGCGCACCGTATAGTCGCAGGCGGCAATGGTTCCTTGGGAAAGCCCGTCTCCTTCGGTTCCGAACACCAGCGCAAGCTTGTCCACGTCCATACGCTCCAGCTCGCGCAGACCGATCGAATCGTCGGTAAGCGCGAAGGCAGCCGTCTTGAAACCGCATTCGCGCAGCAGGTCCATTCCGGCCTCCGGCCAATCCGCCGCGCTCTGGCCGATACGGGTCCAGGGAACCTGGAAGACCGTTCCCATGGAAACGCGCACCGCCCTGCGGTAGAGCGGATCGCAGCACGTCGGCGTGACCAGGACGGCATCCACCCCCAATGCGGCTGCAGAACGGAAGATCGCCCCCACGTTCGTGTGGTCCACGATGCCCTCCAGCACCGCGACGCGACGGGCCCGCTTCAGCAAGTCTGCCGGATCTGGCAGCTGGGGACGCCTCATAGCGCAGAGCACGCCGCGTGTGAGGGTGAATCCCGTCAAGCCTTCCAATACCTCGCGGGAACCCGTGAACACGGGAACTGGACCGCCATCTTCACCCTTGCAGGATTCGACGACGGGTCGCATGGATTCTATCCATTTCTCTTCCATCAAGAAGGAAAGCGGCTGCATTCCCGCAGCGAGGGCGCGGTCGATCACCTTCGGCGACTCCGCGATGAAGATACCCTTTTCGGGCTCCAGCCTGTTGCGCAGCTGGGCTTCGGTAAGGCGGGCGTAGGCATCCAGCCTGCTGTCTTCCAAGGATTCGATGCGAATAAGCTCCATGCCGTAATTCCCTTCCCTTCGTTTTTCACCCTGCAAGGATACCCTAAAGATTCCCCGCCAACGAAGAAAGGGAGCCCCGAAGGGCTCCCTGAAAGCAACTGGTTTCTGCGGTCGCAGGATTACATCATACCCATTCCGCCGCCGTTGCCCTGGGCTGCTGCCTGGGCTGCTGCTGCAGCGATGCGGGCCTTGTCGGCCTCAACAGGAGATTCGTTGACGGTGCAGTCGGTGATCAGGATCAGGGTAGCTACGGAAGCTGCGGACTGCAGAGCAACGCGGGTAACCTTGACAGGGTCGTTGACGCCCATCTCGATCATGTTGCCGTATTCGCCGGTACCGGAGTTCA
>JBJEKU010000067.1:0-1948 GCA_051878795.1 Eggerthellaceae bacterium
GGTGGAAGTGGGCACCACCAACAAGACCCATCCGCACGACTACGAGCGCGCCATCTCCCCGGAAACCGGCATGTTCCTGAAGGTCCATCCGTCCAACTACCGCGTGATCGGCTTCACCAAGACCGTCTCGGTCGCAGACCTGCGCAAGATCGCCGACAGGGAGAATGCGAACCGCTGCCCCGAAGACGCGATCTTGGTCTACGAGGACCAGGGTTCCGGCTCCTTCGTGAACCTGGACGTCTACGGCGAATATGCCGAGCCCACGGTCGCCGAATCCATCGCACTCGGCGCCGACCTGGTGTCCTTCAGCGGCGACAAGCTTCTGGGCGGCCCCCAGGCGGGCATCATCGTAGGATCGAAGAGGCTCATCGACCGTCTGAAGAAGAACCCCCTCGCCCGCGTGCTGCGCCTGGACAAGATGACCCTCGCCGCCCTGGAAGCCACCCTCAGGCTCCATCTGGACCCGAAGACGGCCATAAGGGAGATCCCCACCGTGCGCATGCTCGCCGAAGGCCCCGAAGACACCAAGGTGCGCGCCGAAAAGCTGCTCGAGGCCATTTCCCGGCGGATCGGACCCGGCCGTGCCGATCTGGCGGTCATCCCGGAAATATCCCGCGCGGGAGGCGGCGCGCTCGCCCAATGCGACATCCCCTCGTATGCCGTCGAGGTCTCCTTCAATGCAGGCAACGCCCAGGACTGCGAGGAATACATGATCAAGCAGCTGCCCGTGCCCATCGTCGGCAGGATCAGGCAGGAACGGGTGCTCTTCGACGCCCGCACCATCATCGATGACGGCGAAATAACCAGCATTGCCGAAGGCCTGGCGGCATATTTCAGCCAGTTGGATTAACATCGAAGGAGCCCGAGAGAAGGAGGAAGCGAGCCCATGACCGCACATCGCTACAACACCCAGCGCACCTGCGCCCGACAGATCCGCTTCGAACTGGAAGACGGCAAGCTCCACAACGTCCAATTCCTGGGAGGCGGCTGCTCCAGCAACCTGGGCGCCATCTGCACCCTGCTCGAAGGAGCAGACGCAGAAGACACCGCCCGCACCTTCAGGGGAAACACCTGCGGAAAGCGGGGAACCTCCTGCGTCGACCAGCTTTCGCGGGCAATCTCCGCAGCGCTCGAAAAAGAATCAACGCCCGAATAATTCGGCAATCGCGCCCGGGTGTCCGGGCACCGATTCGTCATATAATCGGAAATGGTATGCACATCCCGCCCGCAGGCGGGCTCGAATACGAGAACAAATCGGACCCACAGGACCGATCCGAAGCCGAAAGGACCCTGACCATGGACAAGGCAGCACTTGCCCCCTTGTTGAAGCGCATCCCCCAAGTCCAGGAAGTGCTGAAATGCGAATGCATCAGCTCCTTGGAGGAAAGCCTTCCCCATTCCCTGCTCTCCGACTGCGTCCGCTCTGAGATCACTGCATTGCGCGCTTCCATCCTGGCAGGGGAAAACCCCGAATTCGACACCGAATCCGTCGCCCAGGGAGCACGCTCCCGCACCCTGGCCTTCATGGCACCCTCCCTGCGCCGCATCATCAACGCCACGGGTGTGGTCATCCACACCAATATGGGCCGCAGCGTCATGTGCCCCCAGGCCATCGCCGCCGTCGAGGACGTGATCAAGGGCTACTCCACCTGCGAATACGACACCAACAAGATGCAGCGCGGCAGCCGCCACAACCACTACGAAAGGCTGATCTGCGCCATCACCGGCGCCGAGGCGGCGATCGCGGTCAACAACAACGCAGCGGCCGTGGTGTTGGTGCTCTCCGAATTCGCCGCAGGCCATGAAGCCATCGTATCCCGCGGCGAGCTCATCGAGCTGGGCGGGTCCTTCCGCATCCCCGACATCATGGACCAGTCCGGCGCCACCATGGTCGAAGTGGGCACCACCAACAAGACCCATCCGCACGACTACGAGCGCGCCATCACCG
>JBJEKU010000068.1:0-10499 GCA_051878795.1 Eggerthellaceae bacterium
CTTCCTGTTCTGCGAGGAGAATTCGCTCGTCGTGCGCGCGGCGGGCAGGTACGAGAGCTACCTGTGCACCCGCGAGCGCTATACCCACGAGTTCTCGACTTCCATCCGCACCTCGCTGCCCAACTTCCGCAAGCGCACGGGCATCCTGAGCCGCGCCCGCAGGCGCGTGCTTTTCGCCCACTACAAGGTGGGAGGAGTTATGAGGGCGGCGACGCAGCTGTGCTACGGTATCTCGCTTATCGAGGCATGGCCCCTGGCCTGGGCATACAATATTTACTGTTTGATCAGGGAAAAGAAGCAGTAGGGAAGCGCCTTGAACGTCAAGAGGATCCTGGGCAACTTCTCCGTTGCCATCATCGCCCAGGGAATCGTGCTCATCGGCAGCGTGCTCACCTCGCTTCTGGTGCCCAAGGTGATGGGCGTGACCCAGTTCGGCTATTGGCAGCTGTTCATCTTCTACGGCAACTATATCGGCTTCTTCCATCTGGGATTGAACGACGGCGTCTACCTGTTCAACGGCGGGCTCTCGCGTAAGAAGGTGGACAAGCAGTCCCTCAATTCGCAGTTCGTCGTGGGCATGCTCTATCAGCTGCTCTTCTCGGCGCTTATCATCGGCGCCGCGTTGGTGGCGGATTTCGGTCAGGACCGTATGTTCGTGCTGGTGATGACCGGCATCTACCTGCTGGTTACCAATGGGGCGGCCTACATCGGCTACGTGCTGCAGGCGATGGACGAGACCAAGCGCTATTCGGTGTACTCCGCTATCAACGGGACCCTGTTCCTGGTCCCCTTGATCGCCATGCTGGCACTGCAGGTGGACCGCTTCCAGTACTACGTGATCTTCTACATCCTGGCGCATGCCGTGGCCTTCCTGGTGTGCCTGTGGTGGGTGCGCGATTTCATCCCGTGCGGCCTGCTGCCCGTGAAGCAGGCCCTGAAGGATACCGGGCGGAGCATCCGGGCGGGCATCAAGCTGATGATCGCCAATGTGGCGAGCATGCTCATCCTGGGAATCTCGCGCTTCTTCGTGGACTCCCTGTGGAGCATCGAGGTCTTCGGCATGGTGTCCTTCGCGCTTTCCATGGTGTCGTTCTTCCTTCTGTTCGCTTCGCAGGCCTCCATGGTGCTGTTCCCCGCCCTTCGCAAGGCGGACGAAGGCGAGACGGTGCGCTTCTTCCAGGCGTCGCGCGACGCTTTGGACCTGTTTCTGCCCGTGTGCTACCTGCTCTACTTCCCGGCGGTCCTGATCCTGGGCTGGTGGCTCCCCAAATACGAGCCCAGCTTCATCTACTTCGCGTACCTGATGCCGGTGGTGGTGTTCAATGGGAAGATGAACATGGTGGGCAACACCTATCTGCTGGTGCTGCGCCGCGAGGGGCTGCTTCTGGGAATCAATGCGATTGCGGTGGCTGTGAGCGGCATCGGTGCGGTAATCGGCGCATTCGCACTCCATTCCATCGAGTTCATGATCGCATCTGCGGTGATCGCCCTGATGTGGAGGTCGGTGCATGTCGAGCGCATGCTCGCGCGCGAATTCCAGGTCCCCGATTCGAAGCTGTTCGCAGGTTCGCTTGCGGTGACGGCGGGGTTCCTTGCGTCGACCATGCTGCTTTCCCTGCCCGCGGCCTTTGCGGTGACCGCAGCGCTGTATGCGGCGTTTTTGGTCCTCGCCCGCAAGCAGGCGGCGGCGCTCCTTAGCTCGCTGAAAGCGGTCTTCTCCTAGCGCGATGCGGCTCTTGCGTGCTGTTTTGCGCTCGGGGTGCGATGCCGCGCGCGAATCGCGTATAGTTAAGGTTTGCATGTTCCTGTCTATCACGAGGAGCGAAACGTGAAGGGAATCATCCTTGCCGGTGGATCCGGCACCCGTCTGTACCCGCTTACCACGGTGACTTCGAAGCAGCTGCTTCCCGTATACGATAAACCCATGGTCTTCTACCCGCTTTCCACGCTCATGCTCGCGGGCATCAAGGACATCCTGATCATCTCCACTCCTTCGGACCTGCCGCGTTTCGAGGCGCTTCTGGGCGACGGTTCCCAGTACGGCATCAAGCTGTCCTACGCCGAACAGCCCAGCCCCGACGGGCTGGCCCAGGCCTTCATCATCGGCGAGGATTTCATCGACGGAGATTCCTGCGCCTTGGTGCTTGGCGACAACATCTTCTACGGCAACGGGCTTTCCAAGCATCTGCGTACCGCGGTGGCCAATGCCGAGCAGAACGGCGGTGCCACGGTGTTCGGCTACTACGTCCATGACCCCGAGCGCTTCGGCGTGGTGGAATTCGACGCGGATGGCCATGCCGTCTCCATCGAGGAGAAGCCCGAGCATCCCAAGAGCAACTATGCGGTTACCGGCCTGTACTTCTACGACAGCAGGGTGTGCGAGTTCGCCAAACAGGTGAAGCCGTCTGCGCGCGGAGAATTGGAGATCACCACCCTGAACGAGATGTACCTGCATGACGGTTCCCTCAATGTGGTCACGCTGGGACGGGGCTATGCCTGGTTGGACACTGGCACCATGGATTCGCTGTTCGAGGCGTCCAATTTCGTGCGCACTATCGAGCGTTCCCAGGGAATCATGGTCTCGGTTCTGGAGGACATCGCCTACCGCAACGGCTGGATCGATTACGAGACCCTGTGCGCTGCGGCGAAGGCGTACGGCAAGAGCCCCTATGGGCAGCATCTGCAGAAGATCGCAGATAACCGCATCATCTACCGTAAGGACAGCGAATAGTGAAGATCCTGATCACTGGGGCGAAGGGTCAGCTGGGATGCGAGCTTGTGCGCATCCTGGCGAGCGGCGAGGCGGAAATCGGCCCAATTCCCGGAACATACCGTGATGCATCGGTCGTATGCACCGACGTGGAAGAGCTCGACATCACCGATGGCGAGGCGGTTATGCGCTTCGTTTCCGAAGGCGGCTTCGACCTGCTGATAAACTGCGCCGCCATGACCAATGTCGATGGATGCGAGACCGCCCGCGAGGCGGCGTTCGCGGTGAATGCCGTGGGGCCCGGGAACCTCGCCCGTGCCGCAGCCGCGGCGGGTGCCAAGATGGTGCAGGTTTCCACTGACTACGTGTTTTCCGGTACCGAGGAGCGCCCCAGGGTGGAAACCGACCCCACCGGCCCTGTTTCTGCGTACGGCGAATCGAAGCTCGCGGGCGAGCAGGCGGTCCTGGGCGAGTGCGCACGCTCCTTCGTGGTACGCACGGCATGGCTATACGGTTACGTGGGAAGGAATTTCGTGAAGACCATGATGCGCCTGGGGTCTTCGCGCGAGAGCGTGACGGTGGTATGCGACCAGTTGGGTAATCCCACGAGCGCGAACGATTTGGCATACGAGATCCTGTGCATCGCGGCTGGCGACGACTACGGTATCTACCACTGCACCAACGAGGGAACCTGTTCCTGGGCGGACTTCGCTCAGGCCATCATGGAGCACGCGGGGCTTGCGTGCCGTGTGGAGCGCTGCACGAGCGAGGAATACAAGCGCATGAACCCCGCAAGCGCTTCCCGTCCAGCGTATTCCAGCTTGGAGAACGCGCACCTTGCCGCGACTTCGGGCAACCGCATGCGCCCTTGGCGCGAGGCGCTGGCAAGCTACTTTCAGAATATCGGCGAATTGGGGGATTAGCATGGCGAAAACCTACCTGGTGACCGGCGGTGCCGGCTTCATCGGCTCGAACTTCATCCTGTATATGCTCGCTAAGCACGACGATATCCGCATCGTCAATGTGGACAAGCTCACCTATGCCGGCAACCTGGAGAATCTGAAGGACGTGCAGGACGACCCCCGCTACGTTTTCTGCCAGGCGGACATCTGCGACAAGGCGGCTATGGAGGCGCTGTTCGGGCAGCATCGCCCCGATTACGTGGTCAACTTCGCAGCGGAAAGCCATGTGGACCGCTCCATCGAAACCCCCGAGGTGTTCGCCCAAACCAACGTGATGGGGACGGTGACCCTGCTCAATGTGGCGAAGGCGGCATGGGAGGCCTGCGATGGCGGGTTTGCGGGCAAGAAGTTCCTGCAGGTTTCCACCGACGAGGTATACGGCAGCCTGAGCCTGGAGCGCTTGGACGAATTCTTCCGTGAAGACACCCCCGTCAACCCCCGCAGCCCCTATTCGGCAAGCAAGGCGTCTGCCGACCTGTTCGTGCTCGCCTATGGCGATACCTATGGGCTGCCGGTGAATATCACGCGCTGCTCCAACAACTACGGACCCTACCAGTTCCCCGAGAAGCTGATCCCGCTCATGATCAACAACGCCCTGGCGCATCGCGACCTGCCGGTGTACGGCGACGGCCTGAATGTTCGAGACTGGCTGTATGTGGAAGACCACTGCAAGGCCATCGATATGGTGATCGAGGGCGGCGTGCTGGGCGAGGTGTACAACGTGGGCGGCCACAACGAGCGCACCAACCTGACCATTGTGAAGACCATCATCGCCGAGACCGCCAAGGCGGTGGACGACCCCGCCATCACCGAGGATTTGATCAAGCATGTCACCGACAGGAAGGGCCATGACCGTAGGTACGGCATCGACCCCGAAAAGATCAGGCGCGATCTGGGTTGGGAGCCCGAAACCGCCTTCGAAGACGGCATCGTGAAGACCATCCGGTGGTATCTGGACCATAAGGACTGGATGGAGGGTGTGACTAGCGGCGCGTATCGCGATTATTACCGGAAGATGTACGATGGCAGGGGGGAGCTGTAATGGCAGCGGGCGATACCATGCAGTCCGGCAACTTCATCTTCACCGAAACGTCCATTCCCGGTGTGATCGTGGTGGATGCGAAGTCCTATGGCGACAGCCGCGGTTACTTCATGGAAACCTACAAGGAACCCGATTTCGTTGCGGGCGGCATCGACTGCAGGTTCGTGCAGGATAACCAGTCCTCGAGCGTGAAGGGCGTGCTACGTGGCCTTCATTTCCAAATCGAGCACCCGCAGAGCAAGCTGGTGCGTGTAGTGCGCGGCGAGGTCTTCGACGTGGCGGTGGACCTGCGGCCCGAAAGCCCCACGTATGGAAAGTGGGAGGGGGTTGTCCTGTCTGCCGAAAACCGCAGGCAGTTCTTCATCCCGCGCGGTTTCGCGCATGGCTTTTTGGTGCTCTCGGACGAGGCCGAGTTCTGCTACAAGTGCGATGATGTGTACCATCCGGGTGACGAGGACGGCTTGATGTGGAACGATCCCGCCATCGGCATCGAATGGCCGGCTCTGCAGGGCGACGCGGAATTCGACCCTGCGAAGCTTATCTTGAGCGAGAAGGATACCAAGCATCCCGCCTTCAAGGCGTAGCGGCGTATTGTCGCGCAAGGGGCGAAAGCCCTGTTGGCAATGAGAAAACCCGAAGGCACCCCGATGCGGGTGCCTTCGGTGTAACGGGGTGGGTTTTCCGAGAGCCCCAAAGACGAAGGGTCGCCCGCCCGGAGAGGTGGCGGCGGGCGTTGGAATGGGACGTTTTCCCGTAAGGAGCAGTGACTTGGGTATGCGGTTGGAATCTATCGGCGTTGGGGATTTCGACGAGGTATTCCAGATCATGGAGGCAAGCTTCCCCGAAGACGAGTTGCGCCCGCGCGAAGAGCAGCGGGCTTTGATGGACGAGGATTTCTACACCATCTTCGTGGAGCGGAGCGAAGCGGGCGCGATTGCGGGTTTTCTTGCCGTATGGCGCTTCGATGATTTCCTGTACGTGGATCACTTTGCCGTGAACCCCCGGTTGAGGGGTGGTGGAATCGGTTCGAGGATGATCGGTGCCTTGAAGGAGCTGTCGGACGACCCGATCTGCCTGGAGGTGGAGCTTCCTGAAACCCGTGACGCGCAGCGGCGTATCGCATTCTATGAGCGTAACGGCTTCTCTCTGTGCGAAGGGGATTACACGCAGCCGCCGATCTCTGCGGGCAGGCGGGCGTTGCCTATGAGGCTGATGACTTCGGTTCCCGTGGATAACGCCCGCTTCGAGCAGATTGTGAGCGTGCTCTATTCGAAGGTGTACGGTATTTCCGGCTTGTAAGATTCCTGCAAGGCAACGATGTGTTGGAAATCTGTAAGCTCGCTTCGCTAGTATTCGAACGAAAGTCACATGATTCGATGTGTTCGAAGAGGCGAAGGAGATCAGATGGCGGTTGCGTGGAGCGCTAAATCCGGAAGGCATCCGATGGCCACGGTGCTTTCTGCGGCGGTATTGTGCGTCGTTCTCGCAGGGGCGATGGGCTGCATGCCAAAGGATGCTCCTGCACTCGAGAACGAAACGGGTGGATACGCCCAGTGCGGTGAAACGGGTTCGCCTGACGTCTGGGCAGGTGATGCCGATGCCTCCGATCCCGTAACAGGTGCGGATTCCGCTGGCTTGGGCGAAGGTTTGCCCGAAAGCGATGAAACGGGTTGCGCTTCCGGTCAAGATATGGAGGAATCGGACGCAGGCGGCACGGATGGAAGCGGCGCCGGGGAGGGTCCCGCCGCGGGGCCCGATGCGGGTGCCGGTGCCGATGCCGGCGATGCTGAGGGAGCGGATTCCAGTGCGGGTTCCGACCCGGTCGCGGATGGTGCGCAGGATGGGCCCGATGCGGGTGCGCAGGCGGATGCCGCCTCAGCGCAGGCTCCCGCCGCGCTCGGCACGGCGGGGGCAGCGGTCCCGGCTGCCGCGGCGCCTTCCAGGGCAACGTCGCCATCGGTGTCCTACCGCTCCCACGTGGCGGGCACGGGCTGGAAGGCCTACGCGTCCAACGGCGGCACCTCGGGCGGCGTTGCCGCCGGCAGGGACGTGGAGGCCGTGCGCGTGAAGGTGTCGGGAATCGACGGCGGCGTGTCCTATGCGGTCTACTTCAAGGGGACCGGATGGCAGAAGGCGCGCACGGCCGCCCAGACGGCCGGCACCACCGGCAAGTCCACGCCCATCCAGGCGTTCCGCGCCAAGCTGACAGGCGCGGCGGCGCGATCCTACGACCTGTTCTACCGCGTCTACGTGCGCGGCCTGGGCTGGCTTGACTGGACGAGCGGATGGAAGGCGGCGGGCACCACCGGCTACGGGCGCGCGCTGCAGGGCCTGCAGATGAGGCTCGTGCGCAAGTCCGACCCCGCGCCCTCCTCCGCCGGCTCGGCCGCCCCGGTGGCCTACGTGTCGGCCCCCAAGGTATCCGTTTCCTCGCACGTGCAGAACATCGGCTGGCAGAAGGCCGTGGGCAACAATAAGGTGTCGGGCACCACGGGTAAGGGGCTGCGTATGGAAGCGGTCCGTATCAGCATCAGCAACAGCAGGCTGACGGGTGGCGCCCGTACAAGCGCGCATGTGCAGAACATCGGTTGGATGAAGTACGTGGGAAACGGCAAGACTGCCGGTACCACGGGCAAGGGGTTGCGTATCGAGGCCGTGAAGCTGGGCCTGAACGGACAGATGGCGAAGGTCTACGATGTCCGTTGCAAGGTGCATGTCCAGAATATCGGCTGGACCGATTGGGCGAGTGCTTACAAGATTGCGGGAACGAGTGGCCGTGCGCTTCGTCTGGAGGGCATCAAGGTCTACGTCACCTTGAAGGACAACGAGAAGAAGCCTTCGAACAATACCGGCTCTACATCCGATCCCACACCTTCCCCCACGCCTGCCTTATCCAAGAACATCATGGGGACGTCTGCGATATCGGCATCAAAGCTCGCCTCATGGTATCGGGGGATGTATGGGAACGGTGCGTATCCCAGCGGAGCGCTTTCCAGGGGCGGTGCCTCCACTATCGAGCGGTTCTCCAACTTGGTGGCAAGCGAGGCGAAAGCGGAAGGCGTGCGTGCCGAAGTGGTCTTTGCCCAGATGATGTTCGAAACCGGGCATTTGAACTATGGCGGTTTGGTTGATGTGAGTCAGTTCAACTATTGCGGATTGAAGACTTCCGATGGTGCTGCCTTCCAAAGTTTCCCGGATGTCCGCACCGGCATCAGGGCGCACGTGCAGCATCTGAAGGCATACGCGTCCACTGCGTCATTGGCGAACGCTTGCGTCGATCCGCGCTTCAACCTGGTTACCCGCGGAATCGCCCCTACGCTGGATGGGCTTTCCACCCGCTGGTCGAACGAAAGCGATTACGGTGAGAGGGTGTACGATTATCTGAAAAGGATTGTCGCATGATCGGCGATGGAGCCATGTGCATGAAATCGGCCGGAAAGGTCTTATAAGGATGGAAAGGGGTGCATCGATGGGGTTTTACACGGGCAGGCGCTTTACGGGTTTTGCAGTGGCGTTTGCCATCCTTGCAGTATTGTTCTGCGCCTTCGGCGTGTTCAATGCAGCGTACGCCGAAGAAACTTCAGGAATCCTGCCGGATGAAGGTGCGAAGGCGCTTTGCCAGGATTCGGATACAGGGCGAGAAAGCGGTGCTTTGCCAGAAGCCGATGGAAACCCGGCTGCAACGGTAAACGAGGGAGGGGAGTCCTCTTCCGCAGCTGGATCCGGTGTTGAAGGAGTGACGCAATTCCCCGTTCAATTGCCGGCTTCTGTCGGGGAGCCTGCTGAAGGCAACCCCGGTGAAGGCCTTGCTGACGGAAGCGGTGCCGGGGAGGGTCCCGCCGCAGGGTCCGATGCGGATGCCGGTGCCGATGCGGATGCCGGGCCGGCCGCTGACGGTGTGCAGGATGCCTCCGATGTGGCAGCGCAGGCGGATGCCGCCTCAGCGCAGGCCCCCGCCGCGCTCGGCACGGCGGGGGCGGCAGTCCCGGCCGCCGCGGCGCCTTCCAGGGCAACGTCGCCATCGGTGTCCTACCGCTCCCACGTGGCGGGCACGGGCTGGAAGGCCTACGCGTCCAACGGCGGCACCTCGGGCGGCGTTGCCGCCGGCAGGGACGTGGAGGCCGTGCGCGTGAAGGTGTCGGGAATCGACGGCGGCGTGTCCTATGCGGTCTACTTCAAGGGGACCGGATGGCAGAAGGCGCGCACGGCCGCCCAGACGGCCGGCACCACCGGCAAGTCCACGCCCATCCAGGCGTTCCGCGCCAAGCTGACAGGCGCGGCGGCGCGATCCTACGACCTGTTCTACCGCGTCTACGTGCGCGGCCTGGGCTGGCTTGACTGGACGAGCGGATGGAAGGCGGCGGGCACCACCGGCTACGGGCGCGCGCTGCAGGGCCTGCAGATGAGGCTCGTGCGCAAGTCCGACCCCGCGCCCTCCTCCGCCGGCTCGGCCGCCCCGGTGGCCTACGTGTCGGCCCCCAAGGTATCCGTTTCCTCGCACGTGCAGAACATCGGCTGGCAGAAGGCCGTGGGCAACAATAAGGTGTCGGGCACCACGGGCAAGGGGCTGCAGGTGGAAGCGATGCGCACTTCGGTGACCAAGAGCGGCCTGACCGGCGGTTTGAGCACGAAGGCCCACGTGCAGAACATCGGCTGGAAGAGCTGGGTCGGTAACGGCAAGACCGCCGGCACCACCGGTCGCTCCCTGCAGATGGAAGCCGCGCAGATGAAGCTCACCGGCAATCTGGCCAAGGTGTACGACCTGTACTACCAGGCCCACGTGCAGAACATCGGCTGGATGGACTGGGTGAAGGCGGGTGCCACCGCGGGTACTACCGGCAGGGGTCTGCAGATCGAGGCGGTCAAGGTCTATGTGACCTTGAAGGGAGGCAAGGCGCCTGGAAAGGTGGTAACCCCTATCACCGGCTCGTATATCTACCTTGATGCAGGCCATGGCTACAGTGGCTCGGCGGGCTACGATCCCGGCGCATGTGCGAATGGCTATTTCGAGGCAAGCGAGACCAAGAACCTGGTCGGCAAGGTTGCCTCATACGCCCAAAGCCTGTACGGCTTGAAGGTGTATAACGGCACTGATTCCAACCTGAACTTCCCCGATCGCCAGAACGACGCTCTGAAGCGGGGATGCACGGCATATCTGTCCATACACTTCAATGCGGGTGGCGGAACCGGTACCGAGACCTATAGTTCTTCCCAATACGGTGCAAGCGGTTCTGCGAAGCTGCAGAGTATCGTTCATGGCAATCTGGTAGCTGCAACGGGTCTGGCGGATCGTGGCCAGAAGGACTATGGATACAGTGTCCTGTGCGGCAGGGTGCCCGCGGTGCTGTGCGAAATCGCGTTCATCGACAATTCGAGCGATATGTACCTGTACAAGAAGCGCGAAGACCAGGTGGCGCGCGCCTTGGCGAAGAGCCTCTACGAGGCTTCCAAGGCGGGCTTCTAGCCTCGCTTTCCAAAACGGGAGGGAAGCGGTGGTACGGCCGGTTGGCATACGCCAGCCGGCCTTTTGCATTGCGCGTGCCCAATAGAGTGCGTTTCCCCTGAGATGCGGGAACTGGCATAATCGGACGGGTATGGATTTGGCCCCGTATCGGGAAGGAGCCCGGAATGGATCGGATCGAGCATCCTGCGGTATCGCTGCTGGTGCCCATCTACAATGTCGAGCGCTATCTCGCGGAATGCCTGGATTCCGCTGTCGGGCAGAGCCTTCAGGACATCGAGATCATCTGCATCAATGACGGCTCCACCGATTCGTCCCGTCAGA
>JBJEKU010000069.1:0-10354 GCA_051878795.1 Eggerthellaceae bacterium
ACTTGACTTTAATGCACCATCTGGGAAAATGGATTACGTCAAATAACCTACCAAATAACTAGGTGAAAGCTTAGGAGCATAAGGATATGAAGCAGATCTATCTTGATAATGCATCGACTACCCCTGTCCGTTCGGAAGTCTTAGAGGCGATGATCCCGTATTTTTCGGAGGAATTCGGCAACCCCTCTTCCATCTACCCACTTGGGCAGCGGGCGTCGTGTGCTGTTTCGCAGGCGCGTGAAGGCATTGCGGCTTTGATCGGGGCAAAGCCCCAGGAAATCTTCTTCACTTCGGGTGGATCGGAAGCGGATAATTGGGCGCTCAAGGGCTACGCGCGGGCGAATAGGAAGCGCGGGAGCCATATCATCACAACGGCAATCGAGCATCATGCCATCCTCCACTCATGCCAGGCTCTCGAACGGGAAGGCTTCCAGGTTACCTATCTTCCGGTGAACAGCGATGGTTTGGTCGACCCGCAAGAATTCGAATCCGCAATCCGGGAAGACACCATCCTTGCATCCGTCATGTTCGCCAATAACGAAATCGGCACGATCGAACCCATCGCCCGTTTGGCGGAAATAGCGAAATCCCATGGGGTTGCCTTCCATACCGATGCGGTTCAGGCTTTCGCGCATGTTCCCATCGATGTCGATGCGTTGGGTGTCGATATGCTTTCCGCAAGCGCCCATAAGCTGAACGGCCCGAAAGGCGTGGGATTGCTCTA
The DNA here is from genome assembly GCA_051878795.1 of Eggerthellaceae bacterium. GTDB lineage: Bacteria > Actinomycetota > Coriobacteriia > Coriobacteriales > Eggerthellaceae > W1P20-047. The sequence continues at coordinate 725 of JBJEKU010000069.1, forward strand.
TGTGCGCAAGGGAATTCGCCTGGAGAACCTCATCGATGGCGGGCAGCAGGAGCGCGGTAAGCGCGCCACAACGGAAAACGTCCCCGGAATCGTCGGTTTCGCGAAGGCAGCCCAGCTTGCCTTCGGGGAATTGGATACGGAAACCGCCCGCCAGCGCGAACTGCGCGATCATGCAATCGAGCGCATCCTCGCGGAGATTCCCCATGCGAAGCTGAATGGAAGCCGGGAGAGCAGGCTTGCCAATAATGTGAACTTCTCCTTCGAGTTCATCGAGGGCGAGGGCATGCTGCTCCATCTGGCGTCGCGTGGCATCTGCGTTTCCAGCGGGAGTGCCTGCACTTCCGGAAGCCTCGATCCCAGCCATGTGCTCATTGCGATCGGGCTTCCCCATGAGATAGCCCATGGATCGCTGCGTATAACCTTGGGTCGCGATACGAGCCTGGAGGATGTCGATTTCGCCATCGATTCCCTGAAGACGACTTTGGAGAACCTGCGTGCGATGAGCCCTCTCTACGAGGATTACCGCAATGGCAAGTACGAAGGGATCCTCGACTCGTGGAAGGCGAAGGGTATCGCGCATATCAGCGCATAGGAAGCGGATCCGCTCTGTCCGTTCGGGTTTTCCGCTCCGATGCTTAAGAAGAATGCGGATATTCCGAATCGTAAAGGGTTTTGAGGCACAGAACCAATCGCCCGGCTGGTTTCGGCTCGGGTGTTTCGAAAGGAATCAGATCATGGCAATGAATTATTCCGATGCGGTAATGGATCATTTCACCAATCCGCGAAATGTAGGTGAAATCGAGAATGCAAGTGGATGCGGCACTGTGGGCAATGCCGTCTGCGGGGATATCATGCGCATCTATCTGGACATCGACGACTCCGGGGTGATCAGGGATGCGAAGTTCAAGACCTTCGGCTGCGGCGCTGCGATTGCGACCAGCAGCATGGCGACCGAGCTTGTGAAGGGCAAGACGGTGCAGGAAGCCCTGGAAGTGACGAATAAAGCGGTGATGGAAGCACTCGACGGCTTGCCGCCCGTGAAGGTGCACTGCTCGCTCTTGGCGGAAGAGGCGATCCATGCAGCGCTTTGGGACTACGCTGAAAGGAAGGGAATCAAGATCGAGGGTTTGGAAAAGCCAGTCCAAGACATTGGAGAGCATTCCCATGTGGAAGTGGTGGAAGACGAATCGGAATTGTGAAACGAATCTAGAAGACCTCCTTTCGGAGGTCTTCTCCTCTGCCTATTCAGCGGAAAACCGCAAATCTTATTGCAGAAATTGTGGATAGAGTGCTTCTTAGCGGTTATTTGTCGTTCATTCTTCCGTGTGAACCCCTTGCATTTAGTAAACTTGTCTGGTTTGAACACAAGGAGAATCCTATGCCCAAATCAACGAGGAAGCACGTTTCGAAGCGGGGGCGGGAAAAGCAGGTGAACAGCCGGCAGACCGGCTTCAAGCCCGCATACAATCCAAGCCACGTGAAGAAGAGTTCCGGTGCCTCTACAATGGACAGGGAGCATATCGCTGCAGTGCAGGTTGGGGCAAACCAAGCCAAGCCGACTGCAAAGAAGAAGCGTCCCATCCGTAAGGTGGTTATCACCATCCTTCTCGTATTGTTCGTTCTCGCCCTGCTTGCGGGTGCGGCCTTCGGTTTGTATGTGAACCAGATCGGCAATGCCATCAAGGTCCAGGATGAAGAGCAAGCTGTCGCAATCGATGAGATGCTCACTCCTGTGGTGTCCGATGAGCCCTTCTACATGATGGTGATCGGTTCCGATAGCAGGAATGACGAATTCGGCCAGCGCTCCGATACCAATATCGTGGCAAGGATTGATCCGACAACGAATACGGTCACCCTCATCTCCATCCCCCGCGATACCGCTATCGACATCGATGGAAACGTCGAGAAGTTCAATGCGGCATACAATTACAACGGCGCTCAAGGTGCTATCAAGGCTGCAAACGAGCTGCTGGGTGTTCAGATGTCCCATTATGTGGAAATCGACTTCTCCGGTTTGGTCGATTTGATCGATGAAGTCGGCGGTGTCGAAGTCGATGTGCCTATGAAGATCGAGGACGCGGATGCTGGTGGAAAGCTCGAAGCCGGCGAGCAGACCCTCAATGGCGAGCAGGCGCTCGTGTTCGCAAGATCGCGTTCGTATACCACCGGCGACTTCCAGCGCAGTGCGAACCAAAGGCTTCTGGTGGAAGCCTTCATCGAGAAGGTATTGAGCATGCCCGCCGCCGATATCCCCGGTTTGGTGAAGCAGGCGGCTAAGTGCATCACCACCGACATGAGCCTGACCGATATCATCGGGTACATCCAGAAGTTCCAGGATGCCGATGGTTTGACCATCTATTCCGCAATGATTCCTTCGACTACAGCCGATTCCGATGGTGTGAGCTATGTGGTTTGCGACGTCGAATCCTTGAAGGAGATGATGAAGGTTGTCAACGAGGGAGGCGATCCCTCCACGGTAGTCACCGATAACACCATCACCTCCAGCGAGGAGGCCGAGGCCCTCGGCGAAAGCGGCATCCCGATTTATGTGGAAACCGATATCGCCAATGGAACGATCCAAGCCGAAGAAGGGGACCAGGCATCCGAAGGCGATTGGGTGCCTTCGGAAACGGAATAGCGGGAATCGATCCGTTGTTCGGGGCTTCGCTTCCAATCAGGCTGCGGCTGTCCGAAAGACGGTAGTCCTTCCAGGGGGCTCTTTACATGAATATCGTCCATGTGCCATTCGCAAGCGAATGGCACATGCGTATTATCGAAATAGAATCCGAGCCGGGGAATCCGGCGTGCATACCGGTATATGCTTGGGAAGGGTAGGGAAATGGCACAACCGATTGACGAAAACGTCCTCTTGGCAACCCAGAGGGCAATCGCCCGTGCACGAGGCCAAGAGGTTTTCATTGCCCCTGTTGCCGACGATGCCGACCCCTCCGTGAGCGCTAAGCTGTACAAGATCACGACGACGTCGGCAGGAGGGGAATCCGCTGGCGAAACACAGCAGACGGCTCCACAAGAACCTGTGAAGACCGCGGGTAAGCAGCATCGTGGATGGTTCTTCAGGAAAAGCGAAGAGGATGCGGCAGGCGTGGTGATCCATTGCGATCCAGCGTCTGAATATGAAACGGTTTCCGAAGCTCGTGTCCCCTATGTTCCCGAGCAGTCTGCACGATCTGCGCAAAAGCCCGCCGAAGCACCCTATGTACCTTTGGAGCGCGAAGAGGAAGAGGTGGAAGTTCCCCATTTCAAGCTCGCGTGCAGCCGCTCTGCATACGGCTCCAAAGCGGAGCTTCGCAGCAGTGCCGAAGCCTGCGACCTGTTCCTCAACCACTTCTTCGCCCAACTGGTCCGTTGCGGTGTGAAGAATGCGGTAATCAGCCCCGGGATCCAGTCGACCGCCCTTGCCTTGAAGGCACGCGAGCATTTCAAGGAAGTGTACGTTGATTCCGACGAGCGCAGCGCAGCCTTCTTCGCTTTGGGTATCGCCAAGGCTACAGGTAATGCCGTCGTCCTCATCGGGTCGGGTGCTACGGCCGCTGCGAACTGGATGCCTGCGGTACTTGAAGCCGAAATGGCACGTGTTCCCTTGATGCTGCTGACGGCGGATAAGCCCGCATACCTGCAAAACCACGGCTATGCCGGTGCTGCAGGCCAGCTCCAGTTCTTCGGAGGGCACGTGAAGAGCTTCTTCCAGATGCCCGTTCCTTCGAAGAAACCCGAGGATCTTTCATTCGCATGCCAAGTCGCCCTCGATGCATGTATCGCCTGTCATGGCAATCTGCCCAATGTCGCCTGTGCGGATGCGGGCCCTGTGCATATCAACTTTCCCTTCGCGAATCCAATCAAGCCCACCCCCTATGGCGGGAAGGTGCTGACGAAGGATCTGCCTGCCGCGGTGTTTGCGGGGCAGGGTTTGATGCCGGAAGATGCCAAGGGCTTATTCGACTTGATTCGCGGAAAGCGCGTTGTAGCGGTCTGCGGCGAAGGCACTTGCGGCAGCACTGCCGACGCAAGGCAGCTGCTCAATTTCGCCCACACACGCAACATTCCCTTGTTCGCCGATGCGCTTTCCGGATTGAGGAGCTTTTCCGACTCCATGATCATCGACCATTTCGATGCCATCCTAGGCGGCGAGGCGGTGCCTCATATCGAGGTGGTTATCCGCTTCGGGCGCTGGCCGCTGTCCGACCGCCTGACCGAGGCGATCAAGGTGATGGGTGCGATCCAGATCGTGGTCGATATCCGGGATAGCAGGGATTACACCAATACCACCGACATCTTCGTGCATTGCGCGCCGACGGTATTCTGCGAAGCCATGACCTTCTTCGATTCCTCGGATAAGGCAAGCCGCCGTGCGTGCCGGGAATGGCAGACCTTCAACGACTTGATGAGCCATAAACTCCGTGCCATCAAACTGCGCGACGGTGTAGACGACTATGAAGGCGCTTACATGTACGAGTTGCTTGAGGCTGCTCCGGCCAATTCGCTGGTATGGTGCGCCAACGGTGCGAGCATGGTTGCGCTCGATCTGTTCTACTGCAAGGGCGACAAGCGACTGAAGGTACTGGCGAACAGGGGTGCGGTCGGTATCGACGGGGTGCTTTCGAGTGCGTTCGGTGCAGCCCAGAAGTTCGAGCAGACCACGGTCGTGACCGGTGACATGGCCTTCCTCCATGACATCAATGCGCTTGCATTGCAGAATGAATTCAGGATCAGGGAAAACCACGGAGCCGGTAAGATGCCCTCCATTGTCGTGGTGCTCTTGAACAACTGCGGTGCCGGCGCCTTCGAGATGCTCCCCGAAAAGCCCGAAGACGAAAGCTTCGAGCGCCTGTTCGTGAATCCCCAATCGGTAGATTTCAAACGCCTGGCAGATGGTTTCGGTATTACCTGCCGAACGGTGACCACGGTGAATACCTTCCGTCGCACCTATTCTGCCCTTTTAGGCGAGCCTGGGATCAATATCCTGGAGGTTCTTCTTCCGATTGCGGGCATGCGCGATCGCTTTGCCGAATACAGGCAGATCTAGCTGAAACCACTTTCATGCCGCTTGGATTGCAACGCGAGTCCGGGCGGCATGTTTTTTGCAAGCCGATGAAGGTCCTGTTATCTTCGCGCCTTCGTCCTGAGAATCTTGGTGAACGAGCTTATGCATGAATCCACTATTCTTTCCGAATTGGAGTTTCGATGCCAGCAGGATCCCGACGGGGTTTGCTTCTATATTGCGACCCAACGCCGGGAAGATGGGGTACCGTATGAAACGGTTACCTACGAGCAGCTGAGGAATCGTTCCGTACGTTTGGCGCGTGCCCTATTCGATCAAGGTTTGATGCGAGGCAGGTGGTGCGCGGCGGATATGCCCAACTGCCCAGAATTCGTGTACTTGATCGTTGCCTCCCTGATCAATGGAATTCCACTGGTACTGCTCAACAATCGTCTTACTTCAGCTGAGAAGGGAACCCGCATTCGTGAGGCATGCCAGGCAATCGGGATTCCGAATCTGCGTGTTTTTACCAGGGATTCCATCTTGAATGCCATTGCGTGGGATATGAAGACTTACGGCGAAGACGATTTCGATGCGTCGCATCTGATTTGTCGCGCCCATGATGCATATGATCCGGATTGCCCTGGGTTGACGGTCTTCTCTTCCGGTTCTTTCGGAAATCCCCGTCCCGTTTTATTCACGTGGGGCAATGTTCACGGTGCGGCACGTTCTATGAACACCACCGTCAGCCGTCCAGGTGAGGGCATGTGGCAGCTTGCAATGCCCCTGAACAGGGTTGCTGGTGTCCAGGTGGTGTATCGCTCGCTATTGAATGGGAATCCGTTCATCCTATATCGCGAATTCTTCGCACAGCAGCTTCTTGATGATGTGCGTGAATACGGTGCTACCCATGTGTCCGTTTGGGGCAGTATGCTGAAGGGCCTTGTCTCCTGTGCTGCGCAAACGGAGGAAGACACCCAAGCGGTGCAATCGTATCGATGCGTGCTCTTAGGGGGGTCGTCTCCTGCATATGATGCGTTGGAACAGGCGATCGAAATGAAGGTGCGGGTGTATGCCAGCTTCGGTATGACGGAAACCTGCGGCAATGTAGCAGCCTGCCTTGCGACGAGCGGCTTCAACGGTCGATTGTTTTCGCTTCCCGACTATCAGCTTGCGGTGATCTCGCCCGACGAGAGCGGCTTCGGCAATCTTGCCGTGAAGGGCCCTGGCGTTGCTCCGATGGAACTCAACCCCAAATCCGTGTTCACGGTCGATGGCTTCCTATTGACCAACGTGCTTGCGAAAGTAGATGATCCCGGGGTGAGATTGTTCAGGCCCGCCGATGAATCTTTCGTGTCGGGTGGTGAGGATATCGATCCGAAGAAGATCGCAGAACAGCTTCTGCTCGTCCCCGGGGTGACCGATGCCTACGTATTCGCCGATGAGGACGAGGAATGGGGGCGTCGTCCTGTTGCCATTGTGGAGACAGCGGCTGTTTCACGTGAAACCGGATGCAATCTGCAGCTTCTTGCCGATAAGGTCGGCGAAAGCCTTTCCGAATGCCTGGATCCGCTTCTTAGGCCCGACAGGATTATCGCTGTCCCCGAATTCCCACGTACAGGTGTGGGGGAAGTCGACTATAGCCAGTTGCGCTTGCTGTATAGCCAGCGTTTAGATGTCCGTAAGGTAGAGGCGTGGGTAGTGCATGCTCCTCTGGATCCGCCCCAGACCCTTGGTGCCGTGCGTTTGAAAGAACGAGAGCTGCTGGTCGTGAGGGTGACCGACTGGGCGGGGCGTACCGGAGTAGGCGAAAGCCTAGCCTATCCGCGTGTATGCAGGGCAAAGGAAACCTTGGAAGACGGGTCTGAATTCCTGCGTTCCAGGATCGCCCCCTTGCTTATCGATCATGTATTCGTGCATCCCAGCCAAGCCAGCGTACTCTGGCGTTCGCTTGACGCCGCCGCTTTCCCCTATGCTTGCGCCGCCTTGGAGTCGGCGATATGGGACTTGGGCGGTAAGGTGAATTGCTCTTCCTTGGTCGAGATGATCGGGGGAAGGGATCTGTGGCAGAATCCTGAATCCGATCCGAAAGTTCCCTTAGGCGGTGTCCCCTGCGGTGCTGCTATCGAGTATTCGACCGAGTGGGAGTGCTTGGAGAAGGTTCGCAAGGCGGTGGAGGTCGGCTGCGAGAGCGTTCGCATCAAGATCAAGCCGGGTTGCGATGCCAGTTTGGTGAACGCTATCCGAAAAGAGCATCCTAGGCTCAATCTGGTGCTCGATGGGAACCAGGCGTATACCGAGGCCAGTTTGAAGCCGATACTCGATCTGGAGGGCTATAACATCTCGTGTATCATCGATCCCCTTAATCCCTCTGCTCCGCCGAAGGTGGGTCCTCAGGGTATCTGGGAGCGCCTGTCGCGCTTGCAGCGTGATTTGGGAGCATCCATCTGCGTCGAGCGTTGTTGGAATGGGCTCGATGACCTGAAAGAGGGCCTGAGGAAGCATTCCACTATCAGATGCGCCTCTTTGCGCGTGAGCAAGCTGGGCGGTATCCAACCTGCGTTGGAGTTTTATTGGTGGGCGCGTCAGAAGGGGATTGCCCTCCTTCCTGTTTCAGAGGGGGCATCTCCGGTATCGTCTCGAATCCAGGCGGCATTCCAGACGCTTCCTGGAATGAATATGTGCGGCGATTTCCCGCTTGCCGAGCAGGAGATCATCGAGGATTCATGCGTGCCCGGACTTGTCTTCGATTCGGGTGCGCTGCGCATCAACACCGAGGGATACGAGCACGGTATCGGTTGCAAGATCGATCCCGGCCTTCTGGAGAAGTATGCCGAAGCTGCTTGGGTGCTTGAATAAGCCTCTTGTCCGTCATGAAAGGATATTGAATGAAACTTGTAATCGCTTCCGATATCCACGGTTCCGCGTATTGGTGCGAGCGCCTGCTCGAGCAGGTGGATTTGGAAAAGCCCGATACCTTGGTGCTGTTGGGCGATATCCTGTACCACGGTCCCCGCAATGATCTGCCGAAGGGCCATGATCCGAAAAGCGTCGTGAAGATGCTCAATGCAAGGGCGCGCAATATCCTTGCTGTACGCGGTAACTGCGAAGCTGAAGTGGATCAGATGGTGTTGGACTTCCCTTGTATGGCGGATTATGCAGTGCTGATGGATGGGTCACGTCAGATCTATCTGACCCATGGGCATCTTTGGTCTCCCGAATCTCTGCCCCCTTTGCCTGATGGAAGTGCTTTCCTATACGGTCATACCCACGTGAAGGTGAACGAGGATATGCCTCATCCGCAGGGCGGTACCATTCACGTGGTCAACCCCGGTAGCGTGAGTATTCCGAAAGACGGGTCCAACAGCTTCGCTGTGTACGAGAACGGCGAATTCCAGCTAAGGGAGCTGAGGTAAGAGAAAACTCGAACAGGTTGGCGGAATCGATGCTGCTATCCATGCAACGACACGGAACGAAGAAGGCGCCCGATCTGGGCGCCTTCCTGCGGTTCTTGGCTTGGCTAATCGATTTTCGTCTGCGTGAATCGTTCAGCATTCTTCCAGGTAACGTTTTCGAATACTTCTTCCGAAAGACCGATCGACTGGATGAATTCCGCCTCGTCTTTCGCCCCGAAGAGCGGGTAGTCGCTACCGAACATCACTCTCTCTGTTCCGAAGAGATTGATTAACTCCCGCATGCGGCGTGCTCCCATCATGAACGAGCTGCTCGAGGTGTCGACATAGCAGTTCTCGTTGCCTAGGAAGTCGTACCCCAGCTCTGGAATCGACCAGCCGCCGAAGTGAGCTGCATCTACCACCAGGTTAGGGAAGCTTTTCAGTACTTCTTTCAGGCGGCGAGGGTGGGAGAAGTCGTAGCGGTAGTCTCCGGTGTGGATAACGATGGGAAGACGTCCTTCGATGATCTCGTAGAGCTTCATGAGGCGCGGGTCGTCGAGATTGACATGCTGGATGTCGGGATGGATTTTTACGCCTTTCAGACCCAAATCGATCATGCGGTTTACTTCGGTTTCCATGTCCTCGTAATCCTGATGCATGCAGCCGAATCCGATGAACTGCGGGTGTTCTTTGCATTCGTTCGCGATGAAATTGTTGATGGTTTCCACATTCCCCGGTTTTACGGCAACGGAATGAACGATGAAATGGGTAATGGGGGAATCAGCGGTGCTCTCGAGGAGGTGGCGTACCGGTCCACCGCCGGTTTTAGGGATGGTGTAGAAATCGGAAATGCTCTGCCCCGCCTTTTCGGCGATCTTTTCTGGGTAGATGTGTGCGTGCCCGTCAACGAATGCCATGATGTTCCTTCTGTGCGTGTGCGATTATGTAGTGCGATTATAGTACAGGCGAAAAATCGGCAGAGCTTGCCGTCATGATGCATCGGGGTTCGGTTGTGTTAGAGCATAATATGAAGGAAATATGAATAAACTACCGTATTGGAGAAAACACTTGCAAGGCAATGTACTGATGGGTAATATTACTTCTTGCGTTCAACGCATTACATATTGCGGGGTGGAGCAGTCTGGTTAGCTCGTCGGGCTCATAACCCGAAGGCCGTCGGTTCGAATCCGGCCCCCGCGACCAAATTTCCAAGGCACCCTTTCCGGTGCCTTTTCT
>JBJEKU010000070.1:0-10306 GCA_051878795.1 Eggerthellaceae bacterium
ACATCATCGAAGAGATGACCGACATCCGCTCCGAGTACTGCAAGTACTAAGAACGGACATGCAGGGCCGGGCGCGACACGCTCGCGACCCGGCCCTGCTTAGTTTCTATCTATTCATTTGAGTCCGCCCAGCGGGATGATTCCGTTGGGAGATACGGGCTCCATGTACATGGAGGTACATAGGAATGAAAAGCGTAATCAAGGGTGCCGGCTACATTCTTGCCCATACCCCCGACATGGTGCTGGAGAACGGTTCCACCCAGCAGCAGGAGCGCATCGTAAACCCCGAGGGCGAATACCTCAAGGAGCTCCCCAAGCACCTGCGCTCCTGGGAGCAGGTCCTTGCCTACTGGCCCAACCAGGTCTACATCGGCAACAAGACCCCCGACGAGCTGCGTGACGTTCCCCAGCCCTGGTGCGACAAGGAATGCGACGTTACCGACCGTTACGGCAAGTACGGCCAGATGATGCCCCAGGACGAGTTCTACCTGCTCATCCAGGCCTCCGACGTCTTCGACCTGGTTCACCTGGAGAAGGGCTTCGTAGCCGCTACCAAGGAAGCTTTCGCAGCTAACAAGGTCATCACCGACGAAATCGTCGCACGCATCAAGGAAGGCGACGACATCGAGGCGATCAAGAACTTCGTCGAGAACGAAGGCGCAGAGCCCATGTTCCAGAACCAGGAACTGGTCGGCTGCATCTGCCGCGCACATGAGATCGACGTGAACCTGTCCTCCCACACCATGCTGGAGAACCTGGTTTCCAAGGCATCCTCCGTCCTGGCCCTGCTGACCGCAATCGACAATGCAGGCATCAAGGCCGACGACGTCCAGTACGTCATCGACTGCTGCGAGGAAGCTTGCGGCGACGTCCTGCAGCGTGGCGGCGGCAACTTCGCTAAGGCTGCTGCCGAAATCGCCGGCCTGGCAAATGCCACCGGTTCCGACGCCCGCGGCTTCTGCGCTGGCCCCTCCCATGCAATGATCGAGGCTGCAGCACTGGTTCAGTCCGGCGCATTCGAAACCGTTATCGTCACCGCCGGCGGCTGCACCGCTAAGCTGGGCATGAACGGCAAGAGCCACGTCGAAAAGGGCCTGCCCGCTCTGGAAGACATGATCGGCGGCTTCGCCATCGTCATCACCGCTGACGACGGCGTAAACCCCGCTATCAACCTGAACCTGATCGGCCGTCACACCGTCGGTACCGGTTCTGCGCCCCAGCAGGTTGTCCAGTCCCTGGTTTACAATCCCCTCGAGGCAGCTGGCATGTCCATCACCGACATCGACCGCTTCTCCCCCGAGATGCAGAACCCCGACATCACCAAGCCCGCAGGCGCTGGCGACGTTCCCGAGGCAAACTACAAGATGATTGCTGCCCTGGGCGTTAAGAAGGGCGCAATCGAGAAGAAGGAAATGCCCGCATTCATCAAGGAGCGCGGCATCATGGGCTTCGCTCCCACCCAGGGCCACATCCCCTCTGGCGTTCCTTCCATCGGCTTCGTACGCGACAGCATCCTGGCTGGCGACATCAAGAACACCATGATCATCGGCAAGGGCTCCCTGTTCCTGGGCCGTCTGACCAACCTGTTCGACGGTGTTTCCTTCGTAATCGAGGCTAACGACGGTGTTGCCGAGGCAACCGCTGTTGACGAAGACGAAGTACGCGGCATGGTTGCCCGCGCAATGCGCGACTTCGCCCAGACCCTGCTCGCAGCAGACGCTGAATAAAGGAGGTCTTGAAATGACTTCCCTGGAACAGAAGGTCGCCGGCATCTTCATGGAGATGGCCGACGGCATCGAGACCGGTAGCTTCGGCAAGAAGCCCCGTATCGCACTGACCGGCATGGGCAGCGAGCATGGCGAGGAAAACTCCATGGCTGCTGCTCGCGCAGCTGCTGCAGCCGGTGTCGATGTTGTATATATCGGCTCCCTCGAGGATCCCGCAGTCGAGACCGTTGCCGTCGCTGACGACGAGGCTGGCCACGACAAGATGGACGAAATGCTCGACGCAGGCGAAATCGACGGTGCCGTCACCATGCACTATCCTTTCCCCATCGGCGTGAGCACCGTCGGCAGGGTGGTAACCCCTGCAATCGGCAAGGAGATGTTCATCGCCAACACCACCGGTACTTCCAGCACCGAGCGCGTCGAGGCCATGATCCTGAACGCCATTGCCGGCATTATCGCCGCTAAGGCCTGCGGTATCGCAGAACCCACCGTCGGCATCCTGAACGTAGACAGCGCACGCCAGGTCGAGATGGCCCTGAAGGAGCTGCAGGAGAACGGCTATCCCATCAAGTTCGCCGAGTCTTCCCGCGCCGACGGCGGCTGCGTCCTGCGTGGCAACGACGTGCTCAAGGGTACCCCTGACGTACTGGTTACCGACTCTCTGACCGGCAACGTCCTGACCAAGATGATCTCCGCCTTCAATACCGGTGGTTCCTTCGAGGCAACCGGCTTCGGCTACGGCCCCGGCATCGGCGAAGGCTACGACAAGCTGGTCCTTATCGTTTCCCGTGCTTCCGGCGCTCCCGTCCTGGCAAACGCCCTGAAGTTCGCCGGCGAACTGGTCAAGAACAAGGTCTTCGACGTCGCTAAGGCGGAATACGCTGCAGCGAAGAAGGCCGGCTTGGCGGAAGCTATCGAAAAGCGCAAGCCCAAGGCAAAGGCAGCAGAGGAAACCGTTACCGCTCCTCCCGCAGAGCCCTGCACCTCTTCCATCCCCGGTATCGATGTTATCGACCTGGAAGACGCTGTACAGCTGCTCTGGAAGAACGGCATCTATGCCGAATCCGGCATGGGCTGCACCGGTCCTCTGGTTATGATGAGCGATGCTAACTTCGAGAAGTCCAAGGAACTGCTGAAGGACGCTGGCTTCATCGGCTAAACCGCATAGGGCGCAAAGCCCAAGCAAGTGGTTTTCGGCCGCATCCCTTTCGGGGTGCGGCCTCTTTTTACGCCTTGGGGCGGATTCCCGTGAATCACTTGCTTTCTTGGAATCTGCGTACCACGGGGCGAAGGGGATGCTGGGAAGGGGAAGGGGTAGCGTCGGGCCGGGTAGGCTCGAAGAATGTGCACAATACTTCCAGGGGCTTGCGTTGTTCCAAGGCGATTCTCGGGTTCGTATATGAACGAGCCGGTTTCAGGGGCTTGGAATAGCTGTTCTATGCTGGAGGAGACTGCAGAAATGGAACGGCACCGCGAATGCAGTGCCGCTCGAAAGAAGAGGAGAAGAGAGGGTGGGTTTTGGGATGAGTCGATCCTATAGAGGGGACTGACCGGTGATGCAGCGGCCGATCCAGAGTGCGAGCACGTCTGCACTCGGTGCCATGATCTGGCCCGCGTAACCGTCGCGTACCATGCGTTCAACCGCAGATGCCTTGTTGGCCCTGTTGTATCCCTTGCCGCCGACTACGCGCATGGACCACTTTGCGGAATCCAGGACCAGGTTGATGGAAATCGAGCGGGCGGAAAGGATGCGGACCAACGCATCGGGTTCGCCGGAATCCATGGCGACTGCCGCGTCGATTGCGGTCGCCTTGCAGGTATAGGCATTGTTGTAGAGCTTGGTCAGATGGGATTGGATGCCGTCGAGTTCGCAGAGCTTTTTGCCGTCGATGTAGGATCCGCAGGGATAGCTGCGCTTCATGGAATATTCAACGGCTTCGTTCATAAGTCCGGTGGTGATGCCGCCGTACAGGGCGGAGAGCCCCAGGATGAACGGGGGAGCAACGATATTGAGGATCTGCTCGACGCCTTCGCCCTCATTGCCGTAGCGGCACCATTCGGGAACCATGACGTCGTTGAACTCCAGCGGACAGCTTGTGTTGCCGCGCATGCCGAAGCCATCCCATTCCTCGCTGCGAACTTTCAGGCCGTCGAGGGATGCGGGGACAAGCCACTGGGAAATGCCTTCGGTACCAACCGCTTGGCAATCGATGCAGTACCAATTCGCATAACCCGCCATAGTCACCATGGATTTGACGCCGTTGATCTTGGTGGTTCCATCGGGCATGCGTTCTGCGGTTGTCTCGCAGCTGTAGAAATGGCAGCCCGTGTTGATTTCCGAGCAGGCGAGGGCGCAGATGTGGCCCTTGTTCACGATTCCATCGAACACTTCTTGCTTCAGCTTGTCAGTGCCAACGGCCTTGACTTCGAAGATGGTGGTGTTGTGCTGGAAATAGCAGATGCCGACCGTTCCGGAAACTTCGGAAAAGGCCATTACTGCCTCGGTGTGTTCGAGGAAGCCCTTTCCTTGGCCGCCGAATTCGACGGGAACGCACAGCTTCATCCAGCCTTCCTCGTTGAGTTTTTCGAAGATGTCGACGGGGAATTCGTCTTTTTCATCGATTTCGGCAGCTCGAGGTGCGATGACCCTCCGTGCGAACTCCTGTGCTTTCGAGTAGATCTCTGTCATGAATGCCTCCTTTATTCGAATGCTCGGCTGTCTTCTAGCCGGCACGACAGACGCTTCATGCCACGGCAATAAAAAAGCTATGGCAAAAGCCATAGCCCGTATTCGCTATCGGATCGATTCGCCTGCAACTTCAGTGCTCGCTGTGCAGACAGGATGGCAAGCATGTTTCCTGGCTTGCGCTTCAGGCATCCCTTCGAGCCTTCCCGCTTTCGCAGTGGCTGGTATCCCTTTCGGAGGGGCTAGGCGCGTACAGTGGCGGCACCGCTTCAGCTTCGAACTGAATTCCATCTTAGCCTCCCGAAAGGCATGGAGCTCAACGGGAGGAACTTGCATCCCCGATATTCGGTTGTTCCATCGCCAGCTGCGATGTTTGAGGGAACAATAATCCAAAAGCTCGGGGAAAAGCAAATATTTTTCCGCGATACCTATTAAGGCGATTGATAAACCTACGATGAGCTGCAATGAGGCTGTTTCCCTTCTGGAAAAGACCCCGCATCGGCTTTGCTTATCGTATGGGGAGTGCGTGGGCGCTTGTGCATGCGGGATGGGGCGTTGTACACTTGCGGATGCTGGAAAAAGCGAGAGAGGGATCGCATCGCCATGGGCGGCTGCATGGGATATTCCCAGAAGCGCAGGTCTCGCCGATGGGTGAGCTTGGAAAAAGCAGGTTCCGTCACCGGCACCGCGGCTTCCGCATGATGATGAAAGGAAAGCGATGAGCTATCAGTTCGTAACCAACAATCCGCGCCTCATCGATAAGGAGGGCGCCATTCCCGTCGACGGAACCTTCAGGGATGTCCTCGTGAAGGTTCGCGATATGGTCCATGCGGGTTATGAATTGATCAGCCATCCCCTGTTCGCGAGCAGCAGGATGATGTTCAGCCCGTATCGTACCATCCTGATGGGTGGCAAGATGGATGCCCCTAGGGTGGAATTCATCGAGATCATCGAGAATTCCATCATGTCCTACGACAATGCGATGGCGCGCCGCCGCCGCCAGCCCGAGCATGACGACGACTATGCCTATGTCGATGAGAGCTTGTTCTATTCGGCTTTGGAGGAGATCGAGCGTCTGCGTCCTTAATCGCCGCTCCTGCCTTCCGCTGTGCGGAGGGGGCCGAACATATATCGCACCCAATCAGCCCGGAGCGCGTGCTCCGGGCTGTTGTCTCCAAAGGGCATGCGGCTGGAACGGGGGCGCTGGAGGGGAGCCCGGTTAGGAGGGAATCTATCCCTTGGCGGGGGATGCTGGGATCGGGCTGTTCTGTGTCTGCGCAGGGTGCGAAAAGCCTTCCCGAGGGCGGCTTTTGCGCTGCGAACCTGGGCTTTCCAGCGGTCTATTGCAACGGAGAGCGGTCGAAAAAAGCACCCGATAATAGAATCATCACGATTACAAATCGGGTTTCGGTCTGCCTCTAAAATCGCAATTGACAATTCGAATCAGTATAGGAAAATTCGCATTAACCTGATGAATCCTGCTTGGTTTCCAGGGTGCGGGTAGTGTAGTAGGCCTGTACCTTGCGAAGCCGATCGTGGGGCGAATGCGCGCGGGATGGGTTGCCGGCTTGGGTTTGTGTAGTAGTGCCAGGCGGGCTGTTCTTTCGTGCCGTTTCTCCTCCGATCATCGAGGCGTCGTCCGTGCAAGTAGTGTAGTAGCGCGCGGGGTCGGCACAGTATTCCTGTGTTTTCGGTTTGCGTGGGTTTTCAGGGAAAAGCAACCAGCATCCCCATTGGGGGTGTGGGTAATTTTGTTGATGGCGCGTTCGGGGATGTGTCCATCACGGTGAGCGACTTGGGAGAAATCCCGGTGCGAGCATATTGCCCACGTGCTGCATGGAAAATCGAATAGAGTCCTATGGTTCGGATAGTCAGGCTGGGATGCCGGTCTCTAGTAAGTGTTGCCTGATTTAGCCAAAAGGGTCCTGTTTCGGCCTGCAGCCCGTATTGTGCGGAGTTTCTCCTTTCTTCTCCGCTGACTGGGTGTTCGCGTTTTTGCGGGTCGCGCAACCGAAAGAGCACATCCATCTTTCGTGCCACGAAACGAATGGAGGTGTTCTAAGTGAGATTAGAACAAGAGCTGCTCTACGTGAAAGACGTAGTCGCTGGCGACGCCATGAAGATCGAGGGTGGCGTCTTGACCGTCGATGTGGACGGTTTGAGGCAGTGCTTGCTCGAAGACGACAAGATCAAAGACGTTCAGATCGACTTCGCAAAGCCTGGCGAGCGCGTGCGCATCGTTCCCGTCAAGGACGTTATCGAGCCCCGTTACAGGGTCGATCGCCAGAATGGCTTCCCTGGCGTCACCACCAAGTACGAGGAATGCGGCAACGGCGTAACCAAGATCCTGAAGGGCGCCGCTATCGTGACCATCGGCGACATGGTCGGTTTCCAGGAAGGCGTTATCGACATGTGGGGCGAAGGCGCTGGCTGGACCCCGTTTTCCAAGACCTGCAACATCACGGTGAATATCACCCCCGTTGACGGCCTGGATCCCCATACCCACGAGCGTGTCGTCCGTCTGGCTGGCTTGAAGGCATCCACCTTCGTCGGCATGGCCGCAAAGGATGCCGAGGCCGACGAAGTGAACGTCTACGAAATCGGCTCCATGAAGGAAGAGACCGCCAAGTATCCCGATCTGCCCAAGGTCGCATACGTCGAGATGACCATTTCCCAGGGCCTTCTGCACGACGGCTTCCTGTATGGCGTGGACCTGAAGGAGATCGTTCCCACCTGGTTCCATCCCAATGAGGAGATCGACAATGCCGTCATCTCCGGCAACTGCGTTGCCGCCTGCGACAAGATCACCACGTATCAGCATCAGAACAATGCCCTGATCCACGACTTGTACGCACAGCACGGCAAGACCATCAACTACATCGGCAATATCTTCTCCCCCGAGCTGACTACGCTCGACGGCAAGTTCCGCAACTGCGACTACACCGCAAAGCTTTGCGAGCAGATCGGTGCCGAAGGCGTCATCATTTCCGAGGAAGGTTACGGCAACCCCGACTCCGACCTGGTCATGATCTGCAAGCGCCTGGAAAACCGCGGCATCAAGACCGCACTGGTTACCGACGAATGCTCTGGTTGGGACGGCACCAGCCAGCCCCTGACCGACACCGCAGCCGAGGCGGTTGCCGTTGTGTCTTCCGGCAACGTCTCCAAGGTGATCGAGCTGGAGCCGGCAGACAGGGTCATCGGTACCCTGAAGGCGGCCCAGACCCTCGCTGGCGGCTGGGATGGCTGCGTCGCCGAAGACGGCAGCCTGAAGGTCGAGCTGAACGCCGTTATCGGTGCGACTTCCGAAATCGGCTTCCACAACGCTTCCGTAAAGCTGTACTAAGGGGTCGACATGGCAAAACGAGTAATCTTCTACCTCAACCAGTTCTTCGGCGGCATCGGCGGCGAAGACAAGGCTGATTTCGCGCCTGAATTCCGTGCAGGCGAGGCTGTGGGCCCCGCTGTCGGTATTGCGGGCGGAGCCGGCGACATCGAAGTGGTCGGCACCATCATCTGCGGCGACAACTTCTACGGTCAGAACGAAGACGAGGCCAGGGAATTCATCGCCCAGACCATCAAGGAACAGAATCCCGACATCCTGGTTGCAGGCCCCGCATTCAACGCAGGCCGCTATGGCTTCGCTTGCGCAGGCGCATGCCAGGTAGCCCACGAGAACGGCGTCATCCCCGTCTCCGGCATGTATGTGGAGAATCCCGGCCTGGAGCATTGCCGCAGCTTCTCTTGGGTTGCAGCAACCTCTGATGCCGCTGCGAAGATGCGCAAGGCGCTTCCCCTCATGGCCAACCTGGTCAAGAAGCTCGCTGCCGGTGAGGAAGTAACCCCCGAAGGCGACAGCTACCATGCCCAGGGCCGTCGTGAATGCATCCTGGTCGAAGAACGCGGCTCCGTCCGTGCGGTCAAGATGCTGCTCGCCCGTCTGAACGACGAGGAATTCGAAACCGAGCTGCCCATGCCCACCTTCGACGAGGTCGAGCCTGCTGCAGCCATCAAGGACCTGTCCAAGGCAACCATCGCCCTGGTCACCACCGGCGGCGTCGTTCCCAACGGAAATCCCGACCGCTTGCAGTCCGCTTCCGCACAGCAGTGGAACAAGTACGACATCTCCCAGCTCGACGAGCTCAAGGGCGAGTACTTCACCGTCCATGGCGGTTTCGACCCGGTTTACTGCAACGAGAAGGCAGACCGCGTCGTTCCCCTGGACATGCTGCGCCGCCTGGAAAAGGAAGGCAAGATCGGCAAGGTCCACGAGATCTTCTACACCACTACCGGTACCGGCACTGCTGTTGCGAACTCCGAGAAGTTCGGCATCGAAATCGGCAAGGAGCTTGCCGACGCCGGGGTCGATGGCGTCCTGTTGACTTCTACTTGAGGCACCTGCACTCGTTGCGGGGCGACGATTGTAAAAGAAATCGAACGTTACGGTACTCCTATCGTTCACATGGCAACCATCACCACCATTTCCCAGTCCGTTGGTGCGAACCGAATCGTTCCGACGGTCGCCATTCCGTATCCCGTTGGCAACCCCACCCTGTCCGAGGCAGATGAGGAGGCCATGCGCTACGAGATGGTCGAGCGTGCTTGCAACGCTCTGGCAACCGAGGTTACCGAGCCCACTCAGTTCGAGTAAGGCTTGCGATTCGGGTTCGATCGGATGCATGCCAAAGAGGCGGCCCTACGGGGTCGCCTCTTTCTGTTTCTGGTTTGGGTGGAGGCCTGCCTTTGAGATGGCTTCGTATCCGGCCGATGATTTCGGTATCGAACAGAGCCCCTTTCGCGCGTGGGGGCTTTGGAGAGGCATCGATTCTATTTACAGATTCGATCAGGCAAAATAAAAGCAGGCCCGTTTCCAAGCCTGCGAGATTACTGGCGGAGGAGGAGGGATTCGAACCCTCGTTACCCGGGTTACGGGTAAAACGGTTTTCGAGACCGCCGCATTCAACCGCTCTGCCACCCCTCCGTGACGACTGACTGAATAGCCATATGCGGCCTTCCATAATACCAGGTTTTCGGGCACGAACAACGGAGTAATGGAAAATCCACACCCGTTTGCCGTTGCGGGGTTGCCTTTGATCCTCTCTGGTTTTCCATATGCAACGTAACGCCGAGCGCAGCCTTTTCGGGTCGGGTACGGTGGTTGCGGCAAGCGTGTGCGCCGTATGGGCAGATGCCTTTGCCGGGTTTTGCTCCTTCCCTTAATTCCCGTTGAGAGGGAAGGGGAATGGTATCCTTGGAAGAACGCTTTTCCCGATTCGGTATTACGTCAAGGAGCATGCATGGAATCGTTCTTCTCCGGCCTCTACGTCATCTATATCCTCGTAGCCCTCTTCGTGCTCTTCGCCTTGGTGGCCAGAGCGCCTATCATGGGTTATCGCGTGAGGAAGAAGATCTTCGCGGATCCCTGGATCGAGGCGAACAAGTTCTACGAGGAATGGCCCACCAAGGGAGGCTTGAGGGATAACGACTGCCTGGGCGTGTACATGCTCTTGGTCTTCGACCATCCAGTGACCGACGGCAACTATTCGGACTACGAGAACGTGTTCGTGGGTAAGGCGGCAAAGGCCTACAAGGGTGCCTACGCCCAGCTGGTCGGCAGGGGAAACAGGCAGATCTACAAGGACTTCAAGAATCCCGACAAGTACGTCTACATCCAGGCGCGCTTCTATCACAAGGACGATGTGGACAAGATGGAACGTACGCTTGCCGGCTCTTTGAAGGCGGAGAAGTCCTACAATGCCGAAAAGTAGGCGGTCTTCCTGCGTCTGCCCTGCTTGCTTCGGGGTGCGAGAGACAGGATGAAGCGTGTGCGCTGGCGAAGGCAGCGGATGCGAGAGAAGATTGAAGGCGCGGATCGGGTCCGCGCCTTTTTGCTT
>JBJEKU010000071.1:0-9626 GCA_051878795.1 Eggerthellaceae bacterium
TCCATCGCGCCTTGAATTTTGACTTAACCGCCTTGAAATAGAGGAGTTCGGTTTCTCCCTCGCAAACAATCAGGATGGTCGGTTTCGCCTTCTTCCCCCCGGCGGTTCTTTCCTTGGGTCGTTTCCGGGCGGCCAACTTACAGTACTCCTTCGATGAAGGGGATGGCTCCATATGCGCCGTAAAGGTATCGGTTCAGGATATTGTCTTCCTTTCGGGGAGAAAAATCGGATAAGGGGTAGAGTTCGCTTGAGCCCGTATCTTGGTTCTTTTCCACGAACCAGATCTGATCTCGCCTGAGAAGCTGTTCGTTCATAAGGGAGAGGTCGTGAGTGGTGAAGATGAGCTGGGCGTTCTTACTGTTGAGCTCTCGATCGAAGAACAGGGAAACAAGATTGCCCAGAAGAATGGGATGAAGGCTTCTTTCGATTTCGTCGACTACAAGGGTTCTGCCGTTGGAAATTGCATCGAGGAATTCAGCTGCAAGGTTGAGCATCGTGATTGTGCCCAAAGATTCGTTATCGAATCCGAATCCGATTTGCTGGCTTCCGATTCGATGCTGTAATTGGAAGATGATCTTCTTATCGGCGGGAGCGATTTCCTCGACGTTCTCGCCGGTGAGGGCTTCGAAAATCGCTTTGACCTTGTCGGTGAGGACTTTTTGGTTTTCGAGCTCTTCATCGCTGAAGTCGCTTTCCGCAAGCTGGGCACCGGTGATTCCCAAGTCGGCTGATTGGATTGCCTCTACTGCTTTGGAGAAGTTGTCTTCCCCTAAATCGCGGAGCTTTTTCAGGATGGTGCCGTAGTCGACGGGCATCGAATGGTCGATTATCCGAAAATCATGTTGAATCCAATGAAAGACGGTGGAGCAGTCTTCAACACCGAATTTCGAAAGCAAACCGAGCACAGGGCCGTTGTCAGAAAAGCCTTTGAGCTTGGTTGTGATCCCCGAGTATTTCGATCCCTGCTTTATTTCGTATCGGCCGCTTTCGGTGCGGGTGCGTTCGAAGACGAGCCTTTCGAGTTTTGGTTGGGCTTTGAATACCTCGCAAACGATGCCGCTTGAGTCGAGTGAGAATTCGTAATAGTACTTCGTTTTGCCGATAAGGATTGAAAACCAGAATCTGGATGGTTTTCCGGATTGTCCGACAAATGCTTCATGGAATAGTTCTCTAGCGAGGGGGGTACCCCCTATCACGTAGGATTTAGCAAAAGCCATTGCTTTAAGGAGATTCGACTTTCCCGATGCGTTTGCTCCGAAAACGGCAGTAGCGCAAAGCACTCCGTTGGAGCTGTACCCAATTGGCTTTACTGGAGCAAGGTTATCGGGAAGTTCTTTATAGGCGTTGATGGGAAGCATGCTCAGGGTTGCCCCGTTCTGGAAGGAGCGGAAGTTCTCGCAACCGAACTCTAATAACATTGTTCCTCCTAGAAATGACTTTTATACAGATAGTAAAGCAGAATTTAAGAAAAATCAGCAAAAAATGACCTAGTAAACGGTAAAAAACGGTCTATGCGAATTTTCGGATGGATTGAGGAAAGGCTGGAGAGGGGTGGGTTGCAATCCTCGGCTCTACTGGGAAGCATGTTCCCATCGGGGTTTTCTGCGCTTGCCCAAGGCATCTGGCAGCTGGCGTTTATGCTGACCGGGCAACCGTTTTTTGCGTACAATCAAAGGGTTGTGTCCAACGCAGAACGGAGCCGCTATGTCCGATACCCTGAACAAATCCGCCATGATCTGGGCCGTCGCAGAACTGCTGCGCGGCGATTACAAGCAGCATGAATACGGCGACATCATCCTGCCGTTCACGGTGTTGCGGCGTTTGGACTGCGTGCTGGCTCCCACTAAGCAAGCCGTTCTGGAGGCGCACAAGAAATTCGCCGGAACCGCGTTGGAGGAGAAGTTCCTCACCAACGCGAGCGGCCTGGGCTTTTACAACCTTTCCCTGTTCGACATGGAAAAGCTGCTGAACGACCCCGATCATATCGCATCCAATCTGAACGATTACTGGGGCAAGTTCTCTGCGGACGCGTTGGATATCTTCGAGAACTTCAAGTTCGGCACCATCGTGAGCGAGTTGGATGACAAGAACCTGTTATTCCTTATCGTGCAGGAATTCTGCAAGGTGGACCTGAGGCCCGAAGTGGTGCCCAATGCCGAAATGGGAGACATCTACGAAGAGCTGCTGCGCAAGTTCTCCGAAATGTCCAACGAGACCGCTGGTGAGCACTTCAGCCCGCGCGACGGCTTGAAGCTGGCCGTGGACCTGGTCACCGCCGAGGCGGAAGAGGACCTGTGCACCCCGGGACGCATCATCACCTGCTGCGACCCCTGCTGCGGCACGGGTGGTGCACTTTCCATGTTCGAAGACCGGGTGCACGAATACAATCCCGCGGCCGATGTGCGCGTGTACGGCCAGGAACTGAACGAGGCCACCTACGCCATGTGCAAGGCCGACATCTTGATCAAGGGAGGCGATGCCGGATCCATCGCGCAGGGCAACACCCTGGTGCCCACCGACAACACGGTTTCCAAGGCGCGCGGTTGGGCATTCGGCGACAGGACTTTCGCCTACCAGGTTTCCAATCCCCCGTACGGCGTGGATTGGAAGAAGGTGAAGAAGGAAGTGGAGCTGGAAGCAGGCGTGCCCGGCAAGCGCTTCGAAGCGGGCGCACCCAGGGTTTCCGACGGGCAGCTGCTGTTCCTGCAGCATATGATCCATTCCATGAGGCCGCGCAGCGAAGGCGGCGGGCGCATCGCCGTGTTCATGAACGGCAGCCCCCTGTTCACGGGCGGTGCCGGCAGCGGCGAGAGCAATATCCGCAGGTGGGTGCTGGAAAACGACTATCTGGAAGGCATCGTGGCAATGCCCACGGACTTCTTCTTCAATACGGGCATCGCGACTTACATCTGGGTGCTTTCCAACAACAAGCCCGCGCACCGCAGGCACAAGGTGCAGCTGCTGGATGCCAGCGGCTTGGGAACCAAGATGCGCAAGAGCCTGGGCAGCAAGCGCAAGGAACTTTCCGACCAGGCCATTGCCGATATCGTGCGCGAGTGGACCGACTTCGTGCCCACCGAGACCTGCAAGATCTTCGATACCACTGACTTCGGCTATACCACGGTGACGGTGGAGCGCCCGCTGTTGGACGATCAGGGTAATCCCGTGACCGACAAGAAGGGCAGGCCCAAGCCCGACAGCGCAAAGCGCGATACCGAAAACGTGCCGCTTTCCCAGGATATCGACGAATACTTCCAGCGCGAGGTGCTGCCCTATGCGCCGGATGCCTGGATGGACCGCAAGAAGGACAAGGTGGGATACGAAATCCCCTTCACCCGCTACTTCTATAAGTACACCCCGCTGCGCCCCAGTGCGGAAATCCTGGCGGAATTGGAGCAGGTGGAAGCCTCCATCGCCGAGAAGCTCGCGAAGGCCAGGGGCTAGCCGTGCGGCGTTACGAGGCGTACAAGGACTCCGGCGTCGAGTGGATCGGCGAGATCCCTGTGGGGTGGGAGATACGCAGGCTGAAGACGCTTGCCACTAACGACATTAGGAAAACCCCGACAAATCAAGGTGCATATATCGGCCTTGAGAGCATCCAGCCATGGACGCAGCGCTTCCTCGAATCAGCCGAAGACAGCAACGACCCCGAGGGCAACTACTATGATGACGATTGCGTCCTGTTTGGAAAACTAAGGCCATACCTCGCCAAGGTGTTCGTCCCCACGGAGTCTGGGCAATGCAGCTCTGAGTTCCTGATTCTAAGGAGCGAATTACTTTCTCGGAGATACTTGTCGTATTCCCTTATTAACGGCAGGTTCATCGATGAAGTTAATTCGCTAACGTACGGCGCGAAAATGCCCCGAGCGAGCTGGGAAACGATCGGTTCCATTCCCAGCCCACTTCCATCGGCAAGAGAACAGGCTGCCATCGCAGACTACCTGGACGCCAAGACCGCCCGGATAGACTCCATCGTCTCCCAGACCGAGCGCTCTATCGGGCTTCTGCGCGAGTACCGCAAATCCGTCATCTCCGAGGCCGTCACCAAGGGCCTTAACCCCGATGCCCCCATGAAGGACTCCGGCGTCGAGTGGATCGGCGAGATTCCCGGGGAGTGGTCTTTGGTCAAACTCGGCATTGTGTCGACCAAAATCGGAAGCGGAAAGACCCCCCGCGGCGGAGCAGATGTCTATCATGAGGAGGGCATCCCCTTCTTGCGGAGCCAGAATATCTACGACACAGGACTTCGCCTTGACGATGTTGCGTATATCTCTGAGGAAGTTGACGAGGAGATGTCGGCGACCCGGGTCTTCGAGGGCGATGTGCTGCTCAATATCACTGGCGGCTCCATCGGAAGATGCTGCACATATGATCTAGAGGCGCATGCGAATGTCAACCAGCACGTCTGTATCATCCGCCCGTCGGGAAAGGCCTTGCCAAAGTGGATTCGGTACTTTTGGAATTCTAACCCAGGTCGGACCACCGTCGATATCCATCAATCAGGCGCAAATAGGGAAGGCTTGAACTTCGAGCAAATCGCAGCAGCGCGAATCCCCCTTCCCTCGGTTGGCGAGCAAAAGGAAATAGTGTCGTATATCGACGCCAAAACCGCCGAAATCGATTCCCTCATCGCCGATAAGCAGCGCCAGGTGGAGCTGTTGAAGGAATACCGCAAGTCCCTCATATCCGAAGCCGTCACCGGCAAGTTCAAGGTCCCCGGATTGGAGTAGCCGTGAATCCTGTGGAATACGCAAACGTGAACAATGCTGCTGCGAAGGACGTTTCCGAGCGCGCCTATGAAGACGCAGTCGAGGTCATCCTGAACTCGGTCGGCTGGTCTTCGGCAGACGCATCCGACTACGACCGCTCGTTGGCGGTGAAGCTGGACAGCACCATCGCCTTCATCGAGCAATCCCAGCCCAAGGAATGGGCGAAGGTGCTCTCTTTCTACGGCAGCGAAGCTTCCGCCCGTGCCAACTTCGCCAAGCAGCTGGACAAGAACCTCACCTTCAACGGCTTGGTGCACGTGCTGCGCCATGGCTTCAAGATGGCAGGCGCCAGGTTGCGTCTGTGCTACTTCCGTCCGCCCAACAACCTGAACGCCGATGCCTTCCGCCAGCATGCCTGCAACCGCTTCGAAGTGGTGCGCCAGCTGCGCTACGGCACTATGAAGGGCGACTTGGACAACAGCTTGGACGTGGTACTGTTCCTAAACGGCCTGCCCCTGGTCACCGTAGAGCTGAAGAACCGCCAGACCGGGCAGAGCGTGGAAAACGCCATGACCCAATACAAGCAGGACCGCGACCCGCGCGAGCTTATCTTCAAACCCGACAACCGCAGCCTGGTGCACTTCGCCGTGGACGGCCATCTGGTGCGCATGACAACCATGCTGTGGGCGAGCGATACCAAGTTCTGGAAGTTCGACAAGGGCAACAACGGCGACGCCGGCAACCCGCCCGTGGAACAGGGCCGCCGCACCGACTACCTGTTCGCGGAGGTGCTGGAGCCCCAGTCGCTGCTGCAGATCGTGCAGAGCTTCGCCCAGGTCAAGCGCACGGGCGACAAGGTGGATTCCGTCATCTTCCCGCGCTATCACCAGCTGCGCGTGGTGCGCAAGCTGGTCGCGAGCGCCGCCGCCGAAGGACCGGGCCGCAACTACTTGATCCAGCATTCCGCGGGCAGCGGCAAGAGCCACTCCATTTCGTGGACCGCCCATCAGCTGGCGGGACTGACCAAGCCCGATGGCTCTGCGGTCTTCGACTCCATCGTCATCCTGACCGACCGCAAGGTGCTGGACAGCCAGCTGCAGGAAGACGTGTATTCCATGGAGCACAAGGAAGGCCTGGTCGTGAAGGTGGAGGGCACCTCGAAGGACCTGAGGGACGCCCTGAACGGCGGTGCGCGCATCATCATCAGCACCATCCAGAAATTCCCCTACATCTACCGCGACACCGACGTGGCCGACCGCACCTTCGCCGTGATCGTTGACGAGGCGCATTCTTCCCAGACCGGCAAGAATGCCGAAAAGACGCGCGAGGGCTTGTCCAAGATGAGCGACGAGGAATTCCAGCAGATGCTGGAAGAGGCGGCCATCTTAGACGAGGCTGCCGCCACCGAGGCGGAGGCCGCGCAGGTTTCGGTGCTGCAGGAGGTTTCGGCCCAGGGCAGGCGCGACAACCTTTCCTTCATCGCCTTCACCGCGACGCCCAAGGCCAAGACCCTGGAGCTGTTCGGCACCATGGGCGAAGACGGCAAGCCGCATCCCTTCGACCTGTATTCCATGCGCCAGGCTATCAACGAGCATTACATCCTTGACGTGTTGAAGAACTACACCACCTTCGAAACCTACTACAAGCTGATCAAGTCCATCCCAGACGATCCCAAGTATGCCCAGGCACAGGCTTCGAAGGCGCTTATGAACTTCGTGAAGCTGCATCCTTCCAACATCTCCAAGAAGGCGCAGATCATGGTGGAGCACTTTCGCAGCACAGTGGCGACCTTGCTGGAAGGCAAGGCCAAGGCCATGGTGGTTACCAGCACGCGCAAGGCGGCGGTGCTGTACACGCAGGCGTTCCAGGCCTACATCGAAGAAAAGGGCTACAGCGACATGGGCGTGATGGTGGCCTTCAGCGGCAAGCTGGATGTGGACGGCTTGGAGTACACCGAAGCCGGCATGAACGGCGTGCCCGAAACCAAGACCGCGGAAACCTTCGCCAAGCCCGAATACCAGGTGATGATCGTGGCGAACAAGTTCCAGACGGGCTTCGACCAGCCGCTTCTGTGCGCTATGTACGTGGACAAGATTCTGACGGGTATCAGTGCGGTGCAGACCCTAAGCCGCCTGAACCGCTGCTATCCGGGCAAGCAGGAGGTCTTCGTGCTGGACTTCGTCAACGATGCGGAAACCATCAAGAAGAGCTTCGATGACTACTACACGGTGACCGAGATCGACCGCGTGACCGACCCCAATGCGCTCTACGAGATCGAGAGCAGGCTGGAGGGGTATCGCGTGTACACGCCGCAGGACGTGGAGACGCTGACGGATTTCTGGTTCGGCAGCCCGCGTTCGGACGACGACAACGCCAAGCTGCAGGTGATGCTCTCGCCCAGCGTGGAGCGCTATTGCGCGCTGGAAGACGAAAGGCAGTACGAGTTCCGGGAGCTGGCCAAGAAACTGGTGCGTTCGTACACCTTCATCACCCAGATGGTGCGCCTGATGGATACCGAGTTGCACCGCACCGTGGCATTTCTGTCGCACCTGATCAAGGAGCTGCCCAAGCCAGGCGGCGTCGAGCGCGTGTTCTTGGAAGACGAGGTGGACCTGGAGTCCGTGGTCATCGAGGATCTGGGCCAGCAGAGCATCATGCTTGAAGGCCCGGGCGAGCTGCACAATGGCGGCGGCGGGGCGGGCATCGCGCGCGAAGACCCCAAGGAGTCGCTGTCCGTGCTGATCGAGCGCTTCAATGCGCGCTTCGGGACGGACTTCGGTCCCAGCACGGAGGGCACGCTTTCGGGTATGGATGGCGTGCTGGATGCTGACCGGGACCTGGAGCTGAAGTTCCAGAACAATTCCGTGGAGGACCTGCGCCTGGCCTGGAGCGACACCTTCGACTCGGTCGCCATGAAGGTGATGGATGAAAACATGGACTTCTTCGAGGTCATCGGCATGAACAAAGAGGCCTACGAGATGCTGAAGGAAGAGATGTTCGTGCGCTACCTGAGCCGCCACCGCAAAGGGTAGGGGAAAGGTTGGGTTGGTTAACGAATCCTGTGTTGTATGTTTGTTCGGAGTAGTTGGGAACTAAGGGGGATGCCATGCCGAATTGCCTGATAGATGGCGAAGATGCGAGGAATTCTATGTCGATTCCTGCGAACGACATCGAGGCGAAGTGCCCTGAGATTTATCGCTGCACAGTAGAAGCCAGGCTTAAATGCGGTGAGCTTGGGAATCAGACGGAAGCTGGTATTACCATACTCGATGGAGGGGCCTTTGAAGCGTTTTGCGAGATGCTTGATGAGCCCATGCCCCAAGCCTCCCTTGAACTACTTGCAGATTGCGAGGAGTGGGTATAGTCGGTTTCCGGTGGTTATGTCGGTAATGGAGTACGTTTCGAATTGGTTTTAGTTCGCTAAAAACTTTGCTCGCCAAGGAGCCATCGTGCGATATCCATTATTCGAACCCCTTCAACGGAATACTCTTCATGCTTTGTCCTGGCAATCAGAAGCTTAGGATGCGCGTCTTTGATGGAAAGAAGCGGTGCAAGCTCCCTTTCGAGTGTTTTCTGCGAGGTAATATCGTCGCTGACCTGAATGTGGATTACTTCCGATTCCTTCTTTGCAACAAAGTCGATCTCCTTTTGGTATAGCTTACCGACATACACTTCGAATCCTCGTCGCAGCAATTCGAGGAAAACCACGTTTTCGTACATACGGCCCCAGTCCATGTTCCTGGTTCCCAGAACGGCGTAACGCATTCCCGTGTCGCAGATATAATGCTTTGCTTGGGTGCTTAGATATTTCTTCCCCTTGATATCGAAGCGTTTTGCCTCATAGAACACGAAGGCGTCTCGG
Organism: Eggerthellaceae bacterium; assembly: GCA_051878795.1. Taxonomy (GTDB): domain Bacteria; phylum Actinomycetota; class Coriobacteriia; order Coriobacteriales; family Eggerthellaceae; genus W1P20-047. The sequence continues at coordinate 8,572 of JBJEKU010000071.1, forward strand.
AGGTATGAGATATAGCGACCTACTGTGACATGGTTCGTGGAAATCTTGTTTGAATCGAGAATATTAGCGATGTTGTTCGGTGAGTTGAGGTTTCCGGCGTTATCCATCAGGTATTCAGCAAGTCTTTCAAGGACAGCCGTATCGGGAAGTGAGTATTTCTGAACGAGATCTCGTGTCAGTATGGTTCGATAGACGTCGCGGATGTAACCGTATGACTCCGAGATGTTGCTGTATTCGTACGAACCAGCAAGACCTCCCCGTCGAACGAACTCATCGAAGTCGTCATCAATCGATTTTCCATTCCCAAAGAATTCGCGGTATTCAAGGAAACTGAAGGGAAGGATATGGATTTCCCTATGGCGGCCGGTAAATAAGGTTGCAAGATCGGAGCTTAGAAGAAAGGCGTTTGATCCAGTAAGGTAGATATCCCAGCCTCCACGCGAATGGATGCTATTGATAGCCTTCTCAAAACCGTCGCATATCTGAACTTCGTCAATGAAAAGACGGTTGTTAAGGCCTTCCCTATGTGAGTTTACTATTGCGTTATGCAAGGCGTGGTATTCCAGCAGATTCTCATTATCCAGATCGAGAAGATCGATGAAGACGTTGTTCGACCGGGGATCCGCTTTGGCGGTTTCTGCAGCAAATGCCTTCATGAGCTCGGATTTCCCGGATCGTCTCATGCCCGTAATGACTTTGATATCCCTTGTTCCTGCGAGAGAGTGAAGGCGTTCCATGTATGTCGCGCGATAAATCTTGGTCATTATTAGGCTCCTCTAGCGGTTTCGAAACTTCAAAAATTTTAGAGTTTCGAAACTGAGAAGGCAAATCAGCAGGTCAGAGGTGGTATGGGAATCTGCAAAAAACGAGGTTGAACAGAAGCAACACCATAAGACAAGCCTTTTACTTGCATTTATCGAGTTATCCGCATTCTAGCTATCTCTAACTTCTGCCGTATGCGTCAGAAGTTAGAGATAGGATGTCGCATGGATTCCATCGCATTGCGGGCGCTTCGGGTTCTCCGAGTTGGGTGCAACGGGCCGCATGGCCTTGAA
>JBJEKU010000072.1:0-9555 GCA_051878795.1 Eggerthellaceae bacterium
CACTTGACTGGGGGTCAAGGGGTCGCAGGTTCGAATCCTGTCAACCCGACCAGCTAGAACAGCAGGTCAGAGGAACAATCTTCTGGCCTGCTTTTTTGTTTACTGCGCTGTACGTGAGGTGTTTCGTGCAACCTTACCTTGGTTCAGGATCTTCACCGCACCCCTATGTTATTAACTGCAAATTAGCAGATACAGCCTTCCGGGATTCGAATTGCTGAAGGCTATCTTCTGTTTCGATTCGCGTGTTAAATCCCGCAGACCGAAGATTGGCTACAATCGATAACAACCCGCCTTGCATTTCGATTGCACCATGTAGTTGGTGCTTCTCAATGCCTTTTCGATGCTGTTCTTTTCCATCGGAATATGCAGCGTCGGAACCTCGTCCATCAGCCTCTTGAAAGCGGGCAGCCTGTCCCACAGGGAATACACCTCGTCATTGAACCCGCCATCGTGCCTGATAGGGGCAATTCCCGGATATACAACGATGACCGGAAGACCCAAGATGCCAACGCCGTACTCGATCTCCTCGGTTAGCGCCCTGCTCGCCTTGGTCTCCGAACTCAGGAAGAGAATGATGTTCTTTGAGCTCCTCAGCCTTTCGCGCAGCCGGGGCTTAAGCGTCGCCTCCCAGCTGCTCCCATCCCTGACGTTGTACGTCTTCCCATGAGAATCGATGAAGGGAAAGCTCCGGTCCCGCCCCTTCCAGGCACGGAGCATCATGTAGTAGACGAAGTCGTGCGCTGCGAATGCGCCGAGATTGCTTTCGCTAAACGGCTCGGCGACATAGAACGCTGCGTAGTTTCCGTTTCTGTATGGCATTAGCCGTCTCCTATCTTGTCAAACCGAGTTCGCGAGCCGCTTCCGGAAGCAAGGCAATCGTGACCTTACCGCCGATAAAGGAGGAGCCTCCTATCACCGCATCCTCGATCATCCTGAACGACTCCGCCGAGCTCATACCCGTCCTCGAAAGTCCGGTCCCCAGCAAAGGCATGTAGAGGTCGGCCGCCTGCCCGAGCCGATCGTAGTGCCGGAGGAGCGAATCGATGGCGTTCGATATATCCTGCGGGGTGCTGTGGGCGTTTCCGTTGCAGTCGAATTTGGAGATGGCCAGAAGGAGGAATACGCACTTGTCCGTTTCCACGGCGGCAACGGTGCCGATCGGATAGCTCCCATCCGCCTCCTTTTCCACGCCCTCGAGCTCATACGACAGGCGCTCCTTGAGTTCGGCCTCCGATATCCCGGACTGCGACATGCGGGTCAGCCATTTTCCGTGGACGGTATTGGCGGAAACGCGCTTAGCATCGAGACCCTCGTAAGCCCTTGTGACATGCGTCTCGAACGAGCAGTCCACGGGGATGACGACGAGGTTCTTTGCTTTCCTTCTCGGACCGAACCCGAATCTGAACAGATCGCACACAGCCCATCCGAGCGATCCGGTGCCCTTCTTCCATACAAGGCCCCTGTTCTGGGACTTGTTCCCGAGGCCCATCACGCCGATCAAAGCACGGGCCATGAAAAGGCACGGATCTTCCAATGATGACTCCAGCTCTTCCTTGAGGAGGAGCTGCTTGCGTTCGGCCTCATCGGCCAGTCCCAGGATCTCCTCGGCGAGCTCGCGAAAATACAGGGGGTTGAGGGTCTCATCCCACAAGACCTCGCATTCGGCGGCGACGCGTCGCTCCAGCCCGTGCTGAAGGCGCACGTTCCTTAAAGCAACGGGGACATCCGCCTCCCCGTTCAATATCTTGCTGGTCCTGTGCTTGTCGAGGCGAAACTCCCTTCCGCCTCTCGCAAGAACCCTTCCCGCCTCCACATACGGTTCGATCAAGGCGTTCAGAAACGCCTCGTTTGAAGCGGATGGATTGCAGGCGCACCTTTTCGCAGCCTTCGCCAGCGTTGAGAGAGAAAGCAAGCGCATCACCTTCCCGAATAAACACGACAACCTTCGACAACTATACAGCAACTTGGCGGAAACGACCTATCCGGCCCGGGAAATCACACTGGAACCGCTCGGAACACCGGATCGGCAGCGGTTTTCGAGAAGGAATTTTAGGCTGCCGAAGAAACGTAAGGAGAGATCATGGAAGATCTTTCTTTCAGTTGGGGTAAGACCCCGCGCCCGGGTATTCGCGACCTATGGAATTCGAGCCTTTATGAAGGCGCGGATTGGACGGGGCTCGACAACCTGGAAGTGAGGTGCACCGCAGCCCGTCCGTCAGAAAACATCATCTTGTGGACGCACGCGAAGCGCCTCCATAAGGAGCGGATCGCATCAGGCGACAAAGACTACCATGTCAACGCCTTCATCCACTGCTGCACAGACGATCAGAACTTCGATGGCGAGCGCGAGGGGATCTGGAAGAAGTGGGAGCACTTCTACGATGTCGCCAGCCATTTCGACGGGATTACCGGAATCGACTTCAGCACGAATGCGGACTTCCCCGAACCGCTGAAGCGTTACCAGTTCCACAAGATGCGAGCGATCGAGCACGGGGCGATCCAGCGGGGGATCCCCGTCATACCTAACGCCCGTTGGGGCACCCCGGAGACCTGGGAGTACTGTTTCGACGGTATCCCCGAAGGCGAAATGCTCTGCGTCGGTACGGTGGGCAGCGGGCTTGGCAACATCGAGAACCGCCCAACCTTCGACGCCGGACTGCGAATGCTCATCGCACTCAAGCGCCCTCCCGCACTGACGGTCATCGGCTCGGAGAAATACCCGATCTTCCGCGAAGTGCGCGAATCCGGCATCGCCATATTCCAGTACGACGGCGAGACGTGCTCCTATTTCAAGGAGAAGGGAGGCCGCTATGTCTAAGCCGCCAAGTGGCCTCTTCCACGGTACCAGGGGCGACAGAGCATATCGCGGCGATGCGGAAAGCGTCATCGCCTCCCGCGTCAAGGGACTCGATCTGCGCGAACATCATACGACGCAGAAACAGCTAAGCATGAAGACGCGTCGCTCTATCGCGAAAAAAGTTCTCAATCGTACCGCAACACGGGAGGAGTATAAGCGCTATATGTGGGACAAACGATTTGGAAAGCGCCGCAGGGCGGGGATAAAGAAGTACTGGAAGCAGGAACGTAACCGGCTTGAAAGAGGCGAAATGGGCACTCGCAATTGGACTCCTGAGCAAAGAGCAGGAATCCTTTCGGGTAAAACCCCTAAGTTCAACGGTAAGCCTATGCAGGCCCATCATACATATAGCGCTTCGAAGTATCCGCATCTGGCGAACAAAGGTGAAGTAATATATCCAGCAACGCATAATGAACACTATTTGGGTTGGCATGGCGGCGTCTACAAGAATAGCTTGCCTGGTAAGCGCATACGACCCGTAAATGAGTTTTAGGAGCAGCAAATGGATATGAATGACACTCTGGCAATCAAGCTTCCCATCATGGACGTGCCTGCAAAGGCGTGCATGTCGCTCAAGAAACTGACCGGTCTTTCTCTTGGGGAGATTAAAGGCAGAGCAGCCAATGATGACTACCTTTTCATTTGCGACTATGTGGATAACGACGGTTTAAAGCTCATGAACAAGATCAAACGGGAAATGAAGATGCTCGGCATTGTCGTACGCCAGTTCGAAGACGGAGTAGAAAAAACCCCCGAACTGTTTGACAACATCGAGAAGCTTCATAAAGAAATTGACGCTCAGTATGGCGCTTATGAAGATGAATTCTAACAATTGAAGCGGCTTGCAACTTATCGTGAAGATGGGAGGCGCCAAGGAAGACGTCTCCCATCTTGCTATCGTGTACCAGGGGTGCGCGTTTCTGGGGAATATAACTCCCTAGTATCTCTTCATGGTGGGAAGTAGGTGCAGCCCTTAGATCTTCTCGATTTCAACCGCTGTGCCGTTTGCGGTGAGCATCAGGTATGTTTCGTTCTTCATGGTTCCGCTGAACCCAGGGAACTGCCTGTCGACGGTAACGTAGTCGAAGCCCAAGCCCACCACCGCATTGCATCCAATTTCGGCTGCCGCCGCCTTCAACTCGTTGATGGCGGCAATCCTGATTTTCTTGATGGCGTCGTTTACTACATCGCTGGAAAAGCCCGACCCGAAGAAGCCGTCGGAGAGCATTATCGCCTCATCGCCCGACACGTATCCTCCGTAACGGACGATGTTGTAGCCTTCGAAGTTGGCAGTGGACGTGATGGGCATGGTGCGGGCGACTTCGGCAAGCCGTTCCTCTTCAGCTTGGATGATCGCGCGTTCTTCATCGAGTGCGAGCCGCTGTTCTTTGGCCTTCTGGAAAAGAGCTTCCAGCTTAGGTAGGTATTGGTCTTCGACCGCAATTCCTTTCAGTGTGGTTTTGTAGGGAAAAGGGGTCTTGAATTTCAGGCACTTAACCACCGCTGGAAGGTCTTCGGTTTGCCCCAGCTGTTCGGCAACCTGCTTTACTAGCAACATAGAATCCTCCTAGAGTCGTTCCCGAGCGATAGCACAACTTGCATCGAGTTCCAGGACGAGCTGGTAGGTGCGCCTTGCCTGTGCTTTCATGCCATGTCGCCAATACATATCGGCCTTTGCCAGCATCGACTGGATCTGGCTATCTTTGTCGAGCGAGGCCGAATCCTGGGTTTTCTCTATTTCGAACCTGGTTCCGCAGTATGGGCAAAGGCGATACCCATCATACTCTTCCAGTTCATTGCTACCGCAAGCGGTGCATACCATTGCCTTCATAATCGCCTTTCGGAAGATGGAGCATATATACACCGATTGTAGCAATCGGGGGTATGCAATCTTGTGAAATCGACCGGTTAATAGGGGAGTCTGCCGTCCTAGTACCAATTAATGGACATGGTGGAGAAATGAGTTCTGTGATTAGAAACATTCCGGATCTTCGATCGGCAGAAGTGTTTTCTTCGCAGTACTATTCCCTCTGATCCTTGGGAATACGTGTTGAAATGCGTCAGGGTATTCTGTATCTGGGTTGCTGCGGGCAGGAGCTGGCGGTACGGGTCGATGGGGATTAGGTGTTTTCCGTGGGCGATGAGCTTGATCTGTTCCTGTCCCACAACAGCTTCCGCTTCTTCGACTCGGAAACCACGAAAGCCATAACTGTAGATTTGCAGGGATGATCGTTCCGATTACCGTATTCCTGCCTCAGTTAGTGTTACGGAATCAATATGAGTGTTACGATTGCAACGATGTTAGTTACCAGCCAGAGGTGGGCAACCGCGCTGCCTTTGGATACGATTTGCGTGAAAGCGGGGTTGCAATGCTCGACTTGCGTTTGTGGGAACAGGCCGTTGCCTTTCATGGGCACAAGTGCCCTGGTCTGGCGATTGGATTCAAGGCCGTGGAAGGCGCGATCGATCGATTGGGCCTGAACCCCGAAGACCCTCGCGCCATCGACGAGGAAGTTGTCTGCGTAACCGAAAACGATGCCTGCGGCGTCGATGCCATCCAGGTGCTGTTGGGATGCACCTACGGCAAGTCGAATCTGATTGCGCGCATCCGCGGAAAGATGGCCTTCTCCTTCTTCGTGCGTGGGACCGACCGCGCGGTCAGGTTGGTGCTGACCGCGGAAAAAGAGGGGATGAGCCGGGAACAGTTCCAGGAATACCTGCTTTCCACTCCTTACGACAAGCTGTTTTCCGTGGGGAAGCCGACCTATGGGCTTCCTGAGCCCGCACGCCTGTTTGCCTCGCAGCCTTGTGCTAAATGCGGAGAGAGCACTGCCGAGTTCGGGTTGAGGGTGCAGGGTGGCAAGCTCGTCTGCCGTGATTGCTACGATGCCTATGCCCGAGAGGACATTGTGTGATTCGCAGGCCTGGTTCTTCCATGGAAAACGGGACCGAAGGCGGATCCTGCGCCTGCAACGTACAGGTTTCCGATAGCACTTTGTTGCAGCAGAAGGCTGCCGAGCGCAAGAGGGTCCTGGTCATTGCGGGGTGCGTGCTTGTATGCGCCCTGCTCGCACTGGCCTCGCTCGCATCCGGCGCATCGGATATGAGCCTGCTTGACAGCGCCCGTGCACTGTTCGGCGTCGGCAGTCAGCAGGATGTGATGACCGTACGCTCGATCAGGCTCCTGCGCGTTCTGTGCGCGATAGTGTCGGGCGCGGGGCTGGCAATGGCGGGTGCGGCTCTGCAGAGCGTGCTCGAAAACCCGCTTGCGTCCGCATCGACCGTCGGTATCTCGCAGGGTGCCGCATTCGGTGCAACCATCGCAATCCTGGTGGTGATCCCTGTGTTTACCGGCAGCTCATCGGGGGCTGGCATGGGCACTATCGCCCTGTTCGCCTTTGCAGGTGCTATGGTATCCAGCCTGGCTGTACTGGCGTTTTCCCAATTGGGCTTTTCCCGTCCGGAAAGCATCATCCTGGTGGGCGTCGCGCTTTCGGCGCTCTGGTCTGGTGCTTCTACCATTATCCAGTACTTTTCCAACGACCTTGAACTGACGAAGGTCATCTTCTGGCAGTTCGGCGATTTGGGCAGGGCCACCTGGTCCCAGCTGGGTTTCATGACGATAGTCGGGCTTGCCTGCGCGCTCTATTTCTTCCTGAACCGTTGGAATTACAACGCGCTTCAGAACGGGGAAATGGTTGCCGGAGGGCTTGGTGTGGACGTGAGGCGCTGCCGTGTATCCGGTGTGGTGGTGGCGTCCCTGATGGCCGCTGCGATGGTTTCCTTCGTGGGTTTGATCAACTTCATCGGCTTGATAGCCCCGCATATCGCGCGTCGCCTTGTCGGGGAGGATTATCGCTTCCTTCTACCCGCCTCATTGGTGCTGGGTGCGATTATCATGCTTGCGAGCGATCTTGCCGCACGCATGGTCATATCCCCTATTATCCTACCCATCGGTGCCATCACTTCGTTTTTGGGAGCGCCCTTGTTCCTGTATCTGCTGTATAGGGCGTATAAGCGATGAGTTGCGGAAAAACAGGTGATCTTCGATGAGCAGAAGACGTGCGGAAAGCGATTGCGTGGAGGGATCTTCCCTTGATTTGCAGGTTCACGCACACCTGCATACGCATGCCGATGGTACGGTCCACAATCATTACCACAGTCATCCCGGTGGCGATCTTCCCCATGAACATGCGCTTGATGCGGGGCATTCCCATCAATGCGCGGTCGATCCTTCCTCAGAGCATGTCGAATCTAGCAAGATTCATGCCGTAGAATCCGACTTTTCTTCTGCGGCGAGTGGGGAGGGCCGCGTTTTCGTCGAAACCCACGACTCGTTGGGAAATAGGCCTCCTCTGCACCGCCATACCCTGCCTGCCGAAGGGCATCTAGTCCTGGAGGCCTGCGACCTTGCCTATTCGTATGGGAATCAGGACGGGCAGGTCTTTGAAGGCATTGGATTGCAGGCTCATGCCGGTTCGGTTCTTGCGATTTTGGGAAACAACGGTGCGGGAAAGTCCACCCTGTTGGGCTTGCTTGCCGGGTTGCTCAAGCCTTCGGCTGGGACGGTGAAGGTGGGCCAGCGTGAGCTGGGGATCATGGACCGCAGGGAAGTGGCAAGGCATGTTGCCTATGTTGCCCAGCAGCAGCGGGTTCCGCATCTGGGGGTATACGACCAGGTGCTTCTAGGGCGTAAGCCGCATGTTGGCTGGTCGCTCACCGACTACGACCGCATGGTCGTCTCGCGTACCATTGCCCAGTTGGACCTTGAACGTTTCTCACAGAGGTTCATCGATGAGCTTTCGGGTGGCGAGCGCCAGAAAGTGCACATTGCCCGGGCACTTGCCCAGGAACCGGAAGTGCTCCTACTCGATGAGCCCACCAGCGCCTTGGATCCGAAAAACCAGATGGAAGTGCTGCATGTGGTGCGCGAGATCACGCGGGAAGAATCCATCGCTACCATCATGGTCATCCACGATATCAATCTCGCCCTGAGATTCTGCGATCGTTTCCTGCTCATCCGCGATGGGAAGGTGGTGGCGCAAGGGGATCGGTCCGTTGTGACCGGCGAAAGCTTATCTGCCACCTACGACATGCCCTTCAAGGTGATAGAGGCTGATGGTATCCCGCTGGCCCTTCCGCTGGGATAGGGAACAACCCGGCTGACTTGATGTGCTCAGCATCCTAGATAATGCTCCCACGAAGCGAAGGCACTTGGATGGGGTGGTGTTTCCGGGCAACGAAAGGACCTGGAGCGTTTTTGCCCCAGGTCCTGGTACCTTAACGGCTTCACTTTTGGCCTGCGTGGGTGCGGACCGTGCGTTTTGCCACGGGGGATTCGATCCCTGTGTTCTTAGAGCTCCGAAAGATCGATCTGCTTGAATTCGCATCCCGTTTCGGCCAGGTCGCTGGAAAGCGGTTGCCCAAGGAAGAATTCCGTGATCTCGTCGAGCTTTTCGATGGGATCGACATCTGCAAAGCGGTCGGGGTAGGCAACTGCACCAACCTGGTAGCAATTCGCCAGCGCCAGTTCGGCATTCGTGGAGTAGAAGCGATAGGAGATGAGGGTGTAGACCTGGTTGTTTTTCACGGCATCCAGGCTTTGGAAGTATTCGGGATTAGCCTGGTAGTCTTCCTTCACCAGGGAAAGGTTGTTGCTCTCCACGAAGATGAAGTCGGGCTGGGCTGTGCTCACGGCTTCCAAATCGATATCGAAGGCACCCGAAATCCCCTGCGAGTCGACGATATTCGTCACCTTGACCGAATCGAAGGGGGCGAACTGGGCTTCGGTGCCCGCGAATCCGTGGCCCCCGCGGTAGCTGATGCCTGCGGCATAGGCGGTTGCGGTATCTGCCTGCTCTATATCGGCGGTGCGGGATTTCAGATCCTGTTCGGTTTCGTTCATGTAGTCGATGACCTGGGCGGCACGGTCCTCTTTGCCCAATACTTGGCCTACCAGCTTTAGGCTGTCATAGAAATCCTGATCGAAGATCAGGTTGCCAACAGTGATGCACACCACGGGAATGCCGGTGCGTTCCTGCAGGGAATCTGCCGCATCTTTGTCGATATTCGCGATGATGACCTGCGGATTCACCTGCATGATCGCCTCTTCGTTGGGGGTAACGCCTTTCGAGCCCCCATCGCCGATCACGGGCAGTTGGGAAAGTTCGTCGTGATAGACATGGCGATAGGGGCAAGCGACGTTGTCTTCCAATTCGGATTGCTCTACGCCCACCACCTTATCGATTGATTCCAGGTAGGTGATGAAGCGAAGCGAACTGGAACCGATTCCGATAACGCTGTCCACTTGGGTGGGAACCTCGACCGTTCTTCCCAGCATGTCTGTGATCGTTTTGGACTGCGAGTTCCCCGTCTGGTTGTCTTGGGTGGCGTCGGGATCCCCTGACGACGTGCAACCGGGGAGGAGACATAGGGCCAAGGCGACGAGTGCGGCTATCAAGGCGAAGCAACGTTGCTTCCGTTTGCATGATCCGATCATGCGTTCCTTCCTTTCGGGTTTGCATGGTTTGTAGGTTTTCTTCTTCGTATGCAGGTGATGAATTGCATTATGCATACGATATGAGCGGATAGTAACACGATTCGGAAGCTTTGCATCGTACGAATCACACGAATCTGAATTTAGGTAACACTGATGGTTGAGCGGTAGGAACTTCGCAAATCTCTAGATGCAACACGCT
>JBJEKU010000073.1:0-9392 GCA_051878795.1 Eggerthellaceae bacterium
CGTCAAGCCCGACGGCCTGCACTTCACCATCGCCGACACCGGCTGGGGCAAGGCGGTTTGGGGCAAGTACTACGGCCAATGGCTCATGGAAGCATGCGTGCTCACCTACGACTTCGACCGCTTCCACCCCGAAGAAATCCTGTCCCTGATTTCCAAGTACCAGGTCACCACCTTGTGCTGCCCGCCCACCATGTACAGGCTCATGATGCAGACCGACTTCGACAACTTCGACCTGTCCTCCCTGGAATACTCCACCACTGCAGGCGAGGCCCTGAACCCCGACCTGTTCGACTTCTGGAAGGAACATACCGGCCTGACCATCTTCGAGGGCTTCGGCCAGACCGAAACCCCCATCACCGTGGGCAACCTGACCGGATCCACGCCCCAGGCGGGATCCATGGGTAAGCCAGTCCCCATGTACTACACCCGCATCCTGCGCGAAGACGGATCGCTGTGCGCCCCCGGCGAAACCGGCGAGATCTGCATCAGCATGGAGCACAACCATGCCGGCATCATGATGGAGTACTACCGCAACCCTGAAAAGACTGCGGACGCCATCTATGACGGCTGGTACCACACCGGCGATACTGCTTGGTTCGACGAGAACGGCAACTACTGGTATGTCGGCCGCAACGACGACGTCATCAAGTCGAGCGGCTACCGCATCGGACCCTTCGAAATCGAATCCGTCCTGCTCGAGCATGACGCCGTGCGTGAATGCGCCGTCACCGGCGTGCCCGACCCCGTCCGCGGCAAGGCCGTAAAGGCCACCATCGTCCTCGCGGACGGATACAAGCCCAGCGAAGCGCTCACCAAGGAGCTGCAGAAGTGGGTCAAGAAGCAGACGGCGCCCTACAAGTACCCCCGCGTCGTCGACTACGTCGACGCCCTGCCCCGCACCGTCAACGGAAAGATCCGCCGTGCGGTCATCGCGAAGGCCGACGCTGAGGCGGCAAGCGTCCAGGAAACCGCGAAGAAGAACCTCAAGGAAGGTCTCATCTAATGACGGGCAGCTTCGCGCTGCAGCACCTCTTCGATGAGGCCCCTGTTTGCGTCATCTCGGGTCACTACGGCGTAGGCAAGACCAACGCCGCCCTGAACCTGGCAGTCGACGCCGCGGATGCGGGCTATCAGATCGCTCTCGTGGACCTGGATGTGGTAAACCCCTACTTCCGCAGCAGCGAATACGCCGAGGAAATGGAAGCACGGGGCATACGCGTCGTATGCCCCGTTTTCGCCCGCTCCGGATCGAACCTTGACGTTCCCAGCCTTTCCCCCTTGGTCGGCCCCGCCATCCTTGCAGCGCAGGCAGATTTCTCCAAAGGCGGGAGGCAACGCGTCATCATCGACGCAGGCGGGGACGATGCCGGAGCCACCGCCGTCGGCCGCTATTCCGGCGACATTGCAAACGCCCCCTACCGTATGCTCTACGTGGTCAACCGCTATCGCAACCTCACGCAAGACCCGCAGGAGGCCTTGCGGGTGCTCGCCGAGATCGAATACGCCTCGCGCCTGAAGGCGACCGGGGTGCTCGGCAATTCCCATATGCAGGCGGAGACAACGCTCGATACCGTGGAAAACGCCCTGGGCTTCGCCGAAGACATCGCTGAAGCCGCAGGCATCCCCCTCGAGGCCGTTACCCTACCGCGCGAAAGCCATACGCCTACGCTCGCCGCAGAGCGACCCGCCTTCGAAGGGGTAAGGCTGTATCCTGTTCGAATGATCGTGAAAACCCCCTGGGAGCGTTGCTCCCTCTAGGGTTCCGATAAGTAAGGAGAGAAGATCCCATGGCAAGAATCGAAGTGGATCAGGGCTTCTGCAAAGGCTGCGGCCTCTGCACCGACGTCTGCCCTAAGAACATCCTCGAGCTTGATGCTGCCACGCTGAATGCAAAGGGCTATCACCCTGCGCACTGCGTCGACCAGTCCCAGTGCATCGGCTGCGCGAACTGCGCCCTGATGTGCCCCGACGTGGCCATTAAGGTTTGGAGGTAATCATGGCTGAAAAAGTGCTTATGAAGGGCAACGAAGCCCTGGCTGAAAGCGCCGTTCGCGCCGGATGCCGTTACTTCTTCGGATATCCCATCACCCCGCAGACCGAGCTGGCTGCATACATGTCCAAGGTCATGCCCAAGATCGGCGGCACCTACCTGCAGGCCGAAAGCGAAGTCGCTGCCATCAACATGGTCTATGGTGCTTCCGCTGCGGGCGCACGCGTCATGACCTCCAGCTCTTCCCCCGGAATCTCGCTCAAGACCGAAGGCATCTCCTACATGGCCGGCGCAGACCTGCCGGGCGTCATCATCAACGTCCAGCGAGGCGGCCCGGGTCTGGGCGGCATCCAACCCAGCCAGTCCGACTACTGGCAGGCAACCCGCGCAACCGGCCATGGCGACTTCCAGATCATCGTCTATGCCCCCAGCACCGTGCAGGAGATGGCGGACCTGGCGTACCGGGCTTTCGACGTCGCCGACAAGTACCGCATCCCCGTCATGATCCTGGCGGACGGCATGCTGGGCCAGATGATGGAACCCGTCGAGCTGCCCGAGGCACGCGACCTGGCGAGCCTGCCCGAAAAGCCCTGGGCAACCTGCGGACATGGCCATAAGCGCCCCCACAACATCGCAAACTCCCTGTATCTGACGGCAGATAAGCTGGAAGAGCTGAATATCGAGCGCTACAAGCGCTACGACGTCATCAAGGAACAGGAACAGAAAGCCGAGACCTTCATGACCGAGGATGCCGAATACGTGGTCGTGGCATTCGGCGCATCCGCCCGCGTTGCCCACAGCGCAGTCGTCGCAGCACGCGAGGAAGGCATCAAGGCCGGTCTGCTGCGCCCTGTGACCCTGTGGCCCTTCCCCACTAAGGCGATCGAGGAAACCATCCCCACAGCAAAAGCCTATCTTACCGTGGAAATGAACATGGGCCAGATGGTGGACGACGTGCGCCTGACTGTGAACGGCCGTCGCCCGGTAAGCTTTTACGGACGCACCGGCGGCGTCATCCCCACCCCCGCCGAAGTACTGGACCAGCTGCGCCAGCTGAGTGGAAAGGCAGGTGAATAGCATGGAAAAGGAAGAGAAGGTCGTATACGAGCGTCCTCATGCACTCCTTCCCGTCGTCACCAATTACTGCCCGGGCTGCCCTCACGGCATCGTGAACCGCCTGGTTGCCGAAATCATGGATGAGCTCGATATCGAAGGCAAGGCCGTCGGCGTGGCACCTGTCGGCTGCTCCGTCATGGCATACGACTTCTTCGGATGCGACATGATCGAAGCGGCACATGGTCGCGCCCCCGCAGTAGCCACCGCCGTGAAGCGCGTCCACCCCGAAAACGTGGTCTTCTCCTATCAGGGCGACGGCGACCTTGCCAGCATCGGCATGGCGGAAACCGTGCATGCCGCCACCCGCGGCGAGAAGATCACCGTCATCTTCATCAATAACGCCATCTACGGTATGACCGGCGGCCAGATGGCCCCCACCTCGCTGCCCAACATGGTCACCCAGACCTCCCCGTACGGTCGCGATGTGGAAAGCGCAGGCTTCCCCGTGCGCGTATGCGAGCTGCTCAGCACCTTAGACGGCGTCGCATATTTGGAACGCGTCACCGTGGACACCCCCAAGAACGTCCGCGCAGCCAAGAAGGCTATCAAGAAGGCCTTCCAGACCCAGATCGATGGCGTCGGCTACTCCATGGTAGAAGTAGTATCCACCTGCCCCACCAACTGGGGCCTGACCCCGCAGAAGTCCTTCGAGTGGATGCGCGAGAACATGCTGCCCTACTATCCGCTGGGCGTATACAAGGACGTTGTGGCAGACGGCTATGCAACCGCAGCAGAAGCAGCCGCAGCGCGTGCTGCAGACTGCCCTATCGCTCAGCAGAAGAAGGAGGCTTAAACCCATGGGCAAGACGATGAACACCGTACTCGCCGGCTTCGGCGGCCAGGGCGTCCTGTTCGCGGGCAAGGTCATGGCCTACGCCGGCCTGATCGAAGAGCGTGAGGTCTCCTGGCTTCCCTCGTACGGTCCCGAAATGCGCGGCGGCACTGCAAACTGCAGCGTCTGCCTTTCCGACGACCCCATCGGATCGCCTCTGGTAGTAACCCCCGACGCACTGGTTGCCATGAACCAGCCTTCCCTGGACAAGTTCGTGGACAAGGTGCGCGAAGGCGGCATCATCGTGGCAGACTCCACCCTGGTCCAGAACATCCCCGACGTTCCCGGCGTGAAGGTCGTAGCCATCCCCGCAACCGAAATCGCCGAGCAGAACGGGCTCAAGGGCCTGGGCAACATCGTGCTCATCGGCAAGCTGTTCGAGGAAACCGGCTTCTGCAAGGAAGAGACCCTGGAAGCAGCCATCACCAAGTGCGTGCCCGCCCGTCACATCAAGAAGCTGCCGCTGAACATGCAGGCAGTGGAACTGGGCCGCAAGGCGTAAAAAACAAGAAACCCGATAGAAAGGGGCGCTTTTACACCCCTTTCTCGATGGCTGAAAAACAGCTATATGACCCCGACAGTGCGAGGCGCCGGCCGAAAGCCGGCGCCTCGCCTGTTTGATCGGCAGAATTATCAAAGGCTCTCACGGCACGCCCCGCCCATTTAACCCGCAATTTCGGAATAGGTGGCTTCTGCAATCTGCTCCATGCAGAACAGGGCGCCTGCCTCATTGAAACCCGATTCAGAGCAGAGAACCACCAATACGTAAGGATGATCACCTTCAACGATACCCCCATCATGGCGCACCGTCGCAAGGGTTCCGGTCTTATGGGCGAAAACGGTATCGGCAGGCAATCCTTGGGGGATGCCTGCGTTATCGGTTTGCTGTTCAAGCGCTTGAAGTACAAGCTCGCTCGACTCGCCGTCAACGAAGGTGCCGTTATATACCATTCGGAACAATATCGCCAAATCGTCGGCGGAAACGTAATTTTCAACACCCTGTTCCATCGCGGCAGCATCCATCATCATACGATTAAGCTGGGTACCCGATAATCCAAGCTTCTTTGCCTCGGAATTCACGACCTCCATGCCTCCGCAGGCATCGATCAGCACGTTCGTGGCGATATTGTCGCTCTCGCTGATCATCTTGGTTACCAAATCCCGATAACTCACAGTTGCACCGGCGCCTAAACCTTGGAGGGAACCGGTTCCGCCCACGATATCGGACTCTTGAAGCGTATAAGGCTCATCAAGAGAACAATCACCCTGGGCAACCGTCTCCAAAAAAGCGGCTGCAATAATCATTTTGATCATGCTCGCCGAAGGAACGGATTCATTCCCACGAACGCCCGCATATTCCCCGGTTTCCAAATCGATCGCAACCGCACCCACATCCATTCCGGATGCAGCGGCGATCTCTTCCATCTTCCTTGCCGCATCCTCCATAGCGCTCGAATCGGAAGGATCGATGGGATTTTCGGACTCTAAATCGTCTTCAGGCACCTTCTTGTCTTCCGCTTCTATTTCGACGGAGTCATATCCGCAACCATCCGAGCCATCCTGCACCGGGTCCGAGTCCGCCCCAATAGCCCCGCAGCCGCAAAGCGAAACCATTACTGCAAGGGTAAAAGCCCCCAAGGCGATCCGTTTCATCCGTTTCCTTTCCCTTTCATGTGCGCACCCATTGTATCCGAGGCAGATGGCAAGGCACGCAAGTACCCCCGGCAAGCATCCTTGAACCATGCTCCAATGCGCAAAGAGCGTCTCCTCCGACTGAAAATCGCCTTTTTCCCAGGTCAAGTTGAACATTAGAGCATGATTGCCCTAAATGGCGAAACACGCTTCCTGACGCGAGGCTATACTGGTCGAGTCGATACGATTCCCAGAATTGTAGGAGGGTCCATGATCTTCTGCCCGAAATGCGGCGCCGTGCTCGATGAGGACGACCGTTTCTGCACCGAATGCGGCATGGCTATCAGCTACCGCGCGCAAGACGGTCGGGATACCGGCGATTGCGATGAGACCCGCTTCGTCGCAGGCGAAACCACCTTGAACTTCGGTCAAAACCCCACCGATCAGGGCAATCGGGTAGGACAGGACCCCTGGAACAATCTCTCGGGCACGCAGGGCAACGCCGCATCCTTTTCGCCCAACACTCCCCTGGGCTTCCAAGGGGCTTCCGGCACCGATTCCGGCCAAGAATATAGAACCGACACCGTCTATGCCCCATTCGGCAATCCGAACAGGAATATGAATCAGTACCAAACCCCCGCACCGGCCCCTGAGAAGAGCAAGAGCACCATCGTCATCGCAGTGGCCATCGCGGCGGTTGTCCTGGCAGCAGGATTGGCGGCCTTCTTCCTTCTTGGGAATAACCATAGCTCAGGCGGAGCCGACAACCCCTCGCCTTCCCCCCAGAAAGAAACGACAGAAAATGAAAAAACCGAGCCAGAGCCGGAGCCCGAACCAGAACCCGCCGTCGACGAGAATGTAAAGCATCTCACCGTCGTTGGAGCGGACGGCACCACCCAATCGGCGGATATCCACTGCCAGGAAGGCACCGACCGCGTGCTCCCCGAAGGCAACACGCGATACTATTCTGCAGACGAACTGGAATCGCTGAGCGACGCCGAGCGCTGCATTGCCTGGAATGAGATCATCGCGTCTTCGAATGGATACTGTTTCAAGAACAGCGGCCTTCGCGAATACTTCAACAGCTGCAGTTGGTATCACCCGGTTTCCGGGGCAAGCCCTGCAGGCAATCTTTCCGATGCGGGGAAACATAATGTCCAGCTGCTGAAAAGCATGACGAACGGCTGGTGGCTCGACCTTGCAACCTACTAACTAGTATTCCGCACAGTGCACCCGAATAGGCCGTTTTCGAGAATCCGTCCGGGGAATCGGGCGAATTCTTCCGCAACTAGCGCATTGGAAACACGTTTCACCTGATGAGACCCCTTCTCATGCTCTCGTGGGCTATGATGGTCAACGCAAGCAACACCTAAGGAACGCGAAGAAGGCAGTATGGAAACCCGCTATGCGCAAGCTGGACCAACCGCAGGCAACCCCACACAGAATCCCAATACGTTTTTGATACTCACCGTCTTCGACGGCAACAACAGGGTATCGGAAATCAATTTATGCAATCTTGGGAAAACCCGTCTCACCTTCGGACGCAGCCCGGAAAACGACATCGTGCTCCCCTCGGAAAACCGAGTGGTCTCCCGTTCCCATGGAACCCTGGAATACACACCCCAAACCGGCTGGATCATCCGAGACAGCGGTTCGAAGAACGGCCTGAAGAAAAACGGCGCACGTGTGGGCTCGGCGCAGCTTGTCGCAGGCGACATCATCTCGATCGGCCGTTTGAATAGCCCCGACGATTGCGTGGTCTTGGCATTCGGACCCGAAGGCATGCGCTGGAACAACGTCTCGCTTGCGGGAAAAAACACCTTCACCATCGGTCGCAGTCCGGAAAATGACCTGGTATTGCCGTCATCCATCGTTTCGAGCAAACACGCGACGATCCTCCGATCACCCTCGGACGGAAGTTTTGCCATCCAGGATATGAACAGCTACAACGGCACCTTCGTCATGGGTCGCCGAGTCGAGGGATGCCAGCAAATCAAACCAGCAGACTTCATCTCCATAGCGCTCACCACCCTGGTATTCACAGGTGCTTCGCTGCTTTACACAACCGAATCCCGCGGAGTCGACGTGCTTGCGCAGAATCTGGTCCAAATCAGGAACAACCACGGCAAAAAGCGCGTTACCACCGATCACGTATCGCTCCATATCGGACGCGGGGAATTCGTGGCAATCGTAGGCGGATCGGGATCGGGCAAATCAACCCTGCTCAACGAGCTTAATGGTAGCGACAAAGCTGTAGAGGGATCGGTGTTCCTCGATGGAATCGACCTGTACGCAAACTACGAATCGCTGAAAAACGCCATCGGATACGTTCCCCAGCAGGATATCGTCTACGATAATCTCACGCTCCACGATATGCTCAGCTACGCTGCCGAACTGCGAATGCCGCCAGACACCACAAAACCCGAACGCGAAAAGCGCGTCGACGAGGTGATCGACCTGCTGGAGCTCTCTGGGGAAAAAAGCAACTATATCGGCAGGCTTTCCGGAGGACAGAAGAAACGCGCGTCCATTGCTGTCGAATTGCTTGCCGACCCAAGATTGCTGTTCTTGGACGAGCCCACTTCCGGCCTCGATCCTGGAATCGAGCGCGACCTCATGCATAAGCTGGCCGCAATGGCGAAAGACGGCCGCACCATCATCTTGGTGACCCATACCACGTTGAATCTGCATCTCTGCGATCAGGTCGTGTTCCTAGGCGCAGGCGGAAAGCTGTGCTACGCAGGATCGCCTGCAGACACCCTCGCCTTCTTCGGAGTCGACGACTTCGTATCCATCTACAACGAGGTAACCCGCAATCCCGACGCTTGGGCGCAGCGCTTCGCCAACACCCGCCCTCAAGAATCGCCCCAGCTCAATTTCCCCGAAGACAGGATTTCCCCTCGAAGGAACATCTCGTTCGGACGCCAGCTTTCCACGCTCTCCCGTCGTTACGCAAAGCTGGTGATAAACGACCGCCAACGCCTTCTGCTGCTGATTTTGCAAGCGCCGATTCTGGCGGCACTCATCTGCCTCGTCGCCGGTAACGACTGCTTCGAAGTCTGCGAGAAGACGAAATCCTGCCTGTTCGCGCTTTCCTGCGCCGCATTCTGGGTCGGGATCCTGAACTCGATCCAAGAAATCTGCAAAGAGCGGGACATCCTCACGCGCGAATATGCGGGCGGCCTGAAGATATCCGCCTATATCACATCGAAGGTGCTGGTGCTCGGGGTGCTCTGCGTAATACAAGCGGCACTGCTCACGGGCGTGTTCTGCGCCATGAAGGGCCTTCCCCCTGCCGATCCCCTGTTCGTCAACAGCGGGCTCGAGCTGTTCATCACCATGGTTCTGCTCACGCTTTCCGCGATGTGCTTGGGCTTGTGGGTTTCCGCGCTGTTCAATAATCCCGACCGCGCCATCGCAATGGCTCCGATCCTGATCATGCCGCAGGTGCTGTTCTCCGGCCTCATCTTCGAACTCAAAGGTGCGGCCCATACCATCTCGAACTTCGTGAACTGCCGTTGGGGAATGGAGGCATTCGGTGCAACAGCCGACCTCAACTCGCTCGATCTGAAGATCTACGGCGAGGAAGTAACCATCCCCGCAAGCACCCAGGATGTGAATGGGATGGAAGTCGAAATCGAAGAGCAAACACGCGAAATCGACGCAGAGATGTTCAAGCACGAACCCGACAGCGCCTACCAGCACGCACTCTCCCATCTGCTCATGGATTGGTCGGTGCTTGCGGTCTTCTGCGTGGTATGCGTGCTTCTGAGCGGAATCACCCTGAAGCACACGCTGCGTAAATAGCCCCCATCATCGGCG
>JBJEKU010000074.1:0-9117 GCA_051878795.1 Eggerthellaceae bacterium
CGATCTTGGACACCGCGGTGTTCGGCGCCTGCGTCTCCTATGCACTCATGAACCTTTCGCACATCGTGCTCCGTATCCGTTCTCCTCATATGCCCCGTGCGTATCGCACGCCCGGCGGGGCATTCACCACCTGCATCGCCTTCGTGCTTTCCTGTGTGGCGGTGGTTTCCACCTTCTTCGTCGATGCAGGTGCGGCTATCGGGGCGCTTGCAGCCATCGCGGTAGGTCTTGCGTACTACGCGCTTTACGCACGGAAGCATCTGGTCTCCAACGCTCCTGAAGAGGAGTTTGCCCTCATGCAATCGGCCGAATCCCAACTGCGCTAGCCGCTGTCATCCCGGTCTCGCTTGCAGCTGATTTTAGATTGCATTTCCATCCGATTTTCCGAAATAACCATTGACTCTTACGTAGCGTCAACGCTTAGCCTGTAAATCAGGAGGTGTTCGACATGGAATATTCCGTTAATGCTCTCACGAAGCTTTCCGGGGCCAGTGCACGGACCTTACGGTACTACGACGAAATCGGCCTGTTAAAACCTTCGCGTATCGCCCAGTCGGGCTATCGCATGTACGGGCCACAGGAAGTGGATAGGCTCCAGCAGATCCTGTTCTACCGGGAACTGGGTTTTCCTTTGAAGGACATCCAGGCCCTGCTGGAAGATCCGGATTTCGACAAGCTTCGTGCGTTCGAAAACCATCTGCAGGCACTCGAGGCGAAGCGGAGTCGACTCGATGCCTTGATTGCCAACGTGAACAAATCGATTTCTGCATTGAAAGGTGATGCAAAGATGACTGATAAGGAGAAATTCCAGGGCTTCGGCGAAAAGCTGGTCGCGGAAAACGAGAAGCATTACGGAGCCGAAGCACGCGAAAGGTACGGTGATGGGGAAGTGGACGCTGCCAACAAGCATATTTCCGGCATGACGCAGGAACAGTTCGAGGCATCTGAAGAGCTGCGTATGCAGCTGGAATCCACGCTGCAGCAGGCTTTCGAGCAGGGCGATCCTGCAAGCGAGCTCGCCCAGAAGGCGTGCGAGCTGCATAAGCAGTGGCTGTGTGTTTTCTATCCCAAGTACACCAAGGCATACCACAAGGGGCTGGTGGAAATGTATGTGATGGACGACCGTTTCCGCGCGAATTACGACAAACTGGGCGAGGGTTGCACCGAATTCCTGCGTGACGCGGTGAATATCTTCTGCGCGGAGTAATCGTCGGAACGCGTTTGTCTTTCCCTTCAGATATGGAATGTCTGTGGTTTCGGTTAGAGGATGGCTCTTCGAAGCCGTTACACTGTTTCCCGTCAATGAACGACGGTTGCCAAAGTGGCAGAACGCGTTTCATGGGGGGATTCCCGAAATCCCTTATTCGCTCTCGACTTGAGCCTGGTGCATTGCAGTATGCGAAAACCGTTGTTGACGACGGATGCCCGGATAAACGAACGGGTATCCGGGCGGCCCTTGAACGGGCGGCATGGGCAACACGGATGGTGATAGCCGGGTTTCTTGCTTCCTGTCTTTCTCCTTCCTAAGGCAGTGGGCATCGATCGACATTCCCAATCCGGAAGTACCCATTTGGCAGTCAGTATACGGACGGGCATCCGAACTGATGACCGAACAAAAAACGAGCGGCGGCAACGTCGCTCGTTTGCATGTTTGAAGTGCGAGTTGGAAAGAGTGTGAATGTATGCGGACAAAATCGTTTGTGCTGTTGTTGGTGGTCCTGTACGGCAGCGAGTTCTTCGCAGGCTATAACGAGAACCTGATGAATATGGGCTTGGTTTCCATTATGGCCGAGTTCGGCGTCTCTTCCGTCACGGCCCAGTGGCTGGTCACCGGCTACATGATCGCGGCAACGGTGATGGTCACCTGCACTGCGTTCTTCTTCCGCCGTGTCAGGTTGCGCAGGCTGTATTGCTTCTGCGCCTTGTTCACCATCGCGGGTTCGTTGATGGGTCTTCTTGCCCTGAATTTCCCCATGCTGCTGGCAGCGCGAATCGTTCAGGCGATCGGTTCGGGAATGTTCATCCCCATGATGATCAGCACCATCCTCGTGGTTTGTCCGAAGAACCGTCTGGGCGTGTACATGGCCATGGGCGGATGCATGATCACCTTCGGCCCCGCCTTCGCACCGGTGCTGTGCGGTGCCTTCGTCACGCTTTTGGGATGGAGGTCCATCTTCCTCATCCCGCTGATCGCCATGGTTATCCTCGCTATCCTGGCGTTCTTCTTCCTGGATAATCTGGAAACCCATGACGACTACCTGGATGTTCCCTCGGTCTGCTTGAGCGCAGTCGCCCTGTTCGCGCTCTCCTTCGGGCTTTCCGTTATCGCCTCGGAGCCCGTGAAGGGCCTGGTCCTGCTTGCGGTGTTCTTGATCCTGGGAGCCCTGTTTGTGTACCGGCAGTTCCATTGCGGGCATCCTCTTATCGACCTCACGCCCATGAAGCGCTCTTCCTTCTGGCCCGCGGTGGTGCTGGTGTTCGTTTCCATGATGAGCACCTTCTCCTCGACGGTGCTGCTCCCCCTGTATTTGGAGGGCGCTTTCGGAATGACCGCATTCCTTGCAGGTATCGTCATGCTGGTTCCCGTTCTGGCCAATGCCTTCACCACCTTGTATAGCGGTCGCGTCATGGATCGCGTGGGCGAATGGCCGCTTGTCCCCTTGGGGTTCGTGCTCATTGCCATCGGTTTTGCCATCCTCACCGTCACCGCATCGGCTATCAGCGTTGTTGCGGTCATCATCGGTGCGCTCTTCCTGTTCATCGGCGTGGGTATGTGCATGACCGCATCGCAGACGGCGGGTTTGAAAACGCTTCCCCGCAGCCTGAACACCTACGGTGTGACCTTGTTGAGCTTGTCTATCCAGATTGCCGCATGCGTGGGACCGTCCATGTACATCGGACTCATGTCATCTGCTCAGGCGAAGGCGGTGGCGACTGGCGCGAGTGCGGCCTTGAGCACTGCGCAGGGCTTTTCTTTCGCGACTGCCTTTGCTGCGGGCTTCGCCATCTTCGGCGCCATCGTTGCGGCTGCGTATACCTTCAAGGGCAGGTTGGCTGCCAAGGCGAAAGAGCTCGAGCAATCTTCCTGTGAATAGCACGTTTTTTCGGAGATGATTGGAGGGGCGGGGTCCGTTGGGCTCCGCCTTCCATTATCCTGTGCGAGGTTGAAACCTAAGGCGGGGCTTTCTTCCGCCCCTCCCTTTTCTTGCGATACTCGGTTCTGTGCGTGGTTTCCGATAAGGAGGCGATCATGAATTCGGTTGAAGAATCTACGCAGGATCTTAGCAGTGCTATCCAGGGATTCATCCAGGTGGGGTGGCTCAGCAAGGCGATCACCATCGCCTTGATACTGATTGCCACCGCAGTGGTGAGCCGCTTGTTCACCCGCCTGCTGCATCATGCGCTCAACAACGACCAGAATCCGCTTCCCTCGGCGAGTATTTTCATCAACATCGCCCGTGTGGTCGTTTGGGCAATGGGTATCAGCGTGATCCTCTCGTCGTTCTTCGGGGTGGATGTAAGCGCCGCAATCGCTGCCCTGGGTATCGGCGGTATCGCTTTGTCTCTGGGCTTCCAGGACACCATCTCCAACCTGATCGGCGGTTTGCAAGTGAGCATCATGGGGATCGTAAAACCGGACGATTATGTCGATGTGGGCGGCCAGCGCGGCGTGGTGCGCGATATCACCTGGCGCCATACCACCATCGAAGACCGTGCTGGCAATACCTACATCGTACCCAATGCGGTTATCAACAAGTCGAGCGTAGTGAAGCTCCCTCCGGAAAACAAGCTGGTCATCCCGATTTCGGTGACAACCGAAGGCGATCGCATGGACGAAACCGTCGAGCGCATCATCGCTGCAGCGCGCGATGCGGCCGGAAAAGTGGCTGATGTGCTGTGCGATCCCAGCGTGACCTTGAATGCGGTGACGGAATTCGGTTTCGGAGGCTCGCTGGTGGTATGGGTTGTCGAAGATGCCGATGTGACAGCCGCGAAGGATGCTGTGGTTCGCGCAATCGCCCCTTTGACCCGTCGTGAGCCCGATCGGGAGTAGCTTGGTGCCTTGCCGAGTGCTGTTCGGTAACTGCGGTCTACCGAGCATTAAACCTGAATGAACGCAAAAAGACGCAGGACGCACAATGCGCCCGGCGTTTTCGCTTCCGTTGGGCGGGTGGACGCCCGTCCTTTGCTAGCTGCGCTTCCCATCCATGAAGAACAACTCGTACCAGCGGATGAAGATGTAGATGGACCAGACGCGGCGCCAGAGCGATCCCTTGTTCCCGCGGTAGCGCAGCTTGTGCCACAGGTTGGATTTCTTCCCGGTGAATTCGTTCAGCAGCGCGTTGATCTCCTTCGGCTTGAAGAATTTCGCGGCAGCCTCGCTCTTGAACGCGCGCACGATGTCGCCGTTATAGCGGGGGTCTGCCAGCCACTCGCGGACGGGCACGGGAAAGCCCAGCTTCTTGCGGTATGCCACTTCCTGGGGCAGCACGCGCGAAGCGGCCTTGCGCAGTGCGATCTTGTTCTGGCCGGCATCCACCTTGAAGCGCGAGGGCATGCGGCGGGCGATATCGAAGATGCGCAGGTCGCAGAAGGGCATGCGGATGTCCAAGCCGGTGCCTGCGACGATGCGGGTGGAATTGAACAGGATGCTTCCCTCGAAGTAGCTGCGTAGGTCGGTGTAGAGCATCCACGAAACGGTGTCGTACTTACGACCTCCCTGCCCGCGTTTCCTCATGAAGTCGGCAGCGGACTTGTTGCCGAAGTAGTGCTTCAGGTAATGCTTCTGGTCGAATTCGCGCATGGCTTGGGTTGCGCCGTAGTACACGGGGTCGGACTTGCCTTCGAAGCGGGAGGTGTCCTGATAGCCGTTATAACCCGCGAAGAACTCGTCGGCGCCTTCGCCGGAAAAGCACAGCTTGGTGCGTTGCTTCACCTGCTTGCAAGCGCAATACAGGGAAAGACCCGCCGCGTCGGACGTGGGCTGCTCGTAGGCGAGCAGGAAATCATCCAAAGTGGCGAAGAAGTCCTCGGGCGTGACCTCGATGCCTTCGAATCCGCGGCCCAAGTACTCTGCGGTTGCGCGGGCTTCGCTTTCCTCGCTCGCCTTCTGGTTGGCATACGATGCGCAGTACCCCGTGCGCGCACGGCCCATGGCCAGCAGGTAGGAGCTGTCCACGCCGCCCGAAAGGAAGCTGTCGGGCTGTTCGTCTTCGTCGATGATATCGTGCATGCTCGCCTTCATGGCCGTTTCGATTTCGTCGGCCCAGTCATCCAGGCTCTTGCTCTCATCGGGTTCGAAGCTCAGTTCCCAGAAGCGGCCCAGGGTAAGGCCCTTCTTCCCGAAGCGAAGCGTGCCGCCGGGTTCCAGCTTGTAAACGCCCTTGAACAGGGTCTCTTCGCCAGGGATGTAGGAAAAGCCCAGGTAGAACTGGATGAGTTCTTCGTTGAGTTGGCGTTTGAAGCCCGGCTGGTCGAACAGGTCGCGGATCTGCAGCGCAGTGAGCAGGCGCCCGTCTTCGGTCGGGTAGTAGAACAGCAGTTCGGCGCCCAGCACATCGCGCGTGCAGAACAGCTCTTCTGCTTCGGTGTCGAAAAGCACGATGCCGAATTGCCCGTTGATATGCAGGCCCATTTCGTCGCCCCATTTCTGGTACGCGGCTACGACGATGGCTTCTTCGCGTTCGCGGCGGGAGCACTGGGAAACATCCAGGTCCAGTTTCTTTGCGAGGTCTGCATGGTTGCGGATGAGGCCTTGGTATGCCTTCAGTTCGATCATGTGCGCCTTCACTTTCCTCTTGTCGTTCTCACGGCACACGCAAGGTTCCGAACCCTGTATTCAGTTGTTGGTCTGGGTTTTTTCAGTCGGTTTGCGTGTGCGAAAATCAGTGCCGGATGGTTATTTCAAGCGTCCATTTTACTAAGTGAACGGGCGTGTTGCGTGCGTACACACTATGTTCACGGGATGGAAAAACTCGCAGGTTCGCCCTTTTGGGTATCATTTGCATCGGAAAGCGAGCCATTGAGCTCCGGGCATGCTGCGGCTGCGATGGCCCGGTGACGGTGCAAAGGACGGGGGAATGCTCCGTCGTTTCGTTTGGGATAAAAAAGAGGGGAGCGCGAAGCATGCTGACTATCGGATGCCATCTTTCCAGTTCGAAGGGCTATCTGCATATGGCGAAGGACGCGGTGCGCGTAGGCGGCACCACCTGGCAGTTCTTCACGCGCAATCCCCGTGGCGGCAAGGCGAAGGCCATCGATGCGAAGGACGTGGAAGCCATGCATGCCTTCTGCGCCGAACACGGTATAGGGCGCATCCTGGCGCATGCGCCCTATACCCTCAATCCGGCATCCGCCAAGCCCGAAACCCGCCAATTCGCCATTGCGACCTTGGCGGACGATATGCAGCGCATGGAATTCACACCCGGTCAGTATTACAACATGCATCCGGGCGCGCACGTGGGCCAGGGTGCACAGGAGGGTATCGAGCTCATCGCCGACGCCCTGAACCAGGTGCTCGATTCCCGTCAAACTACCACGCTGCTCCTGGAAACCATGGCGGGTAAGGGTACCGAGGTGGGACGCAGCTTCCAGGAGCTGCGGCAGATCATCGATCGGGTCGAGCTTTCCGACCATGTGGGGGTGTGCTTGGATACCTGCCATGTGTGGGACGCGGGATACGATATCGCTTCCGACTTGGATGGCGTGCTGGAGGAATTCGACCGGGTGCTGGGTCTTGGCCGGCTCCGGGCCATCCATTTGAACGATAGCAAGAATCCCTGCGGCGCCCGCAAGGACCGCCATGAATGCATCGGGCAGGGCGAAATCGGTTGGGATGCGCTGCTGGCGGTAACGCGTCACCCGGCCCTTGAGCATTTGCCCTTCTATCTGGAAACCCCGCAGGATAATCTGGATGGTTGGGCGCAGGAAATCGCACGGCTGAAGGCGGGGGAGTAGCGGCCTTTCCGTATCCCGGGGAAGGATGCCGGCTCTGCCGTTCGGGTTTGCGATGTCTGCAAGAATCTCCAAATTCATCCAGAAAGGGATGAAACAAGGCCGTTTCCTTCCATGTGAGCGGGCGTGCTCCATTCTTGAGCGGGTTTTCTTTTCGGAGAACTGATCGAAATAGCGATTTGCAATGTTAAATCCATGTTTCGCGGATACAATGGAGCGAATTGTGTCGCGAAACCTGGAGGGGATTTTGGCTAGGGAGCAATTCGGAAGCCGTATGGGCTTCATCTTGGTCAGCGCAGGGTGCGCTGTCGGTCTGGGAAACGTCTGGCGTTTCCCGTATATCACGGGACAGTACGGCGGCGCAGCTTTCGTGCTGCTGTACCTGGTGTTCCTGGTGGGTTTGGCCCTGCCCGCCTTGATTATGGAATTCGCCTGCGGCCGTGCGTCGCAGAAAGGCATCGCCCGCAGCTTCGACGTTCTGGAGCCCAAGGGCACCAAGTGGCATGTGTGGAAGTGGTTCGGGCTTGCGGGTAACTACCTGCTCATGATGTTCTACACCGTCGTTGCCGGCTGGATGCTGTGCTATGCGGTGAAAAGCGCCACGGGTCAGCTTGCGGGCGTGGATGTTGCCGGGTCGGAAGCCGCTTTCGGCAGCATGTTGGCAAGCCCCGGGCTCATGCTGGTGTTCCTTGCCCTGGTGGTGGGTATCGGCGTACTTGCCACGGCTTTGGGCGTGCAGAAAGGCGTGGAGAAGATCACCAAGGTGATGATGGTCGCCCTGTTCTTCTTCCTCGTCGTGCTTGCCGTCCATAGCCTGACCTTGTCCGGTGCCGCTTCGGGCCTGGAATTCTACCTGGTACCCGATTTCGACAAGCTGTTCAATTCGCCTGACCATAGCTTCATGGAAGTGGTCTTCGCCGCAATGGGCCAGGCCTTCTTCACCGTGAGCGTGGGTATCGGATCCATGTCCATTTTCGGCAGCTATATCGGCAAAAGCCATGCATTGTCCGGCGAGGCGGTGCGTATCGCGGCCTTGGATACCCTGGTGGCGCTGCTGGCGGGCCTGATCATCTTTCCGGCCTGCTTTTCCTTCGGCGTCGAACCGGGTGCGGGTCCGGGGTTGATCTTCGTGACGCTCCCGGCGGTGTTCGCTAAGATGCAGGGCGGCGTTATCTGGTGTACGCTGTTCTTCCTGTTCATGAGCTGTGCGGCGCTTTCCACCATCATCGGCGTCTTCGAGAACATCATGGCCTTTTCCATCGATCAGTGGGGTATGACGCGTAAGAGGGCGGTGGCCATCAACGGTGTGGCGATCTTCGTGCTCGCACTGCCGTGCCTGCTGGGCTTCAACGTGCTTTCCGGCGTGACGGTGCCGGGTATCGGCGACATCCAGGCAGTGGAGGACTTCATCCTGTCGAACAACATTCTGCCCATCGGCGGCATGATCTTCGTGCTCTTCTGCGCAACCAAGCGCGGCTGGGGTTGGAAGAACTTCCTTGCCGAAGCGAATGCGGGTGCGGGCCTGAAATTCCCTAAAGCAGTCCGGAATTACGCGCGTTTCGTGCTGCCTGCTGCAATCCTGGTCGTGTTCGTGATGGGCTGGCTTCCCACCTTGCAGACGTGGTTGGCTTAAGTTGTGCCGCGTAGGCGATTTACTCAACCGATTGGCCGGCGTCCCATCGAGGGCGCCGGTTTTGCATCTGCTTGCTATTCGTCCTTACGTCTGCGGACCGGAGTGCGAAGGGCGCTACGGGCCTTAAGGGGTGGCTCGCGGGTTTAACCTGCTTTCAGCCTGAACCCGTAACGTGAACCGGATTCCCTTCTGCTTTGAACGCCATTGCCATGGGTCGGGGATATGGAGACGAAGGGGGTGCGGACGTGCAGAGTGGAAAGGCGACAACGGCTTGCTGGGATTCGGACGATGGAAGGGGTGTTCGCCCAGGTCCGCAATAATTGCCGGGTAACGATTCGGTCACCCCGTTGCTGAAATTGTTTTGACCGTGGAAATATTTCTATACAATTGACTTCCCGCAATGTATAGTAGTCTTGTGTATTAGGCCCTATTCCAAATAGGGCCTTATCTTGCTTTGATGGAGAGGAGCTTCTGATGGCAGCTCGTTCAGCTAAAACCGCAAGCAAAACCGAAAAGGCGAGGGCGGCCGC
>JBJEKU010000075.1:0-8774 GCA_051878795.1 Eggerthellaceae bacterium
CTGCGTAAAGCAGCGTCTGAGGCGGACGCTCAGGCTGCTCTGGAGGGCAAGATGAGCATGGAAGAGCTGGTTGCCAACGTTTTGCCTGAAAACGTCGATCTGTCACCTCTGGTCCATGAGTCCGAAATCGCCTTGATGCGCAAGATGGACGAGTTTGCAGGTTTGGTTGCCGGTGCTGCCCGCGATCGTGCGGCATTCAGGCTCACGCATTACTGCCAGGATCTGGCGGGCCTGTTCCATGGTTTCTACACCAACTGCCACGTCATCAACGACGATCCTGCCCTGCAGAACGCGCGTCTGGCGCTGTGCGATGCGACACGCATCATGCTCGCCCTTTCCCTGAGCCTGCTGGGCATTTCCGCTCCCGAGCAGATGTAAGAGCAGTTGCACGTTCGCTGCGTTTTGCAATCTCATGAACTAACAGCCGGTCCTTGCGGGCCGGCTGTTTTATCGTTGGGCGGATTTAGTTGTTCGGGGATCTCCATCGTGCGGGAGTTTTCTCGAGAAGAAGGGCTTTCATGCGGGTAGGGCGTCGCGTTTAGGAAGGTGCATATCCTGGAATGCTAGAAAGCCCCCTAGAGGGTCTATGGGGTCCTGTACGCGCTTTCTGCGCTATCGCTGGACTTCGATTAGGCATATTGTTCGCCCAGGTCTACGAGCATCAGGAATACGTTGTCGCGCATATCCTTGCCGATGTGGCGGTCGATTGTACCTTCTTCGACGGCATTGTGGATTTCTTCCAGTTCGATAAAATACGCTCTGCGCTGCACGTCTTCCATCATGTCCATCTTCTTGGTATATGCGGTTACGCTTGGACCGCCGCAGAGCAGGTGGTTCAGGATCATCTGCTGGCTCAGTTTCACATTGGCAACCGATTCGGCGGGGTAGGGGGAATCCGGGTCGTTCACGAAATCATTCAGATAGCGGATGCTCTCGCGGACCGTACGGATTTGGAGGAGTGTGAAATCGGAAACGCCTGTTTCGTGGGTGATTTTCTCTTTCCTGCCGCGAATGTAGTGTCCCACGGAAAGCTTGAGTGTGCGCATATGCTTGCGTGCATAGTTGATCCACCATCTGCTCTCGCTGCGGTGGCGCAGATAACCGATGCGCTTGTTCAGCTTATTCAGGTACGAATATGCGGTCAGGGGATCGACTTCTTCATTGTCGATCAGCTCGCAGACGAATTCTTGCATGTGCTTGAGCATGTCGATGGTCAACTGCTTGGTGGAATCCGGTTCGAGCTCGTTTTTCCTCATGTGCTTCTTCAGGCGGTTGCTATATGCCAGAACCACCGAATCGGTCGCCTGGCCATTAGCTTGCGTACGTTCGCTGTTCAGCCTGTCGATGACGTTACGGAGGATCCGGGCGACCGATTCTGCATCGTCAGCGTGCAGGTCCTTCGATTCCTCTGCGGGTGCCAGGACAGGTAGCAGGAAGTTGGTGAGCAGCAGGGTCAGGATGATGGTGCCCGAGGCAAGGAAGATGATCAGGTTGCGTTCGGGGAAGAGGCTGCCGTCGTCGAGCATAAAGGGAAGTGAGAGGATGACGGAAAGGGTGACCGCGCCTTTAGGGCCGCCGATAGTGGCAAGCAGGGCAGACTTCGCAACATGTTTGGTAAATCCGTTCCTGGCTCCTGTCTCGGGATTCTTTTCAAGAGAATCCATTACGCACAGCCACACGAAGCGCACCACCACCAAGATAGCGGTGATAGCGAAGATGCATGCGATGAGCGTGACGTTGCTGATGCTGGTGTCGTTCCAGGTGGTGAACATCGCACGTGGCAACTGCATTCCCAGAAGGACGAATACGATTCCGTTCAGAGTGAAGGTCATCACCTTCCAGACGTTTTCGGTAACTATATTCAAACTGGAACGGCTCGGTCCGATTTGATGGGTCTCCTTGATGCCGATGACGATACCTGCAGAAACGACTGCGAGGATACCGCTGACGCTGGCGACTTCTGCAAGCAAGAAGATTACGAAAGGCAGGGTAACATCGAACAGGACATAGAAGACATTGGACCCGAGCTCGGCTTGGTCGATGATCCTGAAAAGGAGGATGGTCAGGAAACCGAGCGCAACACCTAGTAGGATTCCTCCGAAGAAATCTATGCTGAAGTCGAGTGTTCCATGGAGCAGGGAAAAGGTTCCGCCAGTCACTGCAGCGGCTGCAGCGAACTGGAAGCCCACAACGCCGGATGCATCGTTCAACAGCGCTTCGCCATACAAGCGGGCGGAAACATTGCGATCAAGATCGGCTGTTTCGGAGAGGGATGATACCGCAACGGCATCGGTGGGGCCTAAGGCGAAGCCAAGGGCGAAAGCTGCCGCAAGAGGAATGGTGGGGAGCAGTGCGTGTACCCCGAAGCCTACTGCGACAGAGATGGCTACGACCAGGCCGATTGCAAGCGAGAGGATGATCTTGCGGTTCTTCCATAGCCCGAACTTGTCCGAGGTCTTCGCTTCGTAAAACAGCAGCGGGGCGACGAACAGCAGAAGGAAAAGATTCGGGTTGAGCATGACGTCCAGCGTGCTGGTGACGGCAGTGCCGATGATTGCGCCCAAACCGATTTGGACAAGGGGGATGGATACTTTTGGGATCATGCGCTCCAGTACGGAGGATACTATGACGGCGCAGAGAAGTAAGAGGATCAGTTCGAATGTTGCCATAGGCGCTCCTTGGGTGTGTCTTTCGAGTCTGATTTTACGACGCGAATGCTCAAGGTATGAGCCGAAAGGTTTCTTGTTGGCATCTGGTGAATTTAGATGACAGATGCCGGGAAGTTGGGATTGGAGAAAACTTTTTTCAGGAAAACCCTTGCGCTTTCTTCTGCTTTCCTCTAATATACCTACTTGCGCCATGGTGGATATAGTTCAGTTGGCTAGAACGCCAGATTGTGGCTCTGGAGGTCGTCGGTTCGAGTCCGATTATCCACCCCAGCGCGCGTTTGACATATTTCTTGCATCAAGGCAAGTGAATTTTGGACCGGTAGCTTAGTTGGTAGAGCAGGGGACTCTTAATCCCAAGGTCCGGGGTTCGAGTCCCCGCCGGTCCACCACTTTTCTTTAAGATGGCAAGTTTACTCGTGGACCGGTAGCTTAGTTGGTAGAGCAGGGGACTCTTAATCCCAAGGTCCGGGGTTCGAGTCCCCGCCGGTCCACCACTTTGAATTGGAAAAGTCAGCTGTAGCTGGCTTTTTGTTTTCAGGAACGGTTCAGCCAATAGGCTATCTCCTTTACTAAAGCGAGTTTGGCATCGGGTGATGCCTGGGGTTATCTTTGCGGTTGATCTTCGACTGCACGATTGTTCCAGGGTTTCGTTGCTCGTCTGGGGTATTTCACCTCTTTTTTATCTGTTCTGTTTCCTGCTGAATGCGTCCAGCTTTCTTGGATTATCGGAAAACAGAATTGAAGAGAATCTTCTTATTCTTATACCTGCAATGCTAGGCGCGATCCTTGACGATCTCGGGTGACCACAATCTTCGATTCGATGTTTTCCTTGAGCTCTTCCACATGGCTGATGATACCGATCAATTTGTTTTCCTGGCTGAGGGTGGAAAGCATACCGACAGCAGCATTGAGGGCCTCTTGATCCAAAGAACCGAATCCCTCGTCGATGAACATGGTCTCCAGCTGGATTCCCCCTGCATGCGCCTGAACGACATCGGAAAGCCCCAAGGCCAGGCAAAGCGACGCTTGGAAGGATTCGCCACCGGAAAGGGTGGATGCGGCGCGGGCGCGACCGGTGTAGTTATCGAATACATCAAGATCGAGGCCGGTTTTTTTGTTCCTTGCTGTTGGGTCCGTACGCCTGACCAGTTCGTATCTTCCGTTGGTGAGCATGGCGAGGCGTCTGTTGGCGGCATGGATGATGCGTTCGAAGTAGATGCCTTGCACGAAGGTTTCGAAGGTTATCTTCGCTTGGCCGGTAACATTGCCGCTTGCAACCTGGGAAAGCTCGAGAATGCTCGAATACCTTTCTTCAAGGCCTTCGCTTTCTCGGAGTGCACAGACGAGCTTTTCCTTGTGGGTATTGTTCGTTGCGATGCGGATGCTGAGCGATTCGATTCGCTGCCTTCTTTCGTCGATTTCTTGGGAGAGTTGGCTGATTTGCAAAGCTGTTTCTTCCAGGTTGATTTGGGGTTTTTCCTTCAACTGTGCGACAAGGCTTGCGATGTTTTGCTCGAGGACCTTCATCTCGTTTTGCGCGGCATCTCTTTTTTTACGTGCGTTTTGAATCTTGCTCTCAAGCCTGCGTGCTTCTTCGTGATGATGCTGCAAGGCGGTAGACGCTTCCCGTTTGGAAGGATAGGGAAGCTGTGCGCGCAGTTCATTGGCGGCAGATTCTGCGGATGCTTTTTCGGATTCGAGGAGGGTGATTCTGTTCTTGGTTTTTGAAATGCGTTGTTCGATTTCTGTTGCGATATCGTGCGCTTCCTGCTGCTTTTTCTTTGCGATTGCGAGTGCCTTCAGATTTGAACGGGCGTTTTCCAATTGAGCTTGTGCTTTGCGCAAGCCATCTTCCGCCTTGAGCAGTTGTTCCTGAACATCGATTTCGCTGCATCCCGACAACTCCTGCTTCTTTGCGTTTGCCATTGATTCGGCTTGGATGCGGGTGGCTTCGGTAGCGTTGAAAGCCTTCTGCTTCCTTTCGACATCTTCTTCGGCGGCAATCCGTGTTTTTTCCGCTTGGGAGAGCTTGGCCTTTGCGTTGTCTCGCTGTTTGACCAGATCTGCAGCTTTTCGTACTTCCTCTTGGGCTTCATTGTGGATGACCCGGGCGTGTTCGATTTGCTTTTCTATTACTTCAAGGTTTCCGTTTTCCCGTTCGAATCGATCGAGGGCTTCTTGCTGGGCTTTATGCTTGCCGGTTGCCGTAGCTGCGTGAGCGGCTTGTCTTTGGGCTTCGGTATGGAGACGATCTGCTTCTGCCTTCGCGTTCTTGATGTCCGCTTCGGAGGGCGCCTGTTCGGAAAGGCATGCAAGCCTGGGGTGGCTGGTGGATCCGCAAACGGGACAGGCTTCGCCTTCGGAAAGCGATGCAGCAAGGATTCCCGCTTGTTCGGCGAGGCGCGCGGATTCCAGGGTGGTGAGCTCGTTCGCTGCGGTTTGCCAGTTGTTATTCGCTTCGTTGGCTTGAGCTTGCGCATCAGCCATGGTATGCCTTGCTTTCATGAGGGTTTCTTGCAAGGATGCTAGTTCGTCGCGCAGGTTCAGGGCTTCGTGATACTGCCTGGATGCTTCCTTTTCCCTGGCTATCGCTTCTGCTTGCGCTTCTCCGCAGGTCTCGAGATCCTGGTAGCGTTGTTTTGCAAGCTCTTCCGCCGTTGCTGCTGCTGTTTTTTCCTGCTTGGCAGCAGCAAGTGCTTCGGATGCTTTTCGGGCGTTTTCTTCCGCCTGCTTTTGCTTCATTTGCAGTTTCTTCAGTTGTTGGAACTGTCCGATGCGTTCTGCTGCTTGCTCTTTTTCCTTCTCGCATGATTCAGCTGCGGAGCGTGCTCGTTGTTCTTCCGCTGCGGCATCGGAAAGCGCTTCGATTTCCAAAGCGGTTTCGCTCTGAATGCGCGTTGTCGTTTCCATTTGGGTTTGGAGCGTTTTCAGGTCTGATTCCGCTTCCGCGGCATCCTTTGCCTTCCGGGCTGCGTCTTCGGCGAGCTGCTCTGCTCTGTCGAACAAGCCGAGTTTTTCTTGGATGAGGGTCGCTTCCTTTTTCAGGGATTCCATCTTAGGTTCGGATGCTTCTGCCTGCTCGCATTCTGCCTGCAGTTGGGGTAGATCCTGTTCCAGTGCGGCTTTTCTGGCGCGATTCGCCTCTAGGTCGCGTTCTGCGGTTTCAAAGGCATGCGATTGGGCGATCTTGCTGGAAAGTTCCTCTTTCCTTTCCTGTAGAAGATGGCTTTCTCGTTGCAAGGAGTCCTTTTTGCTATTGTCTTCGTTTAGCTGCTGGGAGATGGCCTGTTTCAGCCAGTCACCGACGTATCCATTGGCTGCCAGAAGCTTATCGCGTGTTTCTATACGACCTGATGATTCGCTGAACTGGGCATTTTCCGCTGCATTGCGAATCTTTTCTTTCACGGAAGAATAATCCTTCTCCAATGCATTCTTCTGGGCGTCCAAGTTTGCCTGGAAGCGTTCGTAGACATTCGTATCGAACAGTTTGCGCATGATGGCGGAACGCTCTTTCGTTTCGCTGGTAAGCAGCTTTCGGAATTCCCCTTGCGCAATCATGACGATTTGCCCGAATTGGCTTCGGTCGATCCCTAGCAGCTCGACGATTGCGGCGCCGGCTTCGCGGTCCTTTGTAATGGGGGCCTGGTTGGGGCGGTAGAATTCGACGGCAGCGGGCTGCTCCTTCATGCCCGTGCCCCGTTGCTTCGGACGGGTGTACTTGGGGGAGCGCTTGATGCGGTACTTCTGGCCACGGTATTCGAATTCAAGATCGACGTAGGTTTCGGTGGCTGGGTCTGCAAAGTCGCTTCGCAGGCTTTGGCCGTCCCTGGCGCCTGCTTTTTTGTCGCCGCTGGTTTCTCCGTAGAGCGCGAAGCAGATAGCGTCGAAAATAGTCGTCTTTCCTGCGCCGGTATCGCCGCAGATCAGGTAGAGGCCGCTTTTCCCGAGGTCTTCCAACGGAATGACGGTTTTGTCTGGATAGGGGCCGAAGGCGCTGATAGTAAGTTTTGTAGGGCGCATGCTAGGCTTCCTTTCCGAGGGCGTTTTCGAGTGCATTCCTTGCGATATCCGTTTGCGCTTCGCTCATCGGCTTTCCCATTTGATCTTTGAAGAAGCCTTCGAACAGGGTGAAGGGGTCGATGTCTTCTGCGTCTGTTAGCTCATCGAGGGTTTGGGCAGACGCTCCGCTATTGCAGCGTTCGTAGTCGAGCTGCATGATGTTGGGGTACACGTTGCGCAAGCGGGACATGGGATCCAGGATGGCCTGTTCGTCGGTGAGGGTGACGTGCAGGTAGTCTGCGATATTCCCGTTTGCAGTGATTTCCGGGGAGATGAGGGTTTCGAGCGGACCTTTGATTTCCCGGACGTCGTGGATAACGGGATAGGGAATCTGCTGGAATTCGATGCAGTCGCCCGCGCATGCTCCGGCGGCCTTTTCCTTCAGTTCGACAAGGACGGCCGATTTGGGATAGCGAG
This sequence comes from Eggerthellaceae bacterium, assembly GCA_051878795.1. Lineage (GTDB taxonomy): Bacteria > Actinomycetota > Coriobacteriia > Coriobacteriales > Eggerthellaceae > W1P20-047. The sequence goes on from JBJEKU010000075.1 coordinate 7,146, forward strand.
CTTCCGAGAACGAGTACTTCAAGAGCGAACCCGAATAGCGCACGGTCGCGCGTCCGACTTGCTGGGGCCTGTGGACGTGTCCTAAGGCGACGTAGTCGAACTTGGAGAAGATGGATGCGTCCACGTTGTCCACGCCGCCGAGGGAGATTTCAGAGTCCTCGCGTTCGGTGGATTGCCCGTAGGCGGTAACGAATTGGTGGGCGATAAGGACGTTCCTCTGGTTTGAGTCGATGTCGCATGCATCAAGTACCAGGGAAAGGGCTTTCGTGTAATCCTGCCCGATATCCCCTTCAGGGAAATAGGGGCGCACCAAGGCAGGCTTGAGGAAGGGAAGGAGCCAGAAAACGACCGGTCCGTGTTCGTCTTCCAAGGTGCAGGAATAGACCGTTCCGTCGAAAAGGGGAGGGAAGTGAATGCCTTGGTTTTCGAGGATGCGCTGTGCGTATGCGATTCGTTCTGCGGAGTCGTGGTTTCCGGGAATAGCCAGGACTTGCATGCCCTCGCAAGCGACAGCGGAAAGGAACCAGTCGAACAAGGTCACCGCTTCGGCGGAAGGCGTGCTTTTGTCATAGATGTCTCCGGCTAAGACTATTGCTTCGGCTTCATACCGCTTTGCGATTTCGATGATTTTCTCGAGGGCGAAACGTTGGTCTTCGAGCATATTGAAGCCGTTGACGATTTTTCCAAGATGCAGGTCGCCAAGATGGATGAACTTCATGTGCACTGCTTTCGGTAGGTTGTTTGCTGTGTTCTATTATCCCTTATCAGAGCGTGATTGTATGGTCCATTAATGGGACTATGGAAAAACAGGTGTTTTCAATCCCTTTCCCAATGCTTACTATAATCTAACAGAAAGCGTACAACCGTTCGATATGAAATGGAGGGGCATATGGGCACGGTTCCAAATGATGGCCTGGCTTCTGCAAATGGCCCTGAAACGAGGGAAAGCATCCAGCGTCGTTTCTTCAAGATGGGAGCGGTGGTTGCCTTGGGCGAGCTCTTGCATGAAGAAGACCTTCTTGGCAGCGAAACCCAGAAGCGCAATCTGAAACGCTATCTGAAAAGCTTCGGGGTATCTTCGATCGAAGATGTAGAGCGTCTGGGAATCAACGGTATTTACAAGTATTCCTTCGAGCGCCTGTATCGCTAGCAGGTGATGGAAGGTCTTGTGCATGGGGAGGATCGATTATCGGAATTCGCAGAAGCCTTGTCCTGGTGGGAATGCGATGAGAAACGAAAGCAGGTCGGGCGATTGCCCGACCTGCGTGTGTTCGATGGTGGGCCCAGCCGGATTCGAACCGACAACCAAAGGATTATGAGTCCCCTGCTCCACCGTTGAGCTATAGGCCCTTGTGCGCCAAGCAAGTATAACGCATCAGAATGTCTTTTCGCCATAATGTGGATTGCTTACAGCATTCCTTTTCGGCGACGCTGCTTGCGCATCGGTCATGCGAATGGGTTTTAGTTTAGCTGTTTCCAGGTGTCTGGATTCTGTAAAAAGAAATTCGGAAAAGCCCCTGATTAGCACTTGCGAGGCAAGTCAAGATGTGTATAATACTGTCTTGCGCTAAGAAGGCGCACCGAATTCCTCGGTAGCTCAATGGCAGAGCATTCGGCTGTTAACCGAAG
>JBJEKU010000076.1:0-8513 GCA_051878795.1 Eggerthellaceae bacterium
TGCCGCCCACCCTCCAAGGCGCCGGGGCCTACGCCCCCAAAAACGTTACGCCGTGCTGCATAAGACGCACTGGCACGCATGACTCTGCACTCCGGAGAACCGGATATCGATTTGCACTCGTAACGAAAGGTATCGCCGCCCACGAACATGACGTCAAATGCGCATCGATCGCCCCATTGCCCGATACTCGAACCGAACCCGCCTGGGCTCTCGACATCGTTCGGCAGCTTTCACGAAACCCGGAATACCCGATCTTCTAGATCCCGTTTCCATATGCACGTCGAAGGCCTGCTGATATTGCCTGCTTATTCCACGGGTTGCATTTCCAAAATATCCCTGAAAGGAATATTAGGGAGGCAAAACCCATCCACTTCTTCTATCTCCTCCCGATTCATTTATCGCACTTTCAGCTTTAAGAAGATTTATTGAATTTTTTGTCATATTGAAAAACGATATATCGCGATCTTCTAATGACGAATTACCATTTATAAGCGCAAGGAACAGTGCGATTGCGTTAAAGATATCCTGGATTATCTTTCGTTCTTTCAAACGTCCTGTTGGAAAGAACGCTATAGGAACCATACTCCAGCTTGAATAACGCAGTCGTAATAAGGAGCAAAAAACAGGTAAGGAGATTCCCATGGGACGTCCCAAAGGAAGCAAGAACAAGCCTAAGGTAATCGATGCAAGCGCCCGCATCGCCGAAATCGATCGCGAGGTCGAAAACTACGCAGTGCAGGTCGTCGAACTCGAAGATCAAATCGCACAGACCGCAAGCATCCTCTCCGAACAGAAGGCAAGCCTGCGTGCAGTCACCCGCACCATCAAGAACCTGGAAAAGGAAAAGGCGAACCTTCAGGATGCTGCCGAAAAGCAGCAGCGCGAACAGGAAGCTCGTCGCCTGGTAGACTCCTTCCTGGACAGCGGCAATTCCCTGGACGATCTGAAAAGGCTGCTTTCCTAATTGCAGAAGCACAATCCCTGCCGCAGCATCCGTTGCGGCAGGTTCATTTTGCCCTGGTTAATCTACCGGGGCTTTTCTTTTTCCCTTCGGTATCCGCGCTTTTCGCCACCTCGCACCCATCACCCCCTGCGTAATCAGGATAATCAGCAGAAGATTATGCGCGCTCTCGCCAAGCAATCACCCTTTATAAACCGGGTGTTTATCCCATCTTCCACCCGTACCTTCCTGGCAGCATCAACCCGCCGTCGCAGGATATGGAGTCCTTTTGGGTTTCTTCTGTCGAGGAAATAGTTTCGCTTTGAAGAGACGGCAGACATTTTGCAGCGTGATTATGCAGAAATCGAAAGATCCGTAAAGCTGCGATAGCCTGGTGTTGCGGGGGCGAATCCCACATCGCCCCGCACCGCCAACAAGATAACGAAACGAAAGGACCTACGATGAAGAAAGGCAAAAGAAGACTCAGCGCGCCGTTAATCGCTGCTGGGGCGACTGCCGTTGCCCTCGCGTCAGTAGCGATTCCCAACGCGTACGTTATCGGCTCCACCCATTCCCGCATGTTCCCGCGCGACCTGAAGGGCCTTGCCCTGGAAATGTACGAGCACGGGAAATTCGATTGCATCATGGTACTGGGCGCGCGCGTATACCAGAACGGCAACTGCTCGAAGATGCTCGCCCGACGCCTTGATGTGGCTATCGCCGCCTATCATGCAGGCGCATCGAGCACCCTGGTCATGAGCGGCTCGAACACCGAAGACAGCAACTGGGAAACCGACCGCATGCGCGACTATGCACTGCGACGCGGCATCCCCAAAGATGCGATCACCTGCGACGAAAGGGGTTTCGATACCTATTCGAGCATGGAATTCGCCAAGCGCAACTGGCCGGGAGGACGCATCCTCATCGCATCGCAGCCATTCCATCTGCCCCGTGCCATCATGTGCGCCCGCTCCATGGGATTGGACGCATGCGGAGTGGAAGCGGGATACGGCAAGCTCAGGCATCGCGTGAAAAGCAATGCGCGCGAAGTGCTCGCACGACCCAAGGATCTGGCAAAGACCAGCTTTAAGAAGTAATCAGCCCTGAAAACGCAGCATGAACGCGCCACGCATCGGACATGGCTGCAAAGCCCTGCCCGAACATCAGAAACGCAGAACGCACGCAATATCAACGGAGCATCGCCACAACCGAAACGAACCATCACCGCATCACAAGGGTTGACGATACGAAGGGCCGCCCAGCCAGGCGGCCCTTTTGCATATTCCTGCACCGCCCGGCAATGCATGCAGCATCATGCTGGCCGGATCCGCACGTTCATTCGTAAGGTTCGATCACCTTGAACATCTTCGTAGCCGTAAGCTTGCATCGATTCTCGAACCCCATGCAGAATTCTTCCGGATCGATACGCCTGAAATCGACATCATAGAACCCATCTCGTTCGAACCTAACCGATACGATGTAATCATCGATGAGGTCGCCGATCTTGTCTCTGCGCTGAGTATAGCCGGAAACCACAACGCCCTGCACATCAGGGCTCACACCGAATATGTTCGCAGAAACGAACACTAGAAGACCGAAAACGCATTGCGCATATTCCGCCCTCAAATCCTTCTGGGTCTTCTTCTTAACCTTCATCCTGCCATTCGCCATTTGGACGGCGACTTCAGACGGCAAATCCTCGATTTCGGGAAGATCGAGATCAACCATCAAGCAGCGCTGGTGCGAACGGTATTCGAACTGGGCGGATATATCAACTGGGAGCTCGACTGAAGAGATCCATTGGAAAACGGCATCCTCGATATAGTCGGAATCGCCATCCAACGCCATCTGATAGATCTGCTTCTCCCTGTCGTACTCTTCCAAATAGGCCGTATTCAAGGCCGTGGCCTTTTCGATTTCCGCCTTATCGAATGCATCCTTCTCAGCCTGCCAAGCACGCAAAGCCTCATTGAGTCTTATCTGATATCGCTCGTTGAAATACTGCTCCTTGAGCTTTCGGCTGTTCCAAGGCATTCCCTTGACGTTTTGATCCGCTTCTCGCGAAAGCTGCTGCTGGATATCTGCAGGTGTTGGAGCCGGAACGCCATAACCTGCCGGGAAATAGCATTTCGGCTCGAGTCGTTTCAGGCACAACTCGTAGAACGTGCGGTCCCTGACTTTCGGCGACTGCCTGTACAAGCTCAAGAAAGAATCGTTCTCTTTCTCGAAATCCCTCACCTTTCTCTCAATCAGCGCTTGCTGCCGTTGCCTCATTACAGGCAACTGCTCCTTATAACGCGCAGAACGCTTTATGATTGAGAGCAGTTCGGAGTCGGTGATTTGCCTCCCGTTGCTTTCCTTGACAACGATTTCCGAGTTTCGGTCGAGATCGAGAAAGAAAGCAGGAATCGATTCCGCCGAACGAGCTGCCCTGGATTTCGCGGTATCAGACCTTCTTCGACCCGATCCTCCCCCAGCGATCTTCGTGCGATAAGACAACCCCGATCCCGGAATGCTCACGCTCTGATAGACACCGTTCTTCCCGATTGTCGTCTTGAAGCCCTTGCCGCCAATGGTTGTGCTCACGCCCTTCGATGAAAAATTCAACCTCACTCCAGGGGCAAGTTTTACAGACTTTCGGAACCTAACACCCATGCTTCCTCCAACCGAAGACTATCGACCCCAAAATCCTACAACTCCCCTTTCGAGGTGAGATGCCAACCATTGCAATGCGGGCATTTGTAACAACGCAAGCCACGTCTCCCATATTCCTCGCACGAACGGATCGCGTCTTCCGCCTCCATACGCGAGGCATAGCGGTTCTTCGACTCGCAGGCTTTCCTGCGCAGCGCCGCATCCTTTTCCTGCGCCCGCTTGTCGCGTAGGGCCTCTTCCTTGGCGAATAGGTCGTCCATTCCGCCCAGACCCGCCTTGAACTGCGCGATCTGCTTGGCCTTCGCCGAACCCTTCCTGCTGCCCACGGCATCCCCTTCCCTGCTTTCGGGGCAAACCCCATACGAAACCGCCCTATCCAGGTTCGGATAGGGCGGAAAACTCTCATCCAATAGGGATTATTCTACAAACCGCTTGCGATTACAGGCCGTTCTTCACGTTTTCAGCGGCCATTTCGCGCAGCTTGAATTTCTGGATCTTCATGGACGGGGTCATGGGGAACTCGTCGATGAACCAGACGCGCTTGGGCACCTTATAGCGGGCGATACGGGGAATGGCGAACTCGCGCACATCCGCTTCGGTCATATCCTCGTAACCGGGACGGGTGCGCACGAAAGCGCCTACGATCTCGCCGTATTTCTCGTCGGGAATACCCACGACCTGCGCATCGAGCACTCCCGGCATGGTAAGCAGGAAGTCCTCGATCTCCAGCGGGTAGATATTCTCGCCGCCGCGGATGATCATGTCCTTGATGCGGCCGGTCACGCGATAGTAGCCCTCGTCATCCACATAGCCCACGTCGCCGGAATGCAGGTAGCCGTCCTTATCGATGGCTTCCGCGGTTGCCTCGGGCATCTTGTAATAACCCTTCATGACGTTATAGCCCTTGCAGCACAGCTCGCCGTATTCGTAGGGCTTGCACACGTGGCCGTCATTGGGGTCGACCACGCGAACCAGCACGGGCGGATGCTTCCTGCCCACGGTCTCGCACTTGTGCGGAATATCGTCATCCGCGCTGGTCTGGGTGAATACCGGGCTGGTTTCGGTCAGGCCATAGCAGATGGTGATGTCCTTCATGTACATCTTCTCGACCACCTCGCGCATCAGCACGGGCGGGCAGGAGCTGCCTGCCATGATGCCGGTACGCAGGCTGGTCAGATCGAAGCGGTCGAAGTCGGGGTGGTTCAGCTCGTTGATGTACATGGTGGGAACACCGTACACCGAAGTCGCGCGCTCCTTGTGGATCGCCTGCAGAACCAGGCCCGCATCGAAGTCCTCCACGATGATCATGGTGGTGCGATGCGTCAGGCAGGCCATGACACCCAGCACGCAACCGAAGCAATGGAAGAACGGAACCGGCAGGGTCACGCGGTCGAAGGCGCTGTACTTCATGCCCTCGCCGATGTAGAAGCCGTCGTTCAGGATATTGCGATGCGTCAGCATGACGCCCTTGGGGCTGCCGGTAGTACCGCTCGTATATTGCATCATCACGGTATCGGTGTTGCAGAAGTCCTTCTCCACCTCGTACAGGCGCTCTTCGGGGACATGCTGTCCCAGCAAGATGAGCTCGGGCACGCTATAGCAGCCGCGGTGCTTTTCGGGTCCCATGTAGATGATGTGCTTCAGATGCGGGAAACGCTCAGAGTGGAAATGCCCTCGGGGGGACGTGAGCATTTCGGGAACCAGCTCATGCACGATATCCAGATAGTCGACATCGCGGTAGCGATCGATGATGCACAGGGCCTTCATATCCGACTGTTCCAGCACATAGCCCACCTCATGGCCCTTGTACACGGGATTCACGGTAACCAGCACGACGCCGATCTTGGCGGTGGCGTACATGAAGGTCAGCCAGTCGGGGATATTGCGCGCCCAAACGCCCAGGTGGTCGCCCGGCTCGAAGCCGATGGCCAGAAGGCCGCGGGCCAAATCGTCGGTACGCTGGTCGAAATCGCGATAGGTCCAGCGCAGGCCGCGGTCGGGATAGATCACGAACTCATGATCGGGATCGACCGAAACCATGTCGCGGAAGTACGCACCGATCGTCTTTTCGGAATGCATGGGATAATTCTGCTCGCCTTCGAGTGCCTTGATCTCGGGTGCCTCGAAATCCATGATGTACTGACGCCCGAAGCAATCGCGCTTGACATTGGGTTGGCCCTCGATGTCGAACAGCTCGATATTGTCTTTTTCGAAGTCCATAGGGATTTGCTCCAATTCGGGAATATAAGGGCCATAGATCGAAAGCTACGGCCCTAACGGGCTCCATTCACCCTTTCGGGTTCGCTTGCGGGAAAGCTCGCCGGCGCAACGCGGCAACCGGGAGGGCTATCCTACATAGGGGTGTATACGACCGCCAGGAACTTCGCGTTCTGGTTGTCGTGCGCGCGCACCTGATGGGGCACGATGGAGTCGTAATAGATGCTCTCGCCGGGATGCAGCACGTAGATGTCCTTGCCGTATTCGATCTCGATGCAACCCTCCATGCCGTAGAGCCATTCCTCGCCCTCATGGCTGACCAGCTTGTGATCGGTTTCACCGGAAGGGGTGACGGTGATGACGAAGGGGTCCATATGACGGCTGGGACGGCCGGCTGCCAGGCTGAAATAGCTCAGGTCACCGGCATCGGAGCTGGTGGCGAGGGACTTCACCCGGTTTACTTCTTCCATCTGGTCTGCATCGATATAGACGGGACCCAGGTTCTCGTCATCATCCATCAGGGTTCCCAAGCGCAAGCCCAGAGCGCGGGTGATCTTGATCAACGGTGCCAGGCTGGCAGGCAGGGTGCCCGCTTCCAGGCCTTCGATTACGGAGACATCGCATGCGCAGCGCTCTGCCAGCTCTGCGACGGACAGGTTGTGCGCCTCGCGCAGGGTCTTGATCTTCTGGCTGAGTTTCATTTCTGTGCTCATGTGATGGTCCACCTTTCCAAGGTATCGGAAAAACTGGCGGGGAAACGCCCCGCCTTCCTTCCCCCGCTCTCCAAAGCCTCGCGCACTGGCGCAAGCCTCTTCGAGCCGGCGCGCATACGTCCGGCCGATAGGAAAATCGAGGGATTCTGCGTAATTCATCAGCATACCGCCAACCACCCGCCTCGGGCACCAGAAGCCGGCAGAAAAGCCGCCGAGCAGGCAGACGGATGGCGAAAAAGCGGACCGGCCGGCCATCCGGGGGCGGCAGACGCCGCCCCCGGCGGGAAGCGGGGTATCCACCGCACCGCTTACGGAACACATCGGACTGTTCGCCGAGGTCAAATGGCCCCTCAATGGTGTAGAATGTGCAAGTTGCAAGAAAATTGCCAGAATCAGCACGTAATCCAATTATCGGGAGGCAACCATGTTCGAGCCGGACTACAAGGAAGTATGCGGACGCATTCGCACGCTCCGCGAAGACATGGACATCACCATGCAGGAAATGGCAGAGGCAACCGGACGCACCGTTGCTGAATATGCAGCCCAGGAATCCGGTGAAACCGACCCCTCTTTCACCTTCCTGCATCTGTGCGCAAGGCGCTTCGGCGTAGACGTCGTCGAGCTGCTTACTGGCGAGGCACCCCATCTGACGGGCTATTCCCTCACCCGCGCAAACGACGGCCTTCAGATCCACAGGCGCGAAAGCTTCCAGTACCTGCACAAAGCACCCTTCTTCAAGAACCGCTTCGCGGAACCCTTCTTGGTGGAAACCCCCATGGAAACCGAAGAGGACGCCAAGGGACCCCTGCATCTTTCCCGCCACGAAGGCCAGGAAATCGACTATATCCTTGAAGGCCGTATGCGTTTCCAGTACGAAGACCACGAAGAGATCTTGGAAGCCGGCGACCTCATCATGTACGACTCCGGCCGCGGCCACGGCATGGTGGCACTCGACGGCAAGCCGTGCAAAATCCTCGCATTCGTCATGTCCCCTGAACAGAGCATTATCTAGGCGTTGCCGGATCGCATCGCCTAGGAATCGAAGCTCGACGAGCATCTGACAGCGCCTAAAACCCCAACGTCTGTATCAGTTCTGGTGCAGTTGTTTTGCTGCGCTCTCAAACAAGCAAGAGGATATTACCAACATGAGGAACATCAATCTCCGTTTCGTGACCGAAGAATACAACGCCGAAGGCATGCTCACGTCCTTCACCCTCCATGTACCTGCAAACTTCAATTTCGGATACGACGTGGTCGACGATATCGCCGTAAACGACCCGGACCGTCGTGCGATGATCTGGTGCAACCCCGAAGGCGAAGAGCACGTGTTCACCTTTGCGGATATGAAGAAATGGTCCGATAAGACCGCCAACTACCTGGCGGAAAACGGCGTGGGCAAGGGCGACTTCGTCATGGTCATCCTGCGCCGCCACTATCAGTTCTGGTTCGTAGCCACCGCGCTCGCCAAATTGGGCGCCGTCATGGTGCCCGCGACCTTCATGCTGAAGGAACACGACCTGGAATACCGCCTGAACGGCGCCTCCATCAAGGCGATCATCGCCACTTCCGTAGGCGACATCGCCCAGGTCTGCGACAACGTCGCCGGCCAGTGCGAAAGCGTCGAGAAGCTGTTCTTGGTCAACGGTGCAGGCGGCGGCCTGACCCCCGTCGACGAGGCGGGCAATATGGTCATCCCCGAAGGCGCGCTTCTGGGCAAGGCGCTTTCCGGCGAACAGGGCATCTGCGCGGCCCCCATCGAGCGCGAGGGCTGGCTGGACTTCAACACCGGCGTGCTCAACGCGTCCCCCGACTTCACCCGCCGCGACACCCTGGCGGCAGACCCCATGCTCATGTACTTCAGCTCCGGCACCTCCGGCAACCCCAAGATGGTCCTGCACAACTCCGGTTATGCAATCGCCCATCTCATGACCGCCAAGCATTGGCATAACGTCCGCCACGACGGCGTCCACTTCACCATCGCCGACACC
>JBJEKU010000077.1:0-8326 GCA_051878795.1 Eggerthellaceae bacterium
GGGGGGCGTTTCCATATCCCCGCGAAGCATCCGGGCCCCCGCGAGGGGGCCCTTTTGTTATTTTCGGTATGAGTTGAAGTCTGTTCGCTCGTTTATACGATTGCAATGAGGGGTATTCGTTGAGAGCGTGTGGGATAGGGGACCTGTCAACGGTCTATTCACGGATCCCTTTACGAGTTGAATCCTGGCAGCCATGATGGTTGCCAGGATTTCTACTGCTTTGTTTTTAGGATATCGCGTATTTTCGATTTCAGGTACTCGAGGTCTTCTTCTGTGAATTCGTAGTTCACGGTTTGGATTCCCGTTTTGGTTCTCTGTTCGACTCGTGCAAAAACCAGTTTCACGCTTCCGAATCCTTTGCTTAATGCTGCATAGGCATAGCATTGCGCTTGGAGCATATGTTTTTCGTAGAGTGCTTTGTAGGACTCTGAGATGCTTCCTCCGGTCTTGTAATCGATTATCAGTGCTTCCGTATCGTTGTTATAGCAAAGTAGGTCTATCTCACCTTCGATGAGGTATTCGTCGAGAGCGGTACAGAATGACGCTTCCGGATGGATCGTGCTGTAAGCGTAAGCTGTTTTCGAGACCCCGGAATCAAGCCAGTTGTTCAATGCGTTAAGCAGCCTTGCTTCGTCTTTTAGGTTGTAATTTATTGCGAATCGATGTGCTGCCTCGAAGATTTGGGTTTTCGTTACTTCTTTTTGCAGGGCTATCCATTCGCATGTCTTATGGAACGCTGAGCCGAAGTCCGTTGCCTTATCCGAATCAACTTTTTTTCCGAACCCCTTATTTTCGTCAATCGGATTTTCCTGATCGTTCTTTTCTGTTCGAAGGTGCTCAAGGTCGCATCCATCTTCCTCTTTCCTGTCTGCTTTCTTGCTTTCTTGAAGCGAAGAATATGAGAAGAAACCCAACCTTGGGGATACCGGCTCGACTTCGAAGGATTGTTCATCTTGGATTTCCGGAATCAGGATTCCGTTGCGATAGGCGCTTTCTTCTCTTGCGAAGAGAGCGGAATCAGCGTTCGCCGTTGCATCATCGGTGGCGATCAGGGGGTTGTAACGGTTCGTCTGCCGTTTCTCCGTATCAGCGGGAAGGTCTTGCGCGACGGTTGACGCAATGTTTTCACATTCCCACTGTTCGTCTCTCGCAAAGGGGGCATCTTCTTTGGATTGCTGTTCTTCGGGTTCTTCTTTTGCAATGTCGTAGCGGGTGTACACCCCTGGTTCGCTTCCCCCGTATTCGAAGGTTCCGCTTTCATCGGGAAAGGCTGAGAATCCAGGGAAAAGGGACTGAAGCAAATCCGCTTCGATCTCTTTGAAATTCGGCGATTTCGCACTTTGCTTGGTAAGCGCGATTATCAGGCATTCCTCGGCGCGTGTTGCCGCCACGTAGAATAAGCGCCTGCGTTCGGCCTCGGAACAGCACAGGTTCTTCTCGCTGATTTTCGCGCGATAGCTTACAAGGTTTTCTGCCATTCCTGGATGCAGCTGGCCTTCAGGTAATTCGAATTTCGCCTTAAGCTTGCCGTCTGCGATGCTGTTTGGAAGAAGCGACGCATAGAGCGCGCTTGAGTCTGCGCAGAGGGCGAGGGATCCGCCTTCTTTTCTGGAAACGTAGCAATCGGTTACCGCAACGATAGGGAATTGGAGTCCCTTCGATCCGTGAACCGTCATCAATCGGACCGCCTGCAATCCTTCGACGCTTAGGACTCCCAAAGCCTCGTTTTCGGATTCCGCTGAAGCATCGAGCGCTACCGAGATTTCCGCCATGTCCACGCAGCGTTCTTCCTCGTGTCCTTCGATGATCCGGGAGAGTTTGAGAATGTCTGCAAGGATTGCTTGTCCATCCTGTCCGGCAATCTGCAGCCGATCGATCCATCCTGAATCGACAAGGAAGCCCATGAATACTCTGCTGGGTTTTTTCGTGCCGAGGGAACTCCAAGCTTTCCTGAAAACCTGTATGGCATGAAGGAGCAAGGGGGAGGATCCTTCGGGGGTTTCTTGCGCGTAGAGGAAGGACTTCGCGAAGGTTTGGCGCGAAGGGATGCCCGTTTCGGAATCGAAGGACGTGGAGATAAGGAGCAGATCGTCCGAGGATACCGGAAGGATGTCGCTTGAGAGTACATCCATCATGCTGATGGAGTCGAAGGGGTTGGCGAGGGCCCTGACGAGGCTCAGACACTGCTTAATGTGGTCCGACTCGTAGAACTTCGATCCTCCTGCAGCCATAGAGGGAATTCCCTGCTTGCGGAGCGCTTCGGCGTAGATGGACATTTTCGTCGTCGAGCCCATGAGAATCGCCATGTCGCTCGGTTTGTGGCCTTCGTCGATGAGCTGGCGGAAGCGCATGGCGATATGGTTCGCCTGGGTTTCAACGGCACGTGTCGATGCACCCCTCTCATGCATGGTCAAGGCGAGTTCGATGCGCGGTGCGCTGCCCTTGTAGTTTCCACCACGCCTTGATGCATGCAAATCGAGGAAGTCCTCGATGAAATAACCGGGCCTGCTGCAGATGCATCGCACGAAGGAGAGGATATCCCCGTGGCTGCGGAAATTGTCTTGCAGCTCGACCATGAGGGCTCCTGTTTTCTCCATGTCGGCCTTGTGCTTCAGATATACCTCGACATCGGCACCTTGGAATCGGTAGATGCTCTGTTGGGAATCGCCGACCGTGCAGAGATGCGTATGTTCGGTTCCCGAGATACGTTCGATCATGTCGATTTGCAGCTGGCTGGTGTCCTGGAATTCGTCGACCATGATGAGCTTGAAGCGCTCGGTGTATTGCCTGGCGATTTCCGGGTGCTCGTCGAAGGCCTTGAGCGTGGTCCTGATCAAGCTGCTGGTGTCGATCATCGATTCTGCATGCAGGATGTCCCTATAGTGCGCATCAACCTTTCGTGCGAGCTCGAAAAGCAGGTCTGCGAGCCTGCGGCCCTTGTTCATATGCGCTTGATCATGCAGGAAAGAAGAAATCTCCTTCATTTCAGCGGCAGCCTCTCCGCGAAGGCGACCGACCCCTAGGGAGTCGATCAGTTCGGGGATTTCTTCTTCGCCACGGCCCTGATCGATGAAGTCTGAGATCTTCTTTACTGCCAGCTCTGCGGATTCGGCGGTCTTCTTCGTACCCTTGATGGAAAGCGCTGCGGCGGCATCGAGCAGGTCGTATATCATCCGTGCAGTGGAATCGGGTTCGGGTCCTGCTACGAGGGCGTCGAGACCCTTGGTCTGGCAGGATGCAGCATCGATGAGCGCTTTCAGCATCTTCTTGACGCCGGGGGTGTCGTATTCGTCGAAGAGCGGTTGGAAGCGTTCGTATCCGTCCGCGTCGTGGATTGCGAGGTTGATCGCGCGTAGGAGGGCATCTTCCTGGTCGGCTCCCATCACGAGTTTGAATTCGGGGTCGATTCCAAGCTCGAGTGCGTGTTCCCTCAGTATTCGGGAGCACATCCCGTGAATGGTGGAAATCCAGGCACTATCCACCTTCAGTGCGTCCTCGAATCGCCCGACCGAGCGGAGCATTCCGCGGAACCTGCTCTTCAGTTCTGCTGCGGCCTTGTTGGTGAAGGTGATGACGAGCGCCTGGTCGATGCTTTCAAGTGCGGGTTCGATGCCGTTTTCGGGATCGCCGACCAGGGCGAAGGCGATTCGTTGGGTGAGGGTGAAGGTTTTTCCCGTACCCGCACCAGCACAGACGAGCAATGGCCCGTTAAGATGCGTGATGGCTTGCCTTTGGCCCGGGGTGAAGCCGCTCAGATCCATTAGTACCTCCTCGGTGCGAGGCGCTTCTCGCAGATGTTCACGGGGCAGAATTCGCAGGCGTGCTCGCTTGCAGGGGAAGGTTCGATGATGCCTTGGGCCATGCCGGCTATCTTTTCACCTATTTCCTGCTCGCAGAGCCCAATCAGCTCGGAAAGGCTTTCTGCATAGGGGTAGGGAACCTGGCAGTTCTTGACCTGCTTCGCCTTTTCGAAGGGGATGTCCGTAGGTCCGAGGATGCATCCGTCGTAAGCTCCCAGCACCGTCTTCTTCAGCGGGTTGACGTAGAGGGCGGCAACGACGTTGAGCCCCAACTTGTCCTGGACGGCTTTCGCGTAGATGAGCGCCTGGACTTTCCGGGGGAGGGCGAATGGCTTGGAGCCATCATGCTTGTCGGCGTTGTAGAGCTGGTAGTCGTCGTTGAGGGATGATTTGTAGTCGATGACCACCGCATTCCCCCGGCCATCGATGTCGATACGGTCGATGCAGCCACGGAGGTTGCATCCTGCATACGGGACGGGTGCGTTGTTGGCGAATTGCCATTCGAAATACGCGGGTTCGAATGCGGGAAGGAGCAAGGATTCCATTTCCAGATAGCCTTCCAGCTTCTTCAACAGCGCATGGCGTTCTTTTCTCTCCCATGCAGTGAGGGGGATGTAGCGGGAACCGGGCCTGGTTACGGGCTGTTTATCGCAGACCATGCCGAAGGCCTCGTGCAGGATAGGGAGCGCTGCATCGAGGTTTTCGGGGGCGACCTTCGGGGCGATTCTGGACTGGAAGAGCTTGTAGAAGGTGCAGAGGATTTCATGCATGAAGCTTCCCCGTTCGGCTGGGGAGAATTCCTCTGCGATACCCTCGAGCCGCAAGCGCCGTTTCGCAAACCAGCAATAAGGGCAATCGAGATAGCTTTCGATCTGCGAAGGGGAGACCTCCAGTCCGCCGAAGTAGCCGTCGGCATACCGGTACGGGAGCGAGGCGAGGGCCCTGGAGGAATCGGAAAGGGTGCCGATAGCTGCCTGTTCGACTTGACGCAGGCTGCGTTTCGCGTAACCTGCGTTCGAGATGACATCCTGCTCGCCGAGTTGGCTTGCAAAGGGGATGAGGCTTTCGGGGATGCGCAGGACCTTATCGACCCCCTGTTCGCTGCGAAGGTCTGCTCGATAGCAGTCGAGGGTCTCCTCGAAGACCGTTGCGGGTTGGCTGGGATTGCCGGCTGCATCGTTCAAGGGACGCTGGAGAACGATCCTCTTGCGTGCCGTCTCGAATGCGGAGAAGAAGCGTGCGCGGGCATTTGCAAGTTGATCGGGGTTCTTCGCCGCTCCCAGTTTATCAAGAAGGGTCTCCAGGGCGTTCTCGGGGTTCCTGATAGGCTGCTCTTCGGCGCTCATGCCCGCGAAGATCACGCAATCTACGCTCCCGGCGGGCATGGTTTGGCCGATTTGGGGGGAGACTATCCGAACCTGAGGGTTTTCGGAGCTTTCCAAGCATACCGGGATGGTGCTTTTCGAGATGATCGACATCACCTCCGAAAGGGAAAGTCCGGCGGACTTGGGCCAGGTGCTTTCCAACACGTCGATGACACGGGTTTGGATGAGGCGGTATGCGGGCTGCTGGGAGAACCTGGTATTGGCGTAGGAGCGCAGTATGCCGGCGACATCGGGCCAGGCTCGTTCCTCTACGCGGTTGATGAGCCCGGCAAGGGCGTTGTCGGCGCTTGAGGCCAGATCGCTCAGGATGGTGTCCCGGTCGGTCAGACGGTCGTTGCGATGCATGCGGTCGATGCGGAAGGCGCTTGCCTTCCCGATTCCGGAGAAGGGGTTGAAGGCGAAATCCGCACCTGCGAGCGGCTTTGCGTCAAGAGGGTCGTCAGTGATGCCTTCCGTGAGCTCGCCGAGCAGTATGAGCGCACGTCCCATGTCGGTCCGGTCGATTCCTATGCGTGCGTCGAGAGCGCAGCTTGTACCCGTCTGCGTAAGGATGGGGCTTGCAAAGGCGAAGAGGTCTGCGGGCTTCTGGGAGACAACGAGCACGCTTTCGCATCCTTCTGCGAGGGCCGATTCGATTTCGTTGCAGACGATGCGCATCGATGCTGCCGGGCCGCTTGCCAGCGCCAGGCGGAGGGCTCCTCGGGGCACGATGGCCTGTTCGCCTGCCCTTCGTTTGAAAAGGGTCCGGAGCGTTTCCTCCAGTTCGGCGCAGCGAGGGGCTGGCGAGGGTTCTTCTTGGGTGTTGACGACGATCGCTGCATCGAGGGCTTCGAAGATGAGATGCTGGGCGGCATCCAGATCGTCTTCATGGAATTCCAGGAGGATGGGTTTGAATCGCGATGGGTCGAGTGTTTCTGCAAGGAAGACGGCGGCCTCGCTCGGTTCTATGAGGTTCTGGGCGTGGATGCTTTCGAGATAGCGTTCGAGGACGGCGACGGCGGCCTGCTCGTTTTCCGAAAGGCCGCGCCCGTTTTCGAGGAACGGTGCGGCCTGCCATGCACAGTCATCGAGCAGGTTGACGATTCCGCTGCTGCGGTCCAGGCATGTTTCGTCTTCCAGTGCCTTCAGTATCTCCAGGGTCCTTCCGAACCCGTCGATGAGGCATCGCCCGTCACCGAAGAGACCCCAGAGTCCTTCGAGCCAGCTGAAGGGCGTGGTGACGTCGACGCCGAAGCCCATGCCTATTTCCGAAAGGGATTTGCAGGCTGCGATTTGGTGGTACTGCGAGGGAACGATAATCGCGGGCCTCTGCCCGCGAGCTGCTGCGTCTTGCGCAAGCTCGGCTGCCGCCCTGAGGCAGGCGGCAGCGTTGGGATGATGTTGTGTGGTGTAGCTCATATCCGCATTGTAGCGTGCGATGCGGGGTAATCAGGCAGCACGAACGCACCGATGCCGGCAGCAGGGGTTGAAACGGGCATAATGTACCGGAAATAGTACAGTTATGCCTTCTTGCCCAACACCTTCCCGTCAGTAGGTTTGGAAGATGCGCTCTATCTCGCGGTGCTCGGAATGCTTCGCCAACGCGAGTCTGAGAAGGATCGCCGCTTTCTGGGGGGATAGGTCGCGTGCGGCGATGGCTCCCGGGCAGAGCAGCGCGTCCTGCTCGACCTGGCCCATGCCGATCCTGGAGCTTATCACCACGGGGATTCTCAGCTTCTCGATCCGGGCTTTGAAGGAAAGGCTGAACTCCCCGGCGCCAGCCCCCGCAATCACCAGGCCGTCGGAGATGTCCGCAGCCGCCGTAATGAGCGCGGGGTCGGCGTCGGCGTGGAAGAAGAGCACGTTCACGCGCGGGAGGCTTTCGATGGACCCGGCATCGAATTCGGTATGCGAGGTGTGGGGAAAGGCGTTGTTCCAGTAGTAGCTCACCTTTCCGTCGCAGACCGCACCGCAAGCACCCATTTCGGAGCCGTCCATGGCGCAAATGGCGTGGGTGTTCGCCTTTCTTACGTTTCGGGCGGAGAAGATGCTCCCCGCGAACTGCACGAGAACCCCCCTTCCGAAGGAGGAGGGGCATGCGGCAACGGAGACTGCTTCCAGTATGTTCATGGGCCCGTCGGCGGAAACGGCGGTGGCGGGTCTCATCGATCCGGTGACGACGATGGGTTTCAGGGTGTTTACCACCAGGTTCAGGAAGAATGCCGTTTCCTCCATGGTGTCGGTTCCATGGGTGACGACGATTCCCGCAACGTCCTCGCGGGCGGCCTGCCTATCGATTTCCCGCGCAAGCGCGATCCAGGTTTTCGCATCGATATCGTCGGAGTTGATGTTGCAGACCTGGATTGCCTCTATTTCCGCTCGGTTTCCCAGTGTCGGGATGGATCCGAGCAGGGTTTCGACCGTCATAGAGCCGGATGCATAGCCGATGCTGGTCCCCTCTTCGCCGACGCCTGCAATCGTTCCGCCGGTTGCGAGTATGATCACCTTCCTGCTTTTCATTTCATCCTGAAGGATCATTGACGTATTCCTTTCGATTCGCACGGGGCGGATCCTCGCCTCCGGGAAGAGAAGGGCCCGAAACCGCTGGCGGTTATCGGGCCCTGGAGTCGGGCAGGCAAGGATGCGCCTTCCCGGTTGCCTATGCTGCCGGTTGCCTACAGGTCGGACTCGGTTGCGACGGCTTCCTCGATGAATTCCTTGATGGGGTTGCCGTCGACGTTTTCCAGCTGGCTTGCCTCGGTGTGCCAGCATTCGGTTTTGGGCATGCCCTCGATGCCATCTGCGACGAATACAGGGTCGTTGCCTGCTTTGCGCTGGGCGGTGTAGTCGTCGAGCGCCCTGAAGGCCCACTTGCCAAGGATGAGGATGGCGATGATGTTGACGATGGCCATCAGGCCCATGAAGATGTCCGCCAGGTTCCAGGCCAGATCGAAGCTGTTCACTGCGCCGATATAGACGATGACGACGCAGACCAGGCGGAAGACGAACAGCGCGGTCTTGTTCTTGGTGATGAACAGGAAGTTGCCTTCGGCATAGAAGTAGTTGCCGATGATAGAGCTGAACGCGAACGCCCAGATGCCGAAGGTGATGGCGTGGATGCCCCAGGATCCAACGGAGTTGTTCACGGCCATCTGGATCAGG
>JBJEKU010000078.1:0-8264 GCA_051878795.1 Eggerthellaceae bacterium
GCCGCCCACCCTCCAAGGCGCCGGGGCCTACGCCCCCAAAAACGTTACGCCGTGGCTTGCCAAGGACGGTTAGGAGCTCCTGGTATAATGAGTGATTAAGTTTCGTCCGAAATGAAAGGGAAGTCGCGTGACGGTGTTTCGCTGCATGGTTGTGCTTGCCGTGGCCTTCGTGGTCACGCTTGCCACCGTTCCCTTGGCGAAACGCATTGCGGTGCGCATCGATGCCGTCGACTATCCCAGCAACCGGCGCGTCAATTCCACTGCGGTTCCCCGGTGCGGCGGTATCGCTTTGTTCTTGGGCATTATCGCTGCGGCGCTTGCCTACTGCATCGGCGTCAGGTTCTTCGGCTGGCGGCTCAACAACCTCTACATCATCCGCGACGTGGACTACGTCCTTCTGTACCTGGGCGTGGCCACTATCTTCACGGTGGGTTTGGTCGACGATATCACCCAGCTTTCGGTAAAGCCCAAGCTGCTGGGACAGGTAGTGGCCTGCTCTTTGGTTGCGGCTTCAGGCGTGACCATCACCGCCTTCGAGCTTCTTGATTCCGATATGCTCGCGTGGTTGGATTATCCGCTTACCGTGGTCTATCTGCTCATCTTCGTAAACGTCACCAACCTGATCGACGGTTTGGACGGGCTTGCCGCGGGTGTGGTGGCTATCGTGTCCATGGGTATGTTCTATCTTATGCTCTCGCGCGGAGCCTATTCCATTGCGCTTGCCTGTCTGGCGATCGTAGGCGCCTGCCTGGGTTTCCTGCGCTACAACTTCCACCCTGCAAGCGTGTTCATGGGCGATTCGGGCTCCATGCTCTTGGGCATCGCCGTGGGCATCGTGTCCGTGCTGGGCGTGGTGCGCGGGCAGAGCTTCACCATCATGCTGGTCCCGCTGCTCATGGCGGCGGTTCCCGTGCTCGATACCGTTTCTTCTATCGTGCGCAGGCTCCGCGCGCATGCATCCATCGGCTCGGCCGATATGGGGCATATCCATCACAGGCTCATGAAGGCGGGCCTGGGCCAGCTGCGCTCGGTGCTGGTGCTGTGGGCTTGCACTGCGGTATTGGTGCTTGCCGCCTGCATCATGGATTCGCTGCCAACCATGGTCAACTGGATCGTGCTGGTGGTGCTGGCCGTCCCCACTTTCTTCGTAATCTCCAAATTCGGCCTGTTCAGGCCGGTATTGCGCCATCACTACGATAACAAGGGCCGGTTCGGACCCCGCCGCCCGCGGGAAAGGCGGTAGGCGCGATGAGCGACGAGCTGGAGAAGAACAATCCGTTCGGGCAAGGTGTCGGCGACCCCCGTAGCGCAGCCTGCCTCGACGGGGCTTCCGGCAATGCCGGGGAGGCTCCTGCCCGGAGGGCGCAAGCCGAAGCGGCTGATAGCTCCTGTGGCGATGAGGCGGTGGACCCTGGGGAGGGTGATTCCTGTGAGCATCCCGAAGGCGGACGCGCCGAGGACGGCTGCCTCGATGCGGCTTGTTCCGAAGTTGAGGGCGCTGAAGACTCTGATGTTGCGGATGCTGGGTCGCAGGATCATCCCGAAGGCGAAGACGGCGAAGGCGCATGCCCCGCGGGCGAAGATGCTGCCGGGGGATCCTCCGGGGGCGATTCCCCTGAAGACGATCATGCGCGCCGTGCGCGTGTGCAGAACAAGAGGGCGGCCATCGCGGTCGTCATCATGGTGTTGATCTCCGTCGTGTTGATCGGTGGCGTGAAGGTGATGTACTTCGCCGCTGAGCGCGCCAACGAGCCTGCGCAGGTGGGTACCGTGGTTCCGGGTGCCATCCAGCGTGCGCTTGAGGTTAAGGCCGAAGTGGAGGGGACGGAACTCACCGAGCCCTTCTACGTGCTCTTGATCGGTTCGGACTCCCGCAAGGGCACCGCCCTGTACACGGGTAAGTCGGACTCGCATGCCCAGGTGGACCAGCACAGCGACGTGATGACCCTGCTGCGCGTGGACCCCGTGAACTACGTGCTCACCTTCGTCACCATCCCCCGCGACACGCAACTGGAAGGGGATGACGGCAAGATCTGCGACAGCCTGAAGCAGGGTAAACCCCAGCAGGTGGTGAAGGCCGTCGAAACGCTCACCGGTGTGCAGATCGACTATTACATGATGGTTGGCTTCGTGGGATTCGAGGACCTGGTCGACGATATGCTGGGTGTGGAAGTGGACGTGCCCGCCAAGGCGACTCTGGTCGACCCCAAGACCACGAAGAGAGTATCCATCACCCCTGGCGAGGCGAAGCTGCTGGACGGCTCGCAATCGTTGGTGCTTGCCCGTGCGAGGAGCATCTACGAGGACCACCAGGACGCTTACCGTCAGATCAATGTGCGCAACTTGGAGATCAGCCTGATCGAGCGCGCGATCGTGACCTATAAGGGCTCCCAGGGCATATCGCTGCTGCTGGAAACGTTTTCCGACAATGTCACCACCGACATGGACGACGGCCTGATCGCTGTCCTGGCACGCGACTTCATCGAGAACGGCAGGCTCATCACCTTCTATTCGTGCACCGGCCCGTATGAGGGCGACGTCAACGATGACGGCCTTTGGGTCATCCCCGAAGACAAGGAAGCCTGGTCCAATCTGATGGCGGCGGTCGATGCCGGGGCCGACCCCACTACCGTAGCAGAGCCCCTTTCCTTCGAGGATGAGGATGCGGGCGAAGACGAAGGCAACACGGGCGAGGATGCGGATTAGGCGATAGCGCGTCCGAATGCTATGCTTTAGGCTTGTCCGTTTCGTCGGATACCAAGCGATTCGAGGATTGTTTTGATTGAGACCCTGCAGCAGATAGCCAAAGACAACTGGGGTTGGCGCAAGCAGATTGCGAACCTTGCGGTGTTCGACCTGAAGAAGAAGGCCCGCGGCGCAGCCCTCGGCTGGATCTGGTTTTTGATCAAGCCCGCCATGTACATCGGATGCTTCTGGTTCGCCCTGAGCATCGGTCTCCGTTCCGGGCACAGCACCGAAAGCGGCGCCCCGTATATCCTGTGGTTGGCATCGGGTATCGTCCCCTGGTTCTTCATGTCGGAGATGATCACGAGCGGCTGCAATGCGCTGCGCAGGTACCCGTATCTGGTGAACAAGATCAAGTTCCCCATCAGCGCCATTTCGTCTATCTGCACGGGGGCGGCGCTGATCGTCCATCTGATCCTGCTGGCAGCGCTGATCGTAGGCTATTTCGCCTGCGGCATGCCGCTTGACCTGTACTTGCTGCAGCTTCCGCTTGCAGTCGTTCTCATGTTCGCATTCTGGAACGTGTTCTCCATCATGCTTTCGCCCCTTTCCGCGTTGAGCAAGGACGTGGCCAATCTGATGAAGGCCATTTCCACCCCCTTGTTCTGGCTTTCCGGCGTCATCTTCAATATGGAAAACGTCGGTATCGGGTGGATTCAGACGGTCATGCTGTTCAATCCCGTCACTTTCTTCGGGAAGATTTACAGGGCGGCATTGGTGGACAAGGTCTGGATTTGGGAAGACCCCGACGTGTGCCTGGGCTTCTTGGCGGTGTTCGCCGTGTGCTTCGTGCTCATGCTGGTAGTGAGCAAGCGACTTGCAAAGGATGTGGCCGATGTCCTCTAACAGCGAAACCAACACCTCCCTATCTGCAGCGCAGCAGGTTTCCGGTCCGGAACAGTGGCAGGGCGACGAGAAGGCCACAGTGGCATCCGCCTCCGATGCGACGGAATCTGCGGTTGCGGAGAAGCCCGCAGAGGCTGCGCAGGGCGCAGCCGATGCCGTGTCGCCCGTTACCCCCAGTGCAAAGCCCGCGCCTGCGAAGAAGCCTGCTCCGGCGAAGAAGCCCGCAGCTGCGAAAAAGCCCGTTCCGGCGAAGAAGCCCGCGCCCAAGCCGCTCAACAAGACCTGCGTGAGCGATGAGGTGGTGGTGCGCTTCGACCACGTGACCAAGACCTACAATCTGTACAAGAACGACCGTGCGCGCCTGTTGGGCCTGTTCAACATCAAGCGCAAGGGTTCGTATCTGGGCAAGGTCGATGCGAGCAACGATCTGAGCTTCGAGGTCAAGAAGGGCGAGGCGGTGGCCTTCCTGGGCCGCAACGGCGCCGGCAAATCCACCGCGCTCAAGATGATCACCGGGGTCACGTCCCCTACGAGCGGCACCGTCACGGTGAACGGCCGCGTTTCCGCGCTGTTGGAGCTGACCGCCGGCTTCGACATGAAGCTGACCGGGCGCGAGAACATCGACCTGCGCTGCCAGGTCATGGGCATCGACAAGGATCTGGCCAAAGAACTGGAGCCCGGCATCATCGAGTTCGCCGAGCTGGGCGTCTACATCGACCAGCCCATGCGCTCGTATTCCAGCGGCATGCGCGCCCGATTGGGCTTCGCCTTCGCCGTGGCCACCAAGCCCGATATCCTTATCGTGGACGAGGCGCTTTCCGTGGGCGACGTCACTTTCAAGCGCAAGTGCGTCAAGCGCATCCGCGAGATCATGATGGACGAGAATGTGACGGTCCTGTTCGTCACGCACTCCAACGCGACCGCGCGTGAATTCTGCAGCCGCGGCATCGTGTTGGACCACGGCACCAAGCTGTTCGATGGCACGCTCGACGAAGCCATCGCCTTCTACGACGACATGACGAAGGAAGGGAAGTAGCGCTTCCGCCTGCTGTGGCGCTTTCTGTCCGTCCCCGGCTTGCAAGAAGCGGGTCCAAATGAAACGAAACGGGCGCTGACCTGCGTCAACGCCCGTTTTCTACTCTGGCGGTTTTCTCCGCTACTTCCCGGTGCCGAAGACCGCGTCGATCACGCGCTCGGCGGCATGCCCGTCGTCGAGCGGGCAGAACCTCTGCGTGAAGCGCGCGCAGGCTTCGCCGTAGCGTTCGCTGTAGCTATCGAAGGCGCGGATAGCGTCGATCACCTGGTCCATGTTCTCGCACTGCGGCCCGGGCAGCTCCTTCAGGTCGAAGTAGAAGCCGTGCAGGTCGTTCGCGTAGTGGTCGAAGTCCGGCCAGAAGAACATCATGGGGCGGCCGGTGTTGGCGAAGTCGAAGAACACGCTCGAGTAGTCGGTCATCAGGGCGTCGGCGATGATGTACAGGTCGTTGATGTCGACCCCCTTCGAGGCGTCGCCCACGAAGCCTCGGTAGGCGCTGAAGTCGAATTCGTTGGCGATGTAGTAGTGTGCCCTGAACAGGATGCACCATTCGTCCGCGAATTCCTGCTGCAGCGCATCGAAATCCAGCATGGTGTCTTCCATCACATAGCCCAGGCCCGCCTTGAAGCAGTCGTCGCGCCAGGTTGGGGCGTACAGCAGCAGCTTCTTTTCCGGATCCAGGCCCAGGCGCGCGCAGATCTCGCGGCGCAGCGTGGCCACGGCGTGGGCGTCATGCGATTCGCGGACGATGCGGTCGTTGCGGGGGTAACCCTGCTCCAGCACCACCTGGGCACGCCTATCCTTGGGCAGGCCGAAGGCGTCCGCCAGGTGCAGCGAGGTGTAGGGCGAAGGGGAGACCAGATAGCTCCACTTCCCGGAATCCAGCTTGAAGCGCCCGGCCAGCTCCTCTGCGGTGTTCAGCGCACCGTCCAGCTTGGGCACGTCGAAGCCCAGGCGCTTGAGCGGGGTGCCATGCCAGCATTGCACGTAGGTCTGGTCGCCTTTGGGGAAGAAGTATTCGGGCATGCGGGTGTTCACGATCCAGGTGCCGCTCTGCGCGCTTGCCTCCCAGTACTCCCTCGATCCTCGCACCACGGTGCGGGCGCGGTTCATCTGGGGCAGATGATGCAGCGATTCGGGTGCTTCGGGGTGGAAGGACCAGACGAAGCGGTAGTTGCTGAAACGCGGGTCGGCGCACATGGCCTCGTAGATGGCGCGGGGCGAGCAGGCGTACTGGCGCCCTCCGAAGCTTTCGAAGAACACCATCTTGGCGTCGGTGGGGGTGCTTGCCGCGAGCTTGCGGTATGCGCGTTCCTGCATGCCGTAGTAGGCCTTGCGGGTGAGGACGCGCAGCATGGGGAAATGGCGAAGCGCTCCCAGCGCCGCCTTCTTGACGTTGAAGTTCATGGATAATGCCTTACTGTCGGCGTTTCGTCTGGCAGTATCATACCCGTTTACGAAGGGAATCGCGTGCGGTCTCTGCTCCTGCATATCATCGCCTGCGCACTCAGGGCGTGCGCGCTCGTGTTCAGGCTGGTGCCGGTCAGGCCCCGCGTGGCCTTCATGTCCCGCCAGGGGCGCTCGGGCTCGATGGATTTCCGGATCCTCGAGGCCGCTCTGCGCGAGCGCATGCCCCAGGTGGAGCTGGTGGAATGCGTGACCGATCCGGAGACGAAGAATCTACTGAAGTTCGCGTGCAACACCCTGCGCCAGCTGCGCCTTTCCCAAACGTCCCGCGTGGTGGTAGCCGACGGCTACCTGCCTGCCGTGTCCGTTCCCGCCAAGCGCAAGGGCGTGACCGTCATCCAGCTGTGGCATGCCCTGGGTGCGATCAAGTGCTTCGGCTACCAGTGCCTGGACACCACCGACGGTAGGAGCTCGGATTCCGCGCGCATCCTGCGCATGCATAGAAACTACGACTATGTGATCGCGGGCGGACCCTGGGCGGTCGAGGCCCTTGCGAAGGCTTTCGATGTCCCTGCCGAGACGGTGCTCCCTCTGGGCCTTCCGCGCTTGGACTACCTGATGGCGCCGGGGTTCGTCGAAGAGCGCGCCCATGTGCATGACCGCATCGTCTCCCGCTATCCGCAGCTTGCGCAGCCCGGCCCCAAGGTGCTGCTCGCCCCCACCTTCCGCAGGAACGATGCCGGATTTTCTGCAAGCCAGCTTGCCTTGGCGTGCAAAGCAGCGGACGGCCTTCCCGCAACCGTCATCTTTTCCGGGCATCCGCTCGATGCGTCGGGGAAGGATGCAGGCCTGCCCCGGAACGTGGTGCTGGCAAGCGGGTTTCCTACGATTCAACTTCTGCTGGTTGCTGATGTGCTGGTAACGGATTATTCAGCTGTCGCTTATGAGGCTGCGGCAATGGGGTTGCCGGTATTCTTCTATGTCCCAGATATCGATGTCTACCGCAATACTCCCGGGTTGAATATCGATCCTGAGGTCGAGTATCCCCAATGCACATCACGAAGCCTTCGAGCAAGCTTGTCGCTTGCGTGCTCGGATAGTTCCAGGGGCGATGCCCTCGCAAAATCGATGGGAGATGTTCCCGAGGATTGCATCGGCAGAATTATGGCACTAGTGGGGCATACCTTCATGCCGAATGGCGATGATGGTCCTTTCTCCGGTCGAGCAGCGGGCTTACGTGAAGACCAGTAAGTGCTTCAAGTTGGAAAACCACGTTCGAGAGCATTGACCGATGGATTCTTGGGAAAAGGAGCGCAAGGCTTAGAGAGGGCCCATATGAGTGGAGTGCGCGGGCAATATCCAACTGTACTACAATGCTTTCGAAATCCGAAATGTATCAGCATCTACGGGCAGACGGGTTCGTAGATCGATGGACAATGATTCTATCAGGGGGAAAGATGTCAGAAAGTTTGATGGTGAACAGATTCACGACCGGCGAGGCGCCGAAGGGCCTGCGCAGGGTGCTGACCTATGGAACCTTCGACCTGCTCCATTACGGGCATGTGCGGCTGCTGCAGCGTGCGGCTGCCTTGGGCGACTACCTGGTCGTGGCCCTTTCAACCGACGAGTTCAACGCAAGCAAGGGTAAGAGCAGCTTCTATTCCTACGGGATCCGCAAGGAAATGTTGGAAAGCATCCGCTACGTGGACCTGGTTATCCCTGAAGAAAACTGGGAGCAGAAGGTCGATGACATCAAGTGCTACGAGATCGACGTGGTGGTGATGGGGTCGGACTGGAAGGACAGCCCGCGTTTCGATTACCTGAAGGATTACTGCGAGCTGGTGTTCTTGGACCGCACCGACGGCATATCCACTACCGACGTGAAGCGCGAACTGAAGGAATAAGCTTCAACTTATATTAGATACGAGCGAACAAGGCGGCCCCGCGGGGCCGCCTCGGCTTCTAGGGGGGTAGGCCCGGTCCTCGCCCAAGGGGCGCCGCATCGGCATCCCCCGCCGCCGCTATCGACTCGCCTTGCGGAACGGGCCGATGGCGGCGCGGGGCGGCAGGCCCCCGCCGTTCCCGCAGCGGGCATCCGGCAATCCGGCCCCATGCGGCCCGCACCATCGGCCCCGGTCCCCTCCGGGGCCGCCTTCCCGGGGCCCCGGACAGGGAGATATGGAGGGTATGTGGAGACCGTCCCATCCCCTTGCAAGGGGGCGGGAAGGGG
>JBJEKU010000079.1:0-7980 GCA_051878795.1 Eggerthellaceae bacterium
GCGGCTACCAAGGATAGCATAAGCTGCCCGTTTGTGCCCCATCCGTGGTGTAGCGCTGGTCTTGGCGTATCCCTTTTGCGGGCGATTGGTATAATCGGGTCATTATGCGCGAATCCGACTACGAATATATGCGCCTCGCCATGGAGCAGGCGCGCATTGCCGCTTCGATGGGCGAGGTGCCCATCGGCGCCGTCGTGGTATACGAACCCATCGATCCTGCGACCAGGCGTCCCTTGGCCCAGCCGTGCGTGATCGCTTCGGCGTGCAATCGCCGCGAAATCGACAACGATCCTGCCGGCCATGCAGAATTCCTTGCCTTGAAGGCTGCGTCCGAGCGTCTGGGCGTGTGGCGGCTTACGGGCTGCACCGTGTATGTGACGCTCGAACCCTGCATCATGTGCGCGGGCTTGATGCATCAGGCCCGTATCGACCGATGTGTGTTCGCGGCACCCGACCCTAAGGCGGGCGCCTTGGGATCGCTCTATTCGGTGCATGCCGACGAAAGGCTGAACCATCGCTTCGAAGTGACGCCCGGGATCCTGGAAGACGAGTGCGCTGCCATGCTGAGGGGTTTCTTCAGTGCAAGGCGCGCTGCGGCGAAGGCTGCGAAGGCGGCCAGGCGCGCGGAAGCGGATCAAGGTGGAGCGCAAGATCTATTACCATCCGAAAGAGAAGGCTGATTGTATGAAGACCTGCAAGGTCATTGCCCCTGCAAAGGTAAACCTGTTCCTGGGCATCGGAAAGCCCCGCGAAGATGGCTTCCATGACGTCATGACGGTCATGCATGCCCTGTCCATGCACGATATGCTGCAGATGTGCCTGGTCGAATCGGGCGAGCACGTGCAGATCATGGAAGAAAACGATCCCGCCCAGCCGTTGCGCCAGGCGATTGTGAAGGTGGAACAGGGCCAGGGCCTGCAGGTGGTGGTGCGCAATCTGTGGTTCAACGCGATCGAGCCCATGGAAATAGAGTCCGAAGACAATCTGGCATGCAAGGCGGTGCGCCATCTTGCGGAGGAATTGGGCCGTGCGGAAGACGAGACCATCCGCATCGTGATCGAGAAGCACATCCCGTATCAGGCGGGCCTAGGTGGTGGATCCTCCGATGCGGCGGCTGCAATCCTGGGTGCGGCGAACATGTGGGGCGTGCCTGCTGACGACCCTGCGATCGACCGTGCGGCGCGCAGGACCGGTGCCGATGTGGGTTTCTTCATCCATGGGGGCTGCTCGCTCATGGGCGACCGCGGCGATGTGCATGAGGGCGATTTGCAGCCGCGCCGCGATTCCGTGGTCATCGTCAAACCCGAGGGAGGGGTTTCCACGAAAGCGGCCTACAGGCTGTTCGACAAGGCGCCCGATTACTTCACCCAAGAGGACTTCGATGCTATCAGGGCGGCCGGCCATGCCGAAGAAGTGCGCCTGGGCAACAACCTGCAGAAGCCCGCGCAGACCCTGCTGCCCGTCATTTCCGAGGCGATCGAATTCGTCCGCGGAAGCGAGGGCGTGCACGACGTCCTTCTGTGTGGAAGCGGGTCGGCGGTGTTCGCTCCCTGCGAAAACTACGAGGCGGCCCAAGCGCTGGTGGCGAAGGCTTCCCTGCAGGGCTATTGGGCGCGTGCGACCACGTTCTCCGGCATCCGTGCCGCGGTGATGCCTTCCCGTCGTTAGACGTCATACCCCGTTCGGGGCGGGTCGATCGACATATCCCAATCAACCGAGCGTCCGCCATCTGGCGGGCGCTTTTCGTATGCTCGGAATGATGTGATGTAAGTTTTCGCATGCGAAAACTTACATGAGAGCCCCCAAAACGCCTGAAATAGGGGCATTTTCGCCCCAACATGTAAGTTTACTGACATATCAGGTGACCAGAGCCGCTGGATGCAGGGGCGTTTCAGGGTGCTGCCCGCGGCCGTGAAACGCGGGCGTCAGATGTCTGAATCGGGGTTTTGCTGGAAAGCGGATGCGCTCGCCCTCCAGCAGGTGCTTTTCTCGGTTCGAAACGTATGCTAATTCGATTCGGAATGCAGATTAAAAGAAATAAAAAGTTACAAGTAATGTTCAAAGATGATGTAAAAATAACCATGTCACATTACTAATGTAATAATATATTGCATTAGAAAGGAGAAAGGAATGCGTCTGTTGAATGTGGGCGTATCGGGTTTCAGGAATGTGACCGATACCGTCATAGAGCTTGGTGGGATAAATGCCATTGTCTCACCGAACAATTACGGAAAATCAAATCTGCTCGATGCAATTTCCTTCGGTTTCGAATTCATGAAGGCAGGTAGCCGACAGCGAGAGTCGATGATGAGGGCGCTGAACTGCATGCCGTTGAATCCGAGGCTCGAAAATGATGACTTCTGCTTTTCCCTGACTTTGGATAACCCCAGTCTTGGGGAATATCGTTTCGTACGCTATTCGTTTGCATTTGCGTGGTTGCGTGATGATGGGACGGGATGCAGGATTACCGATGAGACTATCGAGATAGGGTCGAGGCAGCAGGGTCCTTGGACGAATTACCTGAAGCGCGCCGAAGGAAAGTATAAGAAAAGCCACGCTACGCGTTCTTTTCGTTCAATAAGCCTTGACGACACCAGGCTTGCCATTGATGTCCTCACCTCGATCGAGGACATCGACATCAATGGCGCAATCAGGTCGATTAGCGAGGTGACTTTCGATATCTGCGATTCGCTCGATACGGATAATCGCTTTATGTCTATTCCTCTGGAGCTCAAAGTTGCGCATCCGGATGATTCGGCCGTGATGTTCGACGATGAAGATTTGTCTCGTTCGCTTTTTCGTCTAAGCGAGATGAATCCAGAGCGGTACGAGGATTTTCAGGCTGCCATTTACACCTTGTTCCCCGAGTTCGAAGAAATATCTGCTGTCCAGTATGCTATCAATCCCGAAGACCGCAGTCGTTTCCTCGAAGCGTTTGGCGATGCCGGCGAGGTTCCGTTTCGAATTAAGGACGAGCTCTACCGTCTGATGATAAAGAGCTCTCATGTCAATCAGCCCGTGGACGTTTCGTATATGTCGATGGGAACAAAGCGAATCATCTGGCTCGTTGCAAATGTGATGATCGCCGGATCGAAGGGCGCTGGGGGTATTGGCATAGAAGAGGTTGAGACGAGTATTCATCCCCATATCACCCAGGAGCTCCTCGAGATTCTGAACGAGAACATCGGTGACACGTCCCTGCTGCTTACGAGCCACTCTCCGTATCTAGTCCAATATCTCAAGCCCGAGAAGATCTATATCGGCGTCCCAAATGAGGATGGGGTTGCAAAGTTCAGGAGGTTGCGTCCATCGAAGGTGAAAGAAGCGGTGCAGGCTGCCTATAATCGAGGGTTCGGATTCGGCGAATATCTCTTCTCGCTGATGTCGGATTATGGTGAAGGCGCCAGGGTGCTTTCCGACCTTCTGGAGGATTAGGTTGCTTGCGAACGGAGCCTTCCAGGGATTGGCGTTCATTGTTGAAGGCGAGACGGAAAAGGTCTTTTACCTTGAATACTTATCGCAGTTATGCAGGGAAAAGGGTTTCATCCTCAAAAAGGACGTAGATACGCAGGAAGATCGCTACACGATAGTGTCCGAGGGGAATGGCGGAATCGTTATGATGGCGAGCGTGAATTCGGTATCTCAGATGACGAATTCCGCAACCTGGTTCCATAGGGTATGCGTTGGTGAAAACCCGGAAATCGCGTGGACGGTTTTCCTTTGCTATGACACCGACGAGTACAACAGCGACATCACCAAGTTCCATGAAGGAGATTGGGCGATGCTTCGGAAGAGCATCGAGGCTTCGGCTGAAAGGGTTATCGATATGGCTGCCGGAGCTGATATCGAAGACGTGATGTTGTGCGATTTGCCGGGTGTGCTCGAATACCTGGGCTTGCCTCTTGAAACGCGGTTGCCGCCTGGGAACAAGGGAAAGACGAAACTCAAAAAGCTATTTCGGATGGTAGCTCCGAACAGGGCGTATCATTCGGGCGGTAGGGCGAAGGAATTGATTTCCGCGCTTGATATGCATGCGATAAAGACGAACGCTCCTGTGCCGCTGGATGAAATAGATAAGGTCCTTGAAACGATGTGATGTAAGTTTTCGACCCCGAAAACTTACATGAGAGCTCCCAAAACGCCCGAAATAGGCGCTTTTTCGCGCCGGTATGTAAGTTTACTGACGTATCGGGTGACCAGAGCCGCTGGATGCAGGGGTGTTCAAGGGTGCTGCCCGCGGCCGTGGGACCTGCCGCTTCATTGGTTTTGGGGCTGGAACGAGAGTCTGAAAGCAAAGCGTCCGCCATCTGGCGGGCGCTTTTCGCTTTTCCGATTGGGGTGCAGTTATGCGGGGAAATGAAAAAGCCCCGGTGAAGGGGCTTTGGATTCAAGTGGCGGAGAGCTGGGGATTCGAACCCCAGATACGCTTTTGGCGTATACTCGCTTAGCAGGCGAGCACCTTCGGCCTCTCGGTCAGCTCTCCGCATATGCGTCTTTGAAACGCGTCTATGCATATTAACGCTAAACCACAGAACTTGCAAGGAGTCAAATCGTGCAATACACAAGGCGGGCGAACTGCGGGATAACCGGCTGCTTTGCAGGACGAAGGGGCCTGCGACCTGTGCTGCCCTTCGTGCTCTCCTTGCTGTTCGCGCTTGCCTTCGCCTGTGCGTTTGCCCCTGCGCTTGCATTCGCCGACAGCAATCCGGATTCCGGCGAATACAGCATCGAGCGCGTGACCATCTCGGCGAACGTGCAGACCGACGGCTCCCTGCATGTGGTGGAGCAGCGCGTGATCCGCTTCGAGGAAAACCATGCCAACCTGTGTTGGTGGCAGGACCTGCCCGGTGGCGATTCCGTGGAATACCTGACCGGTATCTCCGTGGCTCAGATGGATTCCATCGACCAGCAGGAATTGGATCTGGTCCCGCTGGAATATGTGGAATACGACCCTGAATGGCGCGAGGGCGTAGTGCCTTCCCGGGACGTGTGCTCTTTCGACGCAGAACATGGGCGCACCTATGCGTTCTTCGACGTGACGGGTGAATACGTGCTGCTGCAGAGCGAATACGACATCGTGGGTGCTGTGCAGCTGTACAAGGATTGCGCCGAGCTGCGTTGGAAGTTCGTCGCGGCAGGCCAGTGGTCTTCCGCGTCCCAGAACGTGTCCTGCACGGTGAGCCTGCCCGTCCCTGCCGATGCGCAACCCCAGGTGGGCAAGGATGTATACGGTTGGAGCCATGGTCCCGAAGGCGGCGGCCTCAGCTTCGACGCGGGCGTGAACTCGGTCACCGTATGGGAAGAAATCGTGCCCTCAGACGAATATTCCGAAGTCCGTATCCTCATGCCGGCGGAATGGATCAGCAACGCCACGCCCGAAGTGGCATCGAAGCACGCCGGGTCCCTGCGCAGGGACAAGGTGCTTCAGGAAGAGCTGGAATGGGTGGACCAGAAGGCCTATCGGCGCTTGAGCGAACTATCCGCGTTCACCGTGTTCGCGATTCTGTCCTTTCTGCTGACTGCGTTTGCCTTGGTGATGTATGCGCTGTTCGGGCGCGTGCGCAAGGTGAAGGGGGAAGCCGATGTCCCGCTTCTGGGCTTTGCGCAGGACGCGAGCACTCCGGTGATCAGCCGCTTGTGGCATTGGAACCGCGCCCTGCCGCAGGACTTTGCCGCATGCGTGCTTGGACTGATCGAAAAGGGGGCCATACGCGTCGGCTGGAAGCGCGTCGATGGCGGCTTGCCCGAAGTCGGCGAGGCGGACGGGGCTGCATCGGCTGCATCGGATCCAACGGCTGCGGAAGACGGGGCGGAAGGTCCTGCGCAGGAATGCGGAGACCTGTGCTACCTGGAGGAAACGGGTGCGGTTCCGCGGTCGAAGCTGGACGGCCTTGAGAAATTGGCAATGGGCATCATCTTCGATTCGGTCGGTGCCGGATCCCGATCCGTTTGGGTGGACGACATCGCCTGCGGCGGAGGCATGCAGCCCGAACAGCTTTCCTATCGTTTCGACAGCTGGCATTCCAAACTGAAGCGCATGGTAGCCCAGGCGGGTTATTTCGAAAGCCGCGGCCTGTTCTGGCAGCGTGCGCTGGTGCTGGTGGTAGTGGCGTATCTGGTCGTTGCCGTGGCGGTTTCTGTTGCCCTGAACAGTTTCTGGCCCGCGCTTCTGGCGCTTGCCTGCGCGATTGCCGTGGTGGCCATTGCCAATCAGCTGGGACGTCGCAGCAAGGGCGGATCGGCGGCCTATGCGGCTTGCCAGCGCTTGCGTGCCGTGCTTGCCGCGGATGCCCGGGCGACCGACGGCGAACCAGGCGAAGCGGCGAAGTCCAAAGAAGCCGCTCGTTCCGAACAGGCCGTTGAGCCTGCGGAAGATGCCGAGGCGTCCCAGGTTCTGCAAGGAGCGGGCGCCGAAGCCCCTGCCGAACGCGGCGATTCCGGCGAAGCCGCAGATGGCGAAGCCGATCGGGCGCTGCTCGATGCGCTTTCCGCTGGCGAATGGGCGCAGCTTCTGACCTGTGCATACGCAATCGATGCCCGCGAGGCGGCGGTTGCTGCCATCGAACGCCGATTGGCGGAAGGGGAAGACGTCGGCCGCGCCCAGGCCCTTGTTGCAGATGGAACGCTTGCTGCTTTCCTGGATGCGTGCCGGGTCCATGGCGATAGCCTGCCTGCTTGCGAACAGGTGGCGCTTGCCGTTGAGGAGGTCTACCGAAACGCCTCTTGGAAGCAGCAGCGCAAGCGGGCGAAGGCGGCGAAGAGCGGTTTCTTCAACTTGCGTAGGGGTTCGCGCCGCTAGGCTTGGTATAGTTTCCCAGGTGGGAAAACAAATCTGAAAGGGAAGGCGAATGGCGAAGAAAAGCAACATCGTGCTCATCGGCATGCCCGGCGCGGGCAAATCCACTTTGGGCGTGGTCTTGGCGAAGATCCTGGGAATGGACTTTGTCGACGGCGACATCCTGATCCAGAACCAGGTGGGCAATACCCTGCAGAAGATCATCGACGCCCAGGGCGTGGACGGTTTCTTGCAGGTGGAAAACGACGTGCTGGCAGCGGTGGACGTGCAGAACACGGTGATCTCCACCGGCGGTTCTGCCATCTACTCCGACGAGGCGATGAGGCATCTGACCGATATCGGCACCGTGGTGTACCTGGACGTGTCGCTGGAAGAACTCCGCAGCCGTCTGGGCAGCCTGCACGAACGCGGCGTGGTCATGCGCAAGGGCGTGAGCATGAGCCTGGACGAGATCTTCGAAGAGCGCGGTCCCTTGTATCGCAAGTATGCCGAAGTCACCTTGCAGACCGACGGTCTGACCGTGCGCGAGGCAACCCGCAAGCTGGTCGACGCCCTTTCGGTGAGATAGGGGGAAGCCCTATCTGCCGGAAGCCCGAAAGAAGCAGCTGATAGCAACCCGAGGCCCCGATAGGAAGCACGTTCCCATCGGGGCCTTTGCTAGTTTGCACTGGATGTTTTATCTGGCGTTGATTTCGCAAAGAGAATCAACGAGGGTGTCAACGAATGTGACCGGTCTGCCGAAAACGGGGTCTTCTCCAAGTTCGAGCAAGCATTCCCGGCGTTTCGCTGCCGCCGCTGAGGGGCGTCCGGTTTCGTATTTTTCCCAAAGCAGATCGAAAGGGAGCTTCGGTTTTTTGTAGCCGTTGATTCTTTCCGGCTTCGATAGTTCGCGACTTGCCTGTTCTGGGTCGATCACTATTATCCCCGGAGTGAAATGCAGCAAGGGCCAGTATTCGAAGCAGGGACTTGAATTGGCGAGGTTGAAATGCTTCCCCCTTGCCTTGGAAAGTGCATCCCTATACTTACGCTTAACTTCATCTGCTTTGCTTTCAGCATCCAGAACCACCCATGTTTCGACTTCGAGGCCTTTTGACTTTAGCTCTTTTTCAATCCTGCATGCGCAGTCGACTATCCCGATAGGGTTTGGCTTGTCGGACTGTCTCACCTCGATCCATCGCGCCTTG
>JBJEKU010000080.1:0-42414 GCA_051878795.1 Eggerthellaceae bacterium
CGGCATGATCGCAATCAACTGGTAGGTGCGACCCCCGTCAAGTTAACGCCGTCCGGGCGGTTTTCTATTCGGGGCTCTAAACGTGTTATCGTGTTCTCCGTACGGATATCCGATCCCTCGAGGAGGGGAATATGACCAAAATGAAGAAGCTGCTTGCCTGGGTGCTCTGCCTGTCGGCCCTCTGCTTCGCCCTGGCGGGCTGCTCCAACAGCGCGCCGGCAGCGGAAGAGGAAGAGCTTCCCGAAGCGGAAGAGCCCACGGTAGAAATCCAGAAGGAAACCGAGCCCTTCTACGTGCTGGTGGTGGGCAACGACTCCCGAACGGGAACCGTAGACATCAGCAAGACGATGTTCGCTGACGGCCTGGGCCGTTCCGACACCATCATGCTGGTACGCGTCGATCCTGCCACCTACGACATCTGCATCATCACCATCCCGCGCGACACCGCCGCGGACGTGAACGGCCAGACCCAGAAGATCAACGACGCATACCGTCAGGGTGGCATCTCCGCGCTTGCGGATCAGGTGACCCAGCTCACCGGTGTGACCCCTAAGTATTATCTCGATCTGGGCTTTGTCACCTTCGAGGATTTCATCGATGCCTGCGGTGGCGTTGATGTGAATGTTCCCGTCGCCGTGACTTTGCAGGACATCGTTGCCGGCGGCGATGAGATCACCGTTGGCACGGGAGAGCAGACACTCGATGGGGTGCAGGCGCTCGTGTTCACCCGCGCACGCCATGAGTACGGCGACAACGTGGATGCTTGCCGTCAGATCCAGGACCGCCAGGTGGTGGAAAGCCTGATCAACAAGGTACTGTCCGATTCCGATAACACCTCCACCTACACCAAGGCGCTTACCGAATTCGCCGATACCGATTGGGATTCTGCGAGCATGGCTGCATTGGTCGAGGATTTCGTGGCGCATTCCGACCAGGTGGTCATCCGTTCCGGCACGGGTCCCTATGCCGGCGACATCGATCCTTCTGTCGACATGTGGCTTGCATACCGCGATGAAGCCACTTGGGCTTCCGTGATCGAGGCTGCCGAAAACGGCGGCGACCTGAATGCGGTCGTCCCCCTGCCCGAGGTGTATCCCGCGGCATAGCGGCTGCATTCCATAACAGAGCATCGAATACGAAGCGGACCCCCTGGGGGTCCGCTTTCCTATATGGGCATTCGGCAGGCTGGTATCCTTCCGGCTTCCGGCCTTTTTCGTGTGCAGCCGGGGGTGCGATTCGGCGGCGTGCCGGAGGCTCGCCCGATACGGGCCGGGTGCAAGGGCGTTATCTTCCCTCGAAGGCGGCTTCCACTTTCTGGGCGGTCTTCTTCCAGGTGAACAGCTCTTCGGTGCGTTGCCGTGCGTTCTCGCCGATGGTACGGCACAGGCCGCGGTCGTTTGCCAGTTCTCGTATCGTCTGGGCGATCACCTGGGGATCTGCAGAGGGGATGACCCGGCCGTATTCGGGGGAGGGGACCAGCTCGTCGACGCCTCCCACATCGGTGGTGATAAGGGCCAGGCTGCAGCTCGCCGCTTCCAGCAGGGAGGTGGAGAAGCCTTCCGAACGGGTGGGCATGCAGAAGGCATCGCACTGCAGAAGGAGTGCTGCCACATCTTCGGGGCTCAGTGGGCCCAAAAGGTGAAGGTTGGGCGACTTGTCGGATTCCAACTGGTCGCGGAGCACCCCGTCGCCGGCAAGCAGCATGTGCACCTTGCTGCCATCCAGCAAGCGCGCTGCTTCTGCCAGCTGCGCCACGCCCTTTTCGGGAGCAAGCCTTCCGGTGAATGCCACGAGGAAGGTGTCGCCGTCAAGGCCCAGCTGGGCCCTGAAATCGCGTTGCGAGGCGGACCCGCGGAATGCGCGCGCATCGATTGAGTTGTTCAGCACCCCTTCTCCCTCGATCCCGAAATGCCTGACCCAGGCGAGGGATTTCGCCGACACGCAGAAGCAGCGGAAGGGGCGCCGCTTTGCAAGGAAGGTCATGGCGTGCTCGACGGCTTGGATGGCGATGTCGGCAAGGGGACTGCCGACGGTAAGGTGCGCCGAACCATGGTCGATCAGGATGGGTGTGCGGCCCAGTTCGTGGGCGAAGCGGATTCCCAGGAGGGAAAGCGGGTAGAAGCGCGTGTTCACGATCACCCGGTCGATGCCCGACTTGCGCAGCTCTTTCCAGACCCCTGCCGCCTGCGTCCCTTTCCAGGTGATGGGGAAGCGCCCTCCCATCGCATTTGCGCAGGGCAGCCTGAAGATACGCACCCTGCCTTCGTGCTCGCGTTCGGGTGCGCCGTCGGTGTTGTTGGTGACGATGATCACATCGTTTCCCAATGCGGCAAGCTCTCGGGCGAGGTTGCCCGTGTATTTTTCCACTCCTCCCATGTGGGGGAAGTAGAGTGCGGAGAATATGCAATAGGTGTTATTCATGGTGCGAGTATATCAAACTGATAGAATAGCCCGATACGGCCGCGGCCCTGCCGCAGGCCCGTGCTCAATCGGAAAAGGGAACGGACGGGGTACATGCAGAGCAAGATTCTCGCGATCATCCCTGCGTATAACGAGCAGGAGAACATCGTGAGCACGATCGAGGACCTGCGCAAGAATGCGCCGTGGGTCGATTATGTGATCGTCAACGATGGCTCCAAGGATCGCACCGAGGCTATTTGCAGGGAACGTGGATACAACATCATCTCCCTGCCGGCGAACCTGGGCCTTGCCGGCGCTTTCCAGACCGGCATGAAGTATGCCTTGCGCCATCAGTACGAATACGCCTTGCAGTTCGATGCGGACGGCCAGCATTCGGCCGCCTTCATCGGCGATATGCTCGAAGCAGCGCAGAAACACGACTGGGAAGTGGTGATCGGATCGCGCTTCGCGGCGACGAAGAAGCCGCTTTCCCCCCGTATGGCGGGATCGCGCCTGATCACCGCCATGATACGCCTGACCACGGGCAAGAAGATCCAGGACCCCACTTCCGGCATGAGGCTGTTCGGAAAGCGCATGATCCCCATCTTCGCCGAAGAACTGGACTACGGCCCGGAGCCCGATACCATCTCGCTTCTCATGCGCAAGGGAGTGCGTGTGGGTGAAGTGCAGGTGGAAATGCGCGAGCGCGTTGCAGGCGAAAGCTATCTGAACTTCACCAAATCGGTTTCCTACATGCTCCGCACGAGCATCTCCATCCTGCTTGTTCAATGGTTCAGGAGGCGCAGGTAAATGAGCATTCTCTTTAGAATCCTTCTGATCGCGGGAGCGTTGCTCTCCTTCGCATTCATCCTCACGAAGATCCGCAAGTCCGAAATCAGGATCGCCGATAGCACCTTCTGGTTCCTGTTTGCATTGGGTGTCGTGATTCTTGCGGTGTTTCCCCAGGTGACTTATTCGCTTTGTGCGCTTCTGAACATCGAATCGCCTGTGAATTTCGTCTATCTCGTGATCATCGCCATCTTAGTCGTGCGTCATTTCATGACGACGGTGGAAATTGCGCACCTGAGAAGTAGGCTGACTTCCCTTGTGCAAGAGGAGGGGCTTGATCACCATGAGCGCGAACGTGGAAATAATGAAAGGTGGGAATAATCCATGCGATATGAGCCTTCAACATTGGACAAGCTCCAACGGGAACTGCTCGATATCCTGAGCGATATCGATGCCGTTTGCAGGGAGTATGGTATCACTTATTGGCTTGATAGCGGCACCGCGCTGGGGGCAAGACGCCATGGGGGTTTCATCCCTTGGGATGATGATATTGATTTGGGGATGCTGCGCGAAGATCATGAGCGATTCTTGGAGCTTGCGCCTACGGCCTTAGGTGAAGGATATGTTGTGTCGAATCCCCGCAGTAACGGATGTCAGGCACCGTTATTCACAAAGGTCTGGAAAAAAGGGACCGTATTCGCCACGGATGAGACTGACGACGCCGGCTTCCCCCAGGGTATCTTTGTGGACATCTTTCCCTATGATGTGCTTTCTGTCGATTCTGCCATTGCGGCAAAGCAGATGTCTGCGTGCAGGAAGCATCAGCTCTCTGCTTATTTATTGCATTCGGGCAATGTGAAGGTTCCTCATAAAGGTGTTCTTGGCGCTTTCGAGAAGTTGGCGGGTCATATGGGGCATCTTGCCTGCAAGCTAACGAATTCCCACGATAAAATCGTTGAGGCGTTTCTGCGCGATGCATACTTAGGAGTGGAAAATCCGGGGGACAATTACATGTGCTCAGCGTATACCAACATGGGTGTATTTCCAGTAGACGTTTTGGTTTCGCCCGTCGAGGTGTTTTTCGAGGGAAGGCGCTTTTTTGCGCCAGCGCAAATCGAGCGTTATCTTGAGATCGCCTATGGGGATTGGGGAACATTGCCTCCTTCGGACAAACGTGTGAACCACGCGCCAAAAAGACTTGTTTTCCCAGATGGCGAGCGGTGTTGATCTCTGAGCTCGATTTTTGAAGGCGCATACCTTGGATGCATATTATCTGTAGCCGCTTGCATAGCCCCCGCAACTGTGCGGGGGCTTGCTTATAATTGGCGCCATGGAACAGAACGTAGATATGCAGCGCGCTAACGTGCGCGAGGCGGCAAAGCGCATCGCCGTGGTGACCCTCGGTGTCAAGCTCGCCGACGAAGTGCGCGGTTACACGCGATTCCGCAAGATCGCCCAGCTCCTAGTCGAGGCGGGCTTCGAGGTCGACCTTATCACCAGCAGCTTTCAGCATTGGGACAAGGCCCATCGCGATGTGACGCGCGAGGTGTATTCCCAGCTGCCTTACCGCGTGGTTTTCATTGACGAGCCCGGTTATTCCCGCAATCTGGATTTGAAGCGCATTGCGAGCCATCGCATTGCCTCGAAGAACCTCGATGCGCATTTCCAGGCGAACCGTGGAAGGTATTCCCTGATCTATTCCGAGATCCCTCCCAACGACATGGCCCTGTGCTGTGCGCGTTTCGCGAAGGCGGAGGGAATCCCTTACGTGGCCGACATCAACGACCTGTGGCCCGAGGCAATGAGGATGGCGGTCGATATCCCCGTATTGAGCGACATTGCGTTCTATCCCTTCGCGCGGGACGCGAAGAAGGTGTACAGGCTGCTCGATGCGGCGGTGGGGACGTCTGACGAATATGCGGCTCGGCCGGGTCTGGACAGGAGCGAGCCGTATCGCCATATCACGGTGTATGTAGGCAACGACCTGGCTGCCTTCGACGAAGGCGCCGCCCGGTTCGCCGAAGAGATCTGCAAGCCCGAAGGCGAATTCTGGGTCGTGTACGCGGGAACCCTGGGGAAAAGCTACGACATCGAAACCTTGGTGCGCGCTGCGAATGCCCTGAAGGGGGATTGCCCCGGTCTGCGCGTGAAGATCCTGGGCGATGGTCCCGACAGGGAGTCGCTCGAGGACATTGCGCATAGCCTCGAAGCGCCGGTGGATTTCCTGGGCTACCAGGATTACGGCCACATGGCAGCCTGGTTGTGCAGATCGGATTTTACCGTGAACTCCCTGGTCAAGCAGGCGCCGCAGTCCATCGTGACGAAGATCGGCGACTACCTTGCGAGCGGTCATCCCATGATCAACACCGGTTCCTCTCCGGAAATGCGGGCTAAGGTGGAAGCGGGCGGATTCGGCGTGAACGTCGAAGCGGAGGATGTCGCATTGCTCGCAGGCGCCATCAAGGCGTTGCTGGAACAACCCGATGCCTGCTCTGCGATGGGAAAGCGGGCAAGAAGCCTTGCCGAGTCGCAATTCGATCAGGATGTCGCATATCAAGAGATAGTGAAATTGGTTCAGTCGCTCGCCCGATAGGAGTAGAATCGACGGACTAGTTTCGTAAAAGAGGTAGAAATGACCGGAACCGAATGCGCACAGCGAACCATCGCTTTCTCGCCTCCGGATATCACGGATGCTGAAGTGGCGGCGGTCGCGAGTGCCCTGAAAAGCGGCTGGATCACGACCGGCCCGCGTACAAAGGAGCTCGAAGAACGTCTTCGGGATGCATATTCGTGTGCCGGCGTGGCATGCCTTTCCTCTGCCACCGCAGCATTGGAGTGCGCCCTGCGCGTAATGGGCATCGGACCCGGCGACGAGGTCATCACCAGTGCATATACCTATACCGCGTCGGCGTCTGCGATCGTCCACGTGGGGGCGACCCCCGTCCTATGCGATTGTGCGAAGGATGCCTTCCAGATAGACATCGACGCCATCCCCTCTCTGATAACCCCGAAGACCAAGGCGGTCATCCCCGTCGATGTGGGCGGGCGCATGGTCGATTACGACCGCCTGTTTTCCGCAGTGGAATCGAAAAGGGACTTGTTCCGTCCAGCGACTCCTTTGCAGGAGGCGTTCGGAAGGGTGATGGTCCTCGCCGACGGCGCCCATGCGCTCGGTGCAAGCTACAAGGGCAGGCCGTGCGGTAGCGTGGCGGATTTCACGGCATTCAGCTTCCATGCCGTGAAGAACCTCACCACGGGCGAGGGCGGCGCGCTTGCGTGGAGCAAATGCGGTCTGGACGATCAGGAGGTCTATCGCCAGCTCATGCTGCAGAGCCTCCACGGCCAGAGCAAGGACGCCTTCGCCAAATGCAAGGCGGGGTCTTGGGAATACGACATCGTCTTCCCAGGCTACAAGTGCAACATGACCGATATCCAGGCGGCTTTGGGTTTGGCCCAGTTCGAGCGTTATCCCGCGCTGCTCGACCGCAGGCGCAAGATGATAGAGCGTTACGCCGAGCTGCTGGAAGGCCATGGCGTTTCCATCATGCAGCATTTCGGCGATGACTTTGCCTCTTCAGGGCATCTGATGCTCACCCGCATCGAAGGTGACGACGGAGATTTGCGCAATCGCGTGATCTGCCGCATGGCGGATGCGGGCGTGAGCTGCAATGTGCACTATAAGCCGCTGCCCATGTTCACCGCGTATCGCAATATGGGATTCGACCCGTCCGACTTCCCCAATTCCTGCGCGCAGTTCGAAAACGAGCTCACCTTGCCCTTGCATACGCTGCTTTCCGATGAGGATATCGACTATGTCTGCAGCTGTTATCTGGCCGCTTTGAGGGAATGCAGGTAGGTTTATGTACCAGCGTTTCGTGAAGCGCCTGCTCGATATCGTCATAGCGCTTTTGGCCATGCCCGTTTTGGGGATCCTCGTGGTGGTGCTGGGGACGATGATCCATCTGGAAGACAAGGGCCCCATCTTCTATAACGCCCCGCGTGTGGGGAAGGGCGGCCACGAGTTCACCATGTACAAATTCCGCAGCATGAAGGTGAACGCGCCCGATTTGGTCATGGAAGACGGCTCCACCTACAACGGCGCCGATGACCCGCGCCTGACGCGCATCGGGGCTTTCATGCGGCGTACCAGCCTGGATGAATTCCCCCAGTTCCTGAACGTGCTCAACGGAACCATGAGCGTCATCGGACCCAGGCCCGACCTGAAGCGCGAAACCGAGCTGTATCAGGGTGACGAAGGCGACAAACTGCTGGTGAAGCCCGGTATTACCGGATATGCCGTCGTCTATGGCGGCAGGAATGCATCCTCATGGCATGACAGGTTGAAGCTCGACGTGTGGTATGTGCGCAATATCTCCTTCGCTTTGGATGCGAAGGTGCTATTCAAGACCTTCAAGACGGTGTTTACCCAGGAAGGCGTCTATATCGAAAACGAAGCCGGGGCGGCTGCTGCGCGCGATGCCGCCGATTGCGGGCTTTCGGAATAATCGGCAAGAACAATGCAGGCGGCGCCCAGAGGCGCCGTCTTTTCGGAAGGAAGTGGGCATGAACAGCCATTATGACTATCTGATCGTAGGTGCGGGTATCTCTTCTGCGGTATTCGCGCACGAGGCGGCTCAGGTGGGGAAGAGCTGCCTGGTGATCGACCGCCGTCCCCATATCGCAGGCAACGTGTATTGCGAGGAGGTGGAGGGTATCAATGTGCATAAGTACGGCGCGCATATCTTCCACACTTCCATCCGACGCGTATGGGATTATGTGAACCGCTTCGCGGAGTTCAACAACTACGTGAACAGCCCCGTCGCGCGTTACAAGGACGAGTTGTACAACATGCCCTTCAATATGAATACCTTCAACCGCATGTGGGGCGTGGTGACTCCCGCCGAAGCCCAGGCGAAGATCGCCGAGCAGGTTGCCGCCGAAGGAATCGGCGAACCCGCCAACCTGGAAGAGCAGGCGCTTTCCCTGGTGGGCAGGGACGTGTACGTGAAACTGGTGAAAGGCTACACGGAAAAGCAGTGGGGACGCGATTGCAAGGACCTGCCCGCAAGCATCATCAAGCGCCTGCCCTGCCGCTTCCGCTATGACAACAATTACTTCAACGACCGTTGGCAGGGCATTCCCATGGGCGGCTACACCAAGATGGTGCAGGCCATGTTCGGGGATACGGAAATCCTGCTCAACACCGAATACCGCGATTTCATCGCGCAGAACCCCGACATCGCCGACCGCGTGATCTACTGCGGGCCCATCGACGAGTTCTACGATTTCAAGCTGGGCACCTTGGAATACCGCAGCCTGCGTTTCGAGAGCGAGGTGCTCGACGAGCAGAACCATCAGGGCAATGCCGTGGTGAATTACACCGAGCGCGAGGTGCCCTATACCCGCATCATCGAGCATAAGCATTTCGAGTACGGCGAGCAGCCCAAGACCGTGATCACGCGCGAGTATCCTGCCGATTGGGAGCCGGGCGACGAGCCCTACTATCCCATCAACGACGAGCGCAACACCAAGCTCTACGAGCAGTATGCGGCGCTTGCCGCCGAAGAGGGCAAGGTGGTGTTCGCCGGACGCCTGGGCGGATACAAGTACTATGATATGGACAAGGCCATCGATGCTGCATTCGACCTGGTGGAGCGCGAGCTGGGGGTTACCATCTCCTAGGGCGCGCGAGCTTGGCCCTTGCAAGCTTGAGCGCGGCTGCTTCTGCCCGCGCGGGCAACTTTTCCGGCACCCTGCA
Organism: Eggerthellaceae bacterium; assembly: GCA_051878795.1. Lineage (GTDB taxonomy): Bacteria > Actinomycetota > Coriobacteriia > Coriobacteriales > Eggerthellaceae > W1P20-047. The sequence goes on from JBJEKU010000080.1 coordinate 8,948, forward strand.
GCACGATTGGGCTGCAGGGTGCCTTTCCATATGCGGTCTGCATGCTGCCTATCAGCCCGAGCCCGTTTTCCCGGACCTGCATGCGACGGTATGCCGGCATGCCGGTTCCCGGTTCGCCCGCTCCCTTGCTTCCCCAAGCGAAGTCCATCTTCGGATCGGCATCCTTTTTCGAAGGCTTTCGGATTCTTGCGTGCTGATCGTTGCAAGGCGGGATACGGGAGGTGGAAAAGCGTTACCATGGGCAATGCGCTATTTGCAGGAACGAGGAGGCTGAAATGGGTATTCCAGATGTGCGGTTCCAGGTGCTGCGCGAGCTCTCGATGAGCGCCAACCCTGCCAACCCTCAATTACTTGCGCTTGATCTGGCCCTTCCGAAAGTCGAGGTTGCAGCGGAGCTCGATGAGTTGGAAAAGCTGGGGTGGATCTTCGGCGGACGCATCACGAAGGCGGGCGTCCAGGCGCTCGAGCCGTACAAGGTGGATAACGCCATCATCCTGGCAGCCGAATTCAAACCCGATTTCGTGCCCCTTTCCTATGAAAAACCCCCGTGCCTGTTCACCTTCCGCGGCGAGGTTCTGATCGAGCGCTTGATCAGGCAGCTTCGGGAAGCGGGGGTCCGTAAGATCTATGTCGTGGGCGGGGATAAGGCCGAACAGCTCTTCCATCTTGAGAAGAAGTACGGCGTCCAGGTGGTATTCAATCCCGAATACCAGTCCCGTGGAAGCCACTCGTCTTTGATGGCGGTGCGCAGCCTGCTTTCGAATTCCTATATCTGCGATTCCTGCGACTACTTCCTGCACAACCCCTTCAGGGCCTATGAGCGCGAAAGCTACTGCGCCTTGTGCTATTCGAAAGGGGAGACTCCCCGGTATTGCGTCAGGCTCGAACGCGACGGCAGCGTGTCCGACCCCGAGTTGGGCGGAGAGGATTCCTGGTGCCTGAAAGGACAGGTGTTCTCGGATAGGGCGATGTCGCAAGAGCTCAGGCGCGACCTCAAGGAAGAGTACGCCGACCCCCGAACCTGCCCCAAAAGCTGGTTGGAGTTCTTTACCGATCGTTTCGACGAATGCAGGGTGGCGGGCAGGATCTACGACTCGGATGACGTTTGCAGCTTGAAGAGCATTTCCCAAGCAGCTTCGATCGATCCCGATTTCATGACGAGCGGAAAGTCGCAGATCTTCGACAATATCGTGGATGTGCTCGGTTGCGACAAGTCGGAGATCAGGAACATCTATTCGATCGACCAGGGCCTGACGAACTACTGCTTCCATTTCGCAACCGATGGGGGCGAGTGGACCTATCGCCACCCCGGCGCGGGAAACGACAAGCTGGTCGATTACGCCGCCGAGGTGGAGGCGCAGCAGGTGGCGAAGCGCATCGGGCTCTATGACTCCTTCATCCATGAAGACCCCCATACGGGTTGGATGATCGCGAAGTACATTCCGAAGACCCACAAGGTCAATTTCCATAATGAAGCGGCCTTGCAGAGCGCCATGAATATCATCAGGATGCTCCATGGCGTGTCCGACGAGGTGAGCAGATCCTTCGATTTCTACGAGGAGGGCTGCCGCTTCGCGAGCGAGCTGCTCGAGAAGTCCGACGTCTATCTGCCCGCATTCAACAGGCTTTCCAATATGGCAGCGCAGGCGAAGGAGATTGCACGGATCGATGCGAAAAGCCCTTGTCTCTGCCACAATGATTTCTCCGATACTACGTTGATCATGAACGAGGACGGCGAGATGAGGCTGGTCGAGTGGGACTATGCCGGTATGTCCGATTACGCGAGCGACTTCGGCACCATGGTGGTTTCCTGCCAGCTGAGCGAGCATGAGGCGCTGCGTGCCCTGGAGTTCTATTTCGGACGGACCCCCACCCAGGAAGAGATCTGCCACAACTTCGCGTATGTGGGCCTTGCCGCCTGGTGCTGGTACGTCTGGTCGCTTTTGAAGGAAGCGGAGGGCGCATATGTGGGGGATTGGCTGTTCGTATACCACCGCTATGCGAAGGAGTATCTGGCGAAGGCGTCCTGGATCGCCGAGGGCTTGGGCACCATCTAAGAAGCCGCCATGCCCCAGTTCGCTAGGCGCCTATAAGCTTATCGTTTGTGTTTCCAAGTAAGAATTTTCGGAAAAGTTAAAGGATTCGTCCGTCCGCCCCCTTTTCCGTACCGTTCGGCTACACTGTGTTCTTTAAAAATCCGCCTACGTTTGCGAATGGAGAGGGTATGAGTCCCGATCAGGAATATGTGATGAAGACGATCAAGGCGCGCGACGTGCATTTCGTGCGCTTCTGGTTCACCGACGTGATGGGCAACATGAAGTCCTTCGCGGTCAGCCCCAACGAATTGGAAAAGGCCTTTGCCGAGGGAATGGGTTTCGACGGAAGCTGCATCGAGGGCTTCTCGAGCGCCCAGGAAAGCGACATGCTGGCTTTCCCCGATGCATCGACCTTCCAGATCCTCCCCTGGAGGCCCAATTCCAATTCCGTCGCCCGTATGTTCTGCAGCATCCGTACGCCCGAGGGCAAGCCTTTTTCCGGTGATTCCAAGCAGGTACTTGCCAAGGCGGTGGAGCATGCCGCGAGCATGGGCTATGAAGTGAACATCGGTCCCGAGGTGGAATATTTCTACTTCAGGGATTCCTCCAGTCCCGAGCCGCTCGACCACGGCAGCTACTTCGATCTGATGTCGCTTGATTCGGCCACCGACTTGCGCCGTGATACGGTGCTTGCTCTGGAACACATGGGCATCCCCGTGGAGTACAGCCATCACGAGACGGGTCCCAGCCAGAACGAGGTCGACCTACGCTATTCAGACGTCATGTCCATGGCTGATGCGGTGATGACCTACAAGCTTGTGGTGAAGGAAATCGCCGCGTTGCATGGTGTATATGCCAGCTTCATGCCCAAGCCCATTACCGGTCAGCCCGGCAGTGGAATGCATCTGCATATCAGCTTGTTCGACGAATTCGGCAACAATGCCTTCTTCGACGAGCGCGATCCTTCGGGCAGCAACCTTTCCCAAACTGCAAAGTACTTCATCGCGGGCCTGCTCAAATATGCGCCCGAATTCAGCCTGCTTACCAATCAGTATGTGAATTCCTACAAACGCCTGATCGGAGGTCAGGCGGCGCCGTACAGCCTGACTTGGGGACATAGGAACCGTTCGACTTTGGTGCGCATCCCCAGCTATCGTCCGAAGGACGAAGGGGCATGCCGCATCGAGCTACGCAACCCCGATCCCGCCTGCAACCCCTATCTTGCTTTCGCAGCGGTGGTTACCGCGGGTTTGAAGGGTATCGAGGACAAGCTTGAGTTGCGCGAGCCCTCCGACGGCGTCGATTTGGCCAAGCTGAGTGTTCAGGAAATGAAGGCGGCTGGTTTCGGCATGCTTCCCAGGGACCTGGGCAGCGCCACCGAGCTCTTCGCCGAATCCCAGCTGATGCGCGATCTTCTGGGCGACCATATCCATTCCTACCTGGTCGACCAGAAGCGCAGGGAATGGAACGAGTATCTGGGTCAGGTTTCCGAATGGGAGCTCTCGCGCTTCCTGGAAAGGCTGTAGGGGGTGTCGCATGCAGCGTAAGCAAGTACTGTTCATCGCCGATAGCCTGGATAATGCGCATAAGTTCCAACAGATCCTTTCCGCGATGGACGTCGATGTGTCTGCAGGGTCCAGCCTGCAGTTCAAGAAGCTCCTTTCCCAGAAGGGCGATGTGGACCTGGTCATCCTGGAAGTACGCGGGGATGTTTCTACGGAGCTTGCCAATGCCGAGCAGCTGCTTGTCGAGGCGGGCGGGGTGAATCTGCTGGCCATCATCGACGAGTCCATGCTCTCCGAGTTCCGTCTTCCCATGCAGGTGAAGGCCGACTTCGTCGTGCGCGGAGCGGGTAGCGAGGAATGCTCGGCACGCATCCGCCAGCTGATTTGGCCTGGGAACGAGAACAGCTCTTCCGACTTCCTGACGATAGATAACATGACCCTCAACCTGGCAACCTACCAGGTTCATGTGAACGGCGAGCCATTGGACCTTACCTATCTGGAATATGCCCTCCTGGCCTTCTTGGTCACGCATCCGGGGCGCACCTATTCCCGCGACGCCTTGCTGCGCCGCGTCTGGGGTTTCGACTATTACGGCGGTAGCCGCACGGTCGATGTCCATGTGCGCCGCGTGCGCGCCAAGCTGGGTCCCGAATTGGCCCAGCATCTGGAAACCGTACGCGGAGTGGGTTACCTTTGGAGTAACTAAAGGGTATCCGGGCTGATTCCGAGGAGGACATTTGGCAACCGTATATGAGGGACGCATCCTGACCGTCGATGCGATCGATTCCGTCGCCCGTTTCCTTGTGGAGGAAAAGGGCCTGATTGCGTATGTGGGCAATGACCTTCCCGGGAAGTATGGGAATTGCGAGCGGATCGATCTGGGAGACGATGTGCTGGCACCGGCTTTCGTGGATACGCATGCGCATCTGGATATCCAGGCTTTGGCGGGTGCCTTCACGACGGCCTTGGATGCGAAGACCATTCCCGAGGCCTTGGCCTGCGTGCGCTCATGCGCCCAGGCAGGGCAGATGCCCGTGGCGGTGGCCTTCGGCGCGTCGGGGCATTTGCTGGAAGAGGGACGTCTTCCCACGAAGGGGGAGATGGATTCGGCCTGTCCCGAAAAGCCTGCGATGATGATCCGCTACGACGGCCATGCCTGCGTTGCGAACACGAAGCTGATCGAGGCGATCGGTGCGGCCGAGGGCGACCTTGCCGGTTTCGACGGGGAAAGCGGGCTGCTCCAGGGCGAGGCCTTTGAGAGGGCTTTGCGTTTTGCACGGGAATCGGTGCCCCAATCGGTGTTGCTCGGCGGCATCCAGGATGCGATCGATTCGTATGCATCGCATGGCTTCTGCCTTGCGGGAAATGCGACCGGTTTCGGAATGAAGTGGAATACGGACATCTCCTTCGCACGCTGGATCGCCAAGTCCTTGAAGGGCGGCTTCCAGCTGCGCGTTTGGCCGCAGTCCCAGCGTCCTGCTGTCGCCCTGAAGAGCAAGATCGGCAGGGTGGGCGGCTGCTTCGAGCCCGCCTTGGACGGTACGCTCGGGGGCCGCGATGCCGCTCTGCATGTGCCGTATTGCGGGGATGGCGGGAACAAGGGGTCCCTGCGCTTTTCCGATGGACAGGTGGAGGATTTCTGTTACCAAGCCCATAACCACAAGCTGCAAGTGGCCTTGCATGCCGTTGGCGATGCTGCATTCGATCAAGCGGTAAAATGCCTTGCCCGCACGATCGACCGCAGCTTCAAGGAAGCCCATCGCCACGGCATCATCCATGCCTGCCTTCCTACCGAAGAGGGCTTGGAGCTGTGCGCTCGGTACGGCTTCCATTTGATGATGCAGCCTTCGTTTCTTTCGAGGAGCCAGGAGCCCGTGGACTATCTGCGGACGGTTTTGGGTGAAAGCCGGGCGCGGGGTTTCATGCCCTTGCGCACTATATGGGACAAGGGAATCTCCGTTTCCGCCGGATCCGATGCGCCGTGTACGCAGCCCGATGCCATCGAATGGATGTATCGGGCCTGCAACCATCCCGAGCCTGGTCAGAGCCTGACTGCCCGCGAGGCATTGCGCATGTGCACCATCAACGGTGCTTGGGTGACTTACGACGAAGACGAGTTCGGGTCGCTCGAGGAGGGGAAGGCCGCAAGCATGGTGCGCCTTTCGGCGAACCCCTACGAAGTGCCTGCAAGCGAGCTTCGCAGCGTTCGGGTGAAGCAGACCCTCCTGTATGGGAAGCCTTACCAACCCGTACGTCTGAGCACTGCATCGGTGGTGGCGAAGGGCCTGCTCACATACGGATACTGCTAGGCGGTTACGCGGCTGTTGCCCTGCGCGCTCGAAGCCTCTGCCCTTGCGTACCGAGGTGCGGCCGGCTTCGCTGCTTTCGGCGCCTTCCGTTCCCCTAAGCCCCGCATTGCAAGAACCGATGACGGCACTTGAATAGGCGCCCCTGCGGGGGCGCTTTTGCATGCTGTCCCGTTATGGGGACCTTGGATATGACGCTTTTCGGGCGGGCGGGTCCGCATTGTCTGCTTTGCTATACTTCGGAGGGTTGAGAGGAATCGAAAGAAGGCGACGGACATGCCCAAGACCATTGCAGTAATCGACGGTAATTCGCTGATGCACCGCGCATACCATGCGGTGCCCCCCAGCATGAATGCGGCGGATGGCACGCCCACCCATGCCGTCTTCGGCTTCCTTTCCATGCTCTTGAAATTCATCGATGTTGCGTCCCCGGACGCCATCGTGTGCGCTTTCGATGCGGGCAAGCCTGCATTCCGCATCGAGGCGATGGAGGAATACAAGGCTCAGCGTCCGCCCATGGACGACGATCTGCGCGTGCAGTTCCCGCTTATCGAGGGTCTGCTGGAATCGATGGACATTCCCGTGGTGAAGGTGCCGGGTTGGGAAGGCGACGACATCCTGGGAACCGTCGCCGCGCGGGCGGAAGCGCTCGGTTGCGATACCCTGCTGGTGACCGGCGACAAGGATGCCTGCCAGTTGGCGAGCGAGCATACGCGTATCTTCACCACGAAGAAGGGTATCAGCGATGTGGTGGTGTTCGACCCGGCGATGGTCGAGGAGAAATACGGGGTCTCTCCCAGGCAGATCCCCGATTTCCTGGGCTTGATGGGCGACTCCTCCGACAACATCCCCGGTGTTCCGGGTATCGGCCAGAAGACCGCTGCAAAGCTGCTCCAGCGCTTCGGCAGCATGGAGGGTATCTACCAGAACCTGGACCAGCTGAAGGGAAAGCAGCTTGAAAACCTGCAGAACAACCGCGATGTGGCCTTCCTTTCGCGTGATGTCGCCACTATTGTGCGCGACCTTGATTTCCCGCTCGACTTGGAGGCGCTTTCCTTCCCTTCGTACCATGCGGAAGCGGTGACAGAAGCCTTTGGCAAGTTGGGCATGAATTTGCATCTGAACAAGGTGCTCTCATTGATCGGGGGCGGTGCCCCCGCATCATCGGCCCAGGCGCGTTTCCAAGGAATCGAGCCCCTGGAAGGACAGGGCGCGCTCGAGGCGATTGGGCGGATAATGGAAACAGCCGAAGAAGACCGTCCTTTGGGTTTGGCCGTACGCAAGCCCGGCCAGGAATCCCTGTTCGGAGCGGCAATCAGCCTTGCGCTTTCCGATGGCAGCCAGGTTGCGTGCCTGGAGGGCGGAGATGCCCTCTCGATACTGAAGCGCCTCGTGGTGGAGCAGGTGCCCTTTGCGGTGCTGAATGCCAAGGAGGCCTTCCAGGCGCTCTATCCTGCGGATACCTCGCTTAAGGCCCACATCACCGCCGACCAGATGGACGACGCCCGGGTATTCGATATCCAGCTCGCAGCCTATGTGCTGGATAGTTCGGTTTCGGATTACTCGCTCCAGATGCTGATGGAACGGGAACTGGGCTGCGTTCCCGCCTGCGCCGAAGGGGAGCAGCCTGGCATTGCACTCGAAGCCCAAGCGGCCTTCGAGCTGTTCGGCCCCCTGGTCGACAAGCTCGAAGCGGATGGCACGACCGATGTGTACCGCGATATCGATCTGCCCTTGGTTTCCGTACTGGTTCAGATGGAGCGTACGGGCGCGGCATTGGATACCGAATGCCTGGAGCGCATCGGTACCGAGACCGCGGCAGACCTAGACCGCTTGGTGGCAAGGATCTACCAGGAGGCAGGCTGCGAGTTCAATGTGGATTCCCCCAAGCAGGTGGGGCATGTGCTCTTCGAGGTGATCGGTCTCAAGCCCCTTAAGAAGACGAGCCGCGGCTATTCCACCGACGCCAAGGTGCTGACCGAGCTGGCGAAGGAGCATGAGCTGCCCGGGCTCATCCTGAAGTACCGCGAGCTGGCCAAGATCAAGGGGACCTATATCGATGCCCTACCGAAGCTGCGCCGCGGGGACGGCAGGCTCCACACCACGTTCAACGAGACCGTGACGGCGACAGGGCGCCTCTCGTCTTCGAACCCCAACCTGCAGAACATCCCCGTGCGCACCGATTTCGGCCGCCGTATCAGGGAGTGCTTCGTGCCCTTCGAGCGTGACCATGTGTTCATGTCTGCCGATTACTCGCAGATCGAGCTTCGCTTGCTTGCCCATCTTTCCCAGGACGAGCATTTGATCGCAGCGTTCAATTCGGGTGCCGATTTCCATGCCGCCACCGCGTCGCGCGTGTTCGGCGTGCCCGTGGATCAGGTGACGCCGCAGCTGCGCAGCCGCGCCAAGGCGGTGAACTTCGGTATCGTGTACGGTCAGCAGGCCTTCGGCCTCGGCCAGACGCTCGATATCCCCTTCGGCGAGGCGCAGGCGCTGATCGACCAGTACTTCTGCGCGTATCCCGGCGTGCGGCGCTATCTGGATGAAGTGGTGCGGGATGCGAAGGAGGGATCGTTCGCCCAGACCATGTTCGGCAGGAAGCGCCACATCCCCGAGCTGAAGGCGAAGAACGCCCAGAAGCGCGCCTTCGGGGAGCGCACAGCCATGAACCACCCCATGCAGGGTACTGCGGCCGACATCATCAAGAAGGCGATGGTGGAAGTGCAGCGCAGGTTGCGCCGCGAATTCCCCGAAGCACGGCTGATGATCCAGGTCCATGACGAACTGGACCTTTCGGTTCCCGCCGATCAGGCCCCGCAGGTTGCGGCCATGCTCTGCGAAGTCATGGAGAATGTAGTCTCGCTGAGCGTGCCCCTGTCGGTCGACGCGTCGTGGGGCGACAACTGGGCGCAGGCCCACTAGCGGGAAATACCGGCGGAGTATGGCGGCTGTGCGTTCGACGTCTGCCGTCCGATTGCCCGGCGGCCGGGCGGGTGCGGTGCGTATTCGGCAGGTTCCATCTGCCGCGCATACCCTCCTGCACGAAACATGGAGGTTTCATAAAGCCCCGCCGTTTGCCGGATTATTTTAGCTGGGTGGGTTTTTAGTGTGATAGTATGCTGAAGGATAGCGTGAAAGCGTTGTCTATAGCCCACATGTTGTATGCGAACCCAACGCATACTCAATACTTCGTTCCAGATTTCTTGACGTCCGGATTTCTGGTCGATACAATATTGCCTTGCGTTTTGACACTTTCAAGGAGTATTTAACATGTACGCAATCGTAAAAACCGGTGGCAAGCAGTACAAGGTTGCTGCTGGCGACATCATCGCAATCGAAAAGCTGGAAGCCGCTGAAGGTGAAAAGGTCGAGCTTCCCGTTATCTGTGTGGTAGACGGCGAAAAGGTAGAGGCAGATCCCGAGAAGGCTGCTGCAACCAAGGTTGTCGCTACCGTTCTGTCCCAGTTCAAGGGTAAGAAGCAGCTGGTCTTCAAGTTCAAGAAGCGCAAGAACTACAAGAAGCTGCGTGGTCATCGCCAGAACCTGACTCGCGTACAGATCGAGTCCGTGGGCTAAGTAGAAAGAGGGAGTGATTCAGAATGGCACATAAGAAGGGTCTAGGCTCCACTCGCAACGGTCGCGACTCCCGCGCACAGCGTCTGGGCTGCAAGAAGTTCGCAGGTGAGGTCGTAAAGGCTGGCAACATCCTGGTTCGTCAGCGCGGCACCCATTTCCACCCCGGCGTCAACGTCGGCCGTGGCAAGGACGACACCCTGTTCGCACTGACCGACGGTGTTGTTGAGTACACCAAGGGCGTGCGTCGTAAGGTGCATGTTCGTCCTCAGGCATAAGGCACCCACCTTATAAACTTGAATCGCAAAGCCCTCTGCACGCAGAGGGCTTTTCTTGTAGAAACGGGTTCGAATGTTCATCGATAAAGTTCATATCCACGTGAAAGGCGGCGATGGCGGTGCCGGTTGCATGAGCTTCCGCCGTGAGGCGCATGTGCCCAAGGGCGGTCCCGACGGCGGCGACGGCGGTCACGGCGGCAATGTCGTTGTGAAGGCCGACGCAGGCGTCTCATCTCTGATCGACTACCGCTTCAAGCACCACTTCAAAGCCCAGCGCGGCACCCATGGCAAGGGCTCCAAGATGCATGGCGCACGGGGCGAGGATTTGATCCTGCGCGTTCCCGTGGGCACGGTGGTGCGCGAATACTACGAGGAGACCAAGGAGGTCTCCGACGAGATCCTGGCCGACCTGGTGTGCGACGGCGACGCGGTCGTGGTTGCGCAGGGCGGCTACGGCGGTCGCGGCAACACCCATTTCGTCACTCCAACCAGGCGCGCGCCCGCCTTCGCGGAACTGGGCGAGCCTGCGCATGAGGGCTGGATCGAGTTGGAGATGAAGCTTATGGCCGATGCGGCGCTGGTCGGAGTCCCTTCTGCCGGCAAGAGCTCCATCATCTCGCGTGTGAGCGCGGCGAAGCCCAAGATCGCCGACTATCCCTTCACTACCTTGGTTCCCAACCTGGGCGTGGTGCGTACCGACGATTACGACTATGTCATCGCCGACGTCCCTGGGCTCATCGAAGGCGCTTCCCAGGGCAAGGGCCTGGGCCACGAGTTCCTGCGCCACGTCGAGCGCACGGCGATTATCGTGCATGTGGTCGATATGTCCGGCGGTTTCGAAGGCCGCGATCCGGTGGAGGACTACCGCATCATCAAGCGCGAACTCGAGCTATACGATCCCGAATTCGCCAAGCGCCCCTGCATCGTGGTGGCGAATAAGGTGGACTGCCCGGGCGTGGAGGATGCCATCGAGCGTTTGGCGCAGGAAGTGAAGAAGGACAGCTTGGAAGCTGCTGGCGGCGACGAATTCGCTGAAAGCCCCATCGATCCCAAGTTGTATCTGACCAGTGCGGTGACCGGACAGGGCATCAAGCAGCTCGAAGCGGCGATAGGAGCAAAGGTCCATGCGCTGCGCGAGGCTGCGCGCGATGCCGAAGCGGCCCAGCCCCACTACGACCACGTTTGGGAACGGCGCCGCCAGGAACGCGAGAAGGCCTTCAAGGTGGTGCGTCTTTCCGAAGACGTCTTCCGTGTGGTGGGCACCCAGGTGGAGCGCATGGTCGTCCAGTGCGACTGGGAAAACGAAGAGGCCATCGCATTCCTGCAGCATCGCCTGAAGCGAATCGGCGTCGATGCCGCCTTGGAAGCCGCTGGCGCATGCGATGGCGACGAGATCCGCATCGTCGGCCGCTCTTTCGAGTATGATTCTTCTCGTCAGCGTGAGGACATCTATTCTGGATTGGATATCTGATAATGGCACGTGCATCCCGTACTCTGGTTGTGAAGATCGGTTCTTCCACCCTTATCGACAAGAAGGGAAGGCTGGACCGCCAATACCTGCATAATCTTGCCCGTCAGCTCGAGGAGCTGCGCGAAATGGGCTGGGCGCCGATCGTGGTATCCTCCGGCGCTATCGCCGTGGGCTTGAACGAACTGGGTATCAAGGAGCGTCCCCATGACGTCCCGAGCTTGCAGGCCGCCGCATCGGTGGGGCAGGGGGTATTGTCCACCGCCTATGCCGAAATCTTCGAAGAGTATGGGATGCTCACTTCCGTCGTGCTTCTGACCAGGCACGATACTGCGAGCCGCCATGCATATCTGCATGCGCGCGACGCCCTGAACAGGCTGCTGGACTTCGGCGTGGTGCCTATCGTCAACGAGAACGACACCACTTCGGTCGAGGAGATCAAATTCGGCGACAACGACACGCTGTCGGCGATTGTCGCCTGTCTGGTAAAGGCCGACCACAGCGTCATCTTCAGCGACGTGAAGGGCCTCTACGACGCCAATCCCAACAGCAACCCCCAGGCCAAGCTGATCAGCCGCGTGGACAGGGTGACCGAAGACATCATGGGCGTTGCAGGGGGCGTGGGCTCCAAGGTGGGCAGCGGCGGCATGGTCACCAAGATCAGGGCTGCTCGCGTGCTCATGGTTGCGGGTATCCCGCTTACGGTTTGCGAGGGTCATGAGCCCGATGCCCTGGTGCGCATTGCAAAGGGCGAGCCGGTGGGCACCCTGTTCAGCGCAAGCTTCAAGCCGCATGAGATCACGGGCTATAAACTGTGGATCGCGCTGGGCGATTCCGCGAAGGGGAGTATCGTGGTCGACGACGGAGCCAAGATGGCGCTCAAGGAACGCGGAAAATCCCTGTTGTGCGTGGGTGTTTCCAGCGTCCAGGGCGACTTCGAAGCCGGGGATATCGTGGATATCCGCGATCTTTCCGGACATCTGTTCGCCCGCGGCAAGGTGAATGCGAGCGCAGATGAAATCGACCTGGCGCGCGGATACTCCACGCAGCAGATGCGCCGCAACCGCTTGCTTGCGAGCATGGCGGACAAGCCGATTATCCACCGCGACGAGTTGGTGGTGTTCGACTGATGCCATCGCCTTCCCAGCCGGTATCGCAGGACGCCCGAAGCGGGGCGTCCTGTTCCCATGTGCCCCGAAGCGTCTGCCATCGCTTCGATCGCCTGGGTTTCGATCAGCCCGATCGCACCTTCCGTCTGGGAATCATGGGCGGCACCTTCGACCCCATCCATATCGGCCATCTCTCCTGTGCCGAACAGGCCAGGGTGGCCTTCGGTTTGGATGCGGTGGTGTTCATGCCCGCGGGTACGCCGGTGTTCAAGCTGAACCAGCAGGTTACCGAAGCGCAGGCACGTCTGGATATGTGTCGCTTGGCGACGGCGAGCAATCCGTATTTCGATGTGAGCCCGCTCGAGGTGGAGCGTGAGGGGAATACCTATACCGTCGATACGCTCTGCCAGCTGAGGGCCTACTATCCTTCCAATGTAGAGCTGTATTTCATCACCGGCGCCGATGCTGTGCTGAGTATCGTGAAGTGGCGCGATTCGGAAAGGATCGCCGATCTAGCGCATCTGATCGCGGTGACGCGTCCGGGTGCCCCCATAAGCGATGCTTTCAAAAGCGACATGGCGGAAATGACCCGATTCGATATCAATTATCTGGAAGTGCCCGCGCTTTCCATATCATCGAGCATGCTCAGGCGTTTCGTGCGCGAGGGCAATTCCATCCGCTATCTGGTGACCTATAACGTTTTCGATTATATCTGCAGGCATGGGCTGTATTCCCAGGCTGGCAGGGAAGGGGAATAGCATGGCTGACTGCAGCTTCGATCAGGCAGAATGGGTGGACGATCCTTTCTGCAAGCAGAATTACAAGCAGATGCGCAAGCAGTTGAAGAAGCGCCTTTCCGAACATCGGTACAAGCATTCCCTGGGTGTGGCGAAGACCTCCAAGAAAATCGCGGAGGCTTACGGCCTCGACGCGAAGAAGGCCCGTATGGCCGGCTTGCTCCATGACTGGGATAAATGCCGCGACGACGAGGCGATGCGCAGGCATGCGCGATCCCTCGAGCTGGATATCGACCCGTATATCAACGAGGAGATGCCCTGGCTGCTCCATGGCCCCACTGCCGCTGCGGTATTGGCTAAGGAACATCCCGAGTTCGGCCATGATGTGTTCCAGGCGATCGCACGCCATACCTCGGGGGCGGCGGATATGTCCGATTTGGATTGCGTGGTGTACACGGCGGACCTGATCGAGCCGGGGCGCGATTTCGGGAAGGGATCCGGCCTCGACCAGCTGCGCGCCTGCGTGGGGGAAGTGCCCCTGCAGGAACTGTACTTCAGGGCCTTCAAGCTCACCTTCCATTCCCTTATCGAGCGCAGCAAGCCCCTGTTCCCGGGCACCTGCGAGATCTTCAACGCCCTGTGCGCCCAGCATGCCGAAAGGGAGGCGGAGCAATTCGCGTTGGGCGAATAGGGAAGCAACGCGAGTCAAGGACGGTTTGCGACTGCAAACGGAAACGAAAACGGGAGCCTGATCGGCTCCCGTTGTGCTTGTCTGCAAGATTACGGCGTTCGAGCGTCCGGCACTTGCGCACCATCGCCTTTCCGCCAGTGCGTTACCGCCTTCGCTAGTCCTGCTTTTCTCCCAGGATCTTGGCGATACGGTCGGAATACTCCACGTCGGTGATTCCTGCTTCTTTCAGGTCGATGATGGGAGCGTCGTTCCACAGGGTTTCCAAACGGTAGAAGTCGCGGGCTTCGGGTTGGAAGACGTGCACGATCATGAAGCCGTAGTCCAGAAGCGCCCAGGTTCCATCGTTCAGGCCCTCGCGATGGATGGGCTTGAGGCCGGTCTGCACGCGCACCTGCTCTTCGATTTCTTCGATGATGGCGGCAACCTGGCGGTTGTTCACCGCGGTGGAGATGACGAAGAAGTCGGTGGAGGAAACGACTTCGCCTACTTCCTGCACCATGATGTCGCTTGCCTTCTTGGAGTCTGCCGCCTTTGCTGCGATAAGCGCGCACTTGCGGGCGGTTTCCATGTCTACCATGATCTTTCCGGACACATTAGCTCCTTATTGTCGTATCGAAGCGCCTAAGGGCGCGGTGTTTCCTGTTTCGAAATGCCAGCCGATAATCATACTTCACCTTTGGCGAAGAAGGCTCGCCTTGGCGGAAATTGCACAGAACCAGCGGTTGCGGAAGCGTTTCCTTCCAACAGGTAGGCTCGGACCCGTTCGTCGGTGATGCCCCTTGAAGAAGACCCGTTCCGCAGGCCCATTAGGGTATGGTTCGCCTTCAGGTTCCCTGTTGCGTTGCCCTGGGAAGGCCCGAAAGCCCCTACATTCGCCTGAAGATGCTCACCAGTTCGTTGTGGTAGGTCTGGGGGAACAGGTCTACGGGCGTTACCTTCTCAAGCGCGTATCCGCATGCTTCCAGTCTTGCCACGTCGCGCGCCCAGGTAGTGGGGTTGCAGCTGACGTAGGCGACGCGCTCCGGCGAGGCGTGGGCGATGCTTTCGGCGACCCCGTCCGCCAATCCCGTGCGGGGCGGATCGACCACGAGCGCATCGAGGTGCCCCATTTCCGGCAAGGCGCGGGCGCTGTCGTCGCCGATGACATCCACCCAGGCACCGTTGCTGTCGACATTGCGGCGCAGGTCGCGAACGCTCGAGGCGGCGCATTCCACGCCGATCACCTCACCCGCGATCTGATCGATGGGCAGGGTGAAGGTTCCCACGCCGCAGTACAGGTCGGCAACGCGGGAGGTTTCGTCCAGGCAGAGCCCCTCGATGGCGGTGCGCACCAGGGTTTCTGCCTGCGCGGTGTTCACTTGGAAGAAGCTGGGGGCGCTTACCATATAGCGGATGCCGCACAGTTCTTCTTCCCAGAAACCCTTGCCGTGAAGACGCTCGATCCGCTTGACCTTGCGTTCCTTGCCGGGGTCGGCGATGACATGGACGATGCTGGTGGCCTTGAGTGCGCTTGAAAGCACCTTGACTGCAGCCTGGCGGGGGAAGTGCCCCGGTTTGGTCCATAGTGCGATCTCGGTGCTCTTCGTACGCACGCTGGTGCGTACGCCTACGCGGTACAGCCCCAGATCGAGGCCGCCGTTCGCGGTTCCGGCACCCTGCAGGAAGCGCAGTGCGCCTGCCAGCTTCTTCGGGGCCGTTTGGATGCTCTTGTGCGCGAGGGGGCAGCTTTGGGGCGCGATGAGCCGATGGCTCCCTTCCTGCATGAAGCCCAGGCTCAGGCGTCCGGCTTCGTCGGTGCTGCATGCCAGTTCGAGCTTGTTGCGGTATCCCATCTGGCGCTTGCTGCCTATGCAGGGCTCCACGATCTTGCGGGCGTCTTCCCCGCTCCATCCGCCGATCCTGCAGAGGGCGGCGATGGTGTTCTCCCGTTTGGCTTCGAGCTGGTGCTGATAGGAGATGTGTCCCCAGGGGCATCCCCCGCAAACGCCGGCATGGGGGCATGCGGGTGCAACCCTGGCAGGACCGGGTTCGATCACCTCGAGAAGCTTCGCTTCGGCGAAATTCTTCTTCTCTTTGGTGATTTCAACGCGAACCAGGTCTCCAGGTGCGCTATGGTCGACGAAGACGGTCTTGCCGCTTTCGAGCCGGCCGACTCCGGCGGAGCCGTACATCAATGCGTCGATGTGGAGGATTTGTTCCATAGGGTGGGCATCCTTTGCAGTTTGCGCTTTGGTTTTTATCAAGTACCGATAATAGCGTATAATCCTATTCATATGCGCCCTCGTAGCTCAGGGGATAGAGCGTCTGCCTCCGGAGCAGAAAGCCGCAGGTTCGAATCCTGTCGAGGGCGCCAATCGTCAACTATTCCGTGAAGACGGGTTGAATAAGCGAAGCTGAAACGCATTAGGAAGGACCGATAATGGCTTTGTACACCCCCGAATACGTCCCGAATGGCAACGAGATCGCTGTCATCACTACTTCCAAGGGCGTTATTCGAGTCAAGCTTGCCGGCAACGACGCGCCCATCCATGTGGGCAATTTCGTGGAGCTTGCCCAGAAGGGCTTCTACGACAACCTGAAGTTCCATCGTTATGTGGAAGATTTCGTCATCCAGGGCGGCTGCCCCAACACCCGTCCCCTGGATTCCGCGCAGGTGGCCGAAGCCGCGGGCAATCCCTTTGCGGGTTTGGGTACCGGTGGTCCCGGTTATACCATCAAGGAAGAGTTCACCACCAATCCCAACAACAGCCATGAAGACGGCGCGCTGGCGATGGCACGTTCCCAGCATCCTGATTCTGCAGGCTCCCAGTTCTACTTCTGCCTGGGCGCCCAGCACTTCCTGGATCCCAATTACACCGTCTTCGGTCAGACCATCGAGGGCATGGACGTTATCGAGCAGCTGCGTGTCGGCGACGTTATCGAGAGCATCGTCATCGAGGGCGCGAACGAATAAGGCCCCTTTCCCCAATATCCATCAGAGAGCAGTAGGTACTATATGAACAACGTTCTTTTCCAGCAGGCTCAGACTTCTTACAACAGGGGCGATTACCCCACAGCGTTGGAAGCCTACACCCAGTGCCTGCAGGGCGATGATACGGTTCTTGCTCCCGGTGAAATCGGACAGCTTTACCACAAGATCGGCAACTGCCTTGTGAAGCTGCAGGATTTCGAAGGCGCAATTCATGCATACGACCAGGCCATCGCCGACGAAGAATACAAGCACGACGGTGCCGTCCAGGCTAATTTGGGCAATTCCTATGCCGCGCTGTACAACTATGATGACGCCATCAAGCACTTCGAGTTGGCGCTTGCCGATGCTGCGTACGAAACTCCTTACAAGGCTTATTCCGGGATGGGCAAGGCCTATCTGAAGCTGGGTAAGACCGCGGAAGCCGGTTCGGCATTCCGTTCCGCAGCGCTCGATGAAGCCAATCCCAATCCCGCCCAGGCACTGCTTAACCTGGGTATCTGCTTCATGGCGCTCGGTCGACCTGCGGATGCGGTGGCAAGCTATGAGAGCGCACTGCAGTTCCGCATGAACGCTGCCACCAAGAACAAGATCTACGCCAACCTGGGCCAGGCCTATGTGGCATCCGGCCAGATGCAGCAGGCAGTCGACGCCTTCGAGCAGGCGCTCGCAGACAAGACCTACTTCCTCAACGATGCGGCGAGCGTCGACTACCAGCGTGCGATTGGCGCCGTTTCCCAGGGAACCGCGGTAATCGAACCCGTTACCGTGGGTTCGGGTTCCGCTCCCCAGAACGACCTTTCCGGTTTGGATGTATCCGGCGACGGCGTCCCCGTCCCTGCCGAAAACGATGAAGAGGGCGTCAATCCCTACTTCTATCCCGAGACCTACAACGTCCAGGACAACTATGCCAGCTCCGACGACCGTTTCTTCAACGCGACCGATGAAGAGCTTGAGCGCTGGTCCAAGGGCGTTGCCAAGGAAGACCGCAAGCGCCGCAATGTAGGCTTGAAGGTGGGCATCGTGCTCATCGTCATCCTGCTGCTTGCCGCCGCGGCAGGCGTGTTCGCCTATTCCCAGGGCTATGGCTATCCCACTCAGGAAACCGTGGTGAAGACCCTGTTCGCCGACCCCGAGGCAGCTGCCGGCACTTCCTTCAACAAGGATCTTTCCGACGAGCGCATCGCCGCGCTGATCGATCCCGTCGTCAAGGACGGCGACGTGACCATCGAAGGCGTCGAGCGTTCCATGAACCAGTCGGTGGTCTACGCCAAGGCGAACACCGAAGAGGGTGGCGATGTGGAATACAAGATCACCCTGGGCCGCGATTTGATTGGCTGGAAGATCGCGAATATCGAGCTCTACTTCCCGAGCCAGAGCAAATAACCCCCGCTCGGAACCACGGCAACACCACGTTGCCGAAACGGAACGACTCTGAACAGGCTGGAAGCTTTTGTTTCCAGCCTGTTTCTATATACTGGTATCAGTATTCCCGATAGGGCGCGGCTTCCTGCGGCCCCTGAAGCGGGTCTCCTGCATTGTTTACGCCCGAAATCCGGACGTGGTGCTTTCTGGGGGATTCGGTGGGGGCTTTGCGTCGCTTTTCCAGCGCGATGCGCACTGGGGTCCTGCGGTTGATAGTGTATGGGAATACCGAAAAACGAAGAGAGGAGCAGCTTTCATGCTGTACCGGGTGATCGATGCATCCGAAATCCCCTTGCTGGTCAATGCGTTCATGGAGTCCTACGAGGTAGTGGCTCCCGTCGAGACCGACCAGGGGGTCAACTTCGAGGTAATCGATTCCCCCGACGAGATGAAGTTGGACTACATCTCGACGGTGGTTTCGCCGAAGAAGTATTTCCTGCCGCCGAAAGAAGAGCTTTTCCGATTCGATGCCCAGGCGAACGAGGTTCTGCCCACTTGCGTCGAATTTCCCAAGCGCGTGATCTTCGGCATGCATTCCTGCGACATCAATGCCATGAACAGGCTCGACTTGGTCTTCAAGGACTGCGAGCGTCCCGATCCGTATTACGTGGGCAGGCGAAATGCCACCCTGATCGTGGGTGTGAGCTGCATGCCGGGCGAAAACTGCTTCTGCCGTCTATGGGGTGCAGACGAGGCGCGTTACGGCTACGACTTGTTCTTGACCGACATCGGTGGAAAGTACCTGGTCAGCATGTCGAGCGTCGAAGCTGCCAACATACTGGAGCGCAGCTGCAACCCGCGTGTTGCAACCGACGAGGAGCGTCAGGCCTTCCGCAATCAGACCCGTCGCCGCCAGCAGTCCTTCAATGCCGACATCCCCGAAATCCAGGAAGTCGCGCTTCTGATGGATGCCTTCCATAAGGATCCCTTCTGGGAAGAGCTTGGCAGCCGCTGCTTGGGCTGCACCGCATGCTCGGCGGTGTGCCCCAGCTGTTTCTGCTTCGATATCGTGGATGAAATGGATCCCGACGGTCGTTGCGGAAGCCGTGTGAGGCTGCAGGATTCCTGCTGCTCGCCCGATTTCGCGGTGGTTGCCGGCGGTCACAACTTCAGGCCCGACGGACGTACCCGCGTGCGCCACCGCATGTATCACAAGCTCAACGGCTTCTTGATGACGCATGACCGCATGCTCTGCGTAGGCTGCGGCCGTTGCGTAACCGCGTGCAAGGCGGATATCAATCCCATTCGCGTGCTCGAGTTCTTCGAAAGGAAGGGTTTGGACAATGATGAATAGCCTTCATGCGCCCTTCGGCAACGATGGGCATGTCTGCGAGTGCGCGCAGCATATCAACTCCATTTCGGGACGTATGGAAATCGACCCGCTGGGAAATTACAGCTATCCGCTCAGCGGCCAGGAACTCATGGCGATGAACCCTTATCGTCCCTGGTCGGCGCGCATCACTTCCATCACCGAGCTGACGGAGACCGAAAAGCTGTTCGAATTCCGCTTCATCGACGAGCGCATCCGCAATGCTTTCCGCCACAAGCCCGGCCAGTTCGTGGAAGTGAGCATCTTCGGAGTGGGCGAAGCTCCCATCAGCATTTCCAGCTCGCCTACCAAGGAGGGCTTCTTCGAGCTGTGCGTGCGCCGTGCCGGCGCCTTTACCCAAGTGCTCCACGAAATGCAGTGCGGCGATATCGTGGGTATCCGCGGACCCTTCGGGCGCGGCTTCCCACTCGACCTCATGCGCGGCCACGACGTGCTCTGCGTTGCGGGCGGCTTGGGTATCGCACCCTTGCGTTCGCTGATCAACAACATCCACGACGAGCGTTCCAGCTTCAAGAAGGTCACCATCATCTACGGTTCCCGCACTCCTTCTGAAGTCATGTTCCGCGACCAGTTCGAGATGTGGCGTCACCGCAAGGACTTCGACCTGTATCTGACGGTGGATCATCCCGACGATGGCTGGGACGGCCATGTGGGATTGGTGACCGCACCTATTCCCACACTCGATTTGAATCCCGACGATACCTTCGGCGCCATTTGCGGACCTCCGGTCATGTACAAGTTCGTCGTCGAGGAAATGCGCAAGCGCAACATCAGCTACGACCACATCTACATGAGCTTCGAGCGCCACATGAAGTGCGGCATGGGCAAGTGCGGTCACTGCCAGATCGGTCACCAGTACTGCTGCGTTGACGGTCCGGTTTTCAATTACTGGGAAGCCAAGAACATCCAGGGGTCGATGTAAATGAGAAGCTACGAATGCAATAGGGCTGCGAACTCATCCGAGGTGGAATGCCTGCCGACCCCCCGCGTGGTCGTGATCGGCTTGGCAAGCTGTTTCGGCTGCCAGCTGCAGATTACCAATATGGAACAGCATCTGATGGATGTGGTGGGCCAGTTCGAGCTGGTGTACTGGCAGCTTGCGTCAAGCGAGCCTATGCCCCAGGAATACGATGTCGCCGTGATCGAAGGTGCCGTCACCACGCTGGAGTCCATGGAAACCGTGCGCCAGTTGCGTCAGAAGGCCAAGACCATCATCACCATCGGTGCCTGCGCCAATACCGCGGGCATCCCCGGCATCGCGGCGGCGGGTTTCAACGGCCACTCTTCCGAGGTGTATTCGCAGGGCGTTCCCAATGCCTGCGGCCAGGTGATCGCCCCCCGTTCGGTTGGGAGCGTGATCGAGGTGGACTACCAGGTACCCTGCTGCCCCATCGACTTCTACGACTTCTCCGCCGTCCTTTCCCGTGCGCTGTATGGTTCCAACCGCACGGTGCCCAACAGGACCATGTGCGGCGATTGCAAGCGCAACGAAACCCAATGCTTCTTCGAAAAGGGCGAACTGTGCCTGGGTCTGGTCACAAAGGGCGGGTGCGGGGCACGTTGTCCCAAGCTGGGCCGTCCTTGCTTCGGCTGCGCCGGTCTTTCCAAGGACGCCAACCTGGATGCTGCCCGCGATTCGGTTGTCCGATACGGCATCGAGGCAGCGGAATTCGAATCCAGGCTGCAGCTGTTCAACCAGACAAACGAAGCGCTCAACCAAGGCGCGAAGGGGGAATACCATGTCTAGGACAACCATCAGCGTAGATCACGTGGCACGTGTGGAAGGCCACGGCAACGTGCATGTGGTCATCGAGGACGGCGTCGTCAAAGACGTGAAGATGGAAATCGTCGAGCCCGCGCGTATGTTCGAGAGCATGGTGAAGGGTCGCAGCTACAAGGAGGCAAGCTATATTTCGAGCCGTATCTGCGGCATTTGCTCTGCGAGCCACGTGATCACCGACTTGAAGGCGGTCGAGCAGGCCTTCGGCATCGAGGTTTCCCAGCGTACCAGCATGGTGCGCGAGCTTTTGGTGTATGGCAGCTACCTGCAGAACCATGCGGCGCACCTGTTCGTGTTCGCGACGCCCGACTTCATCAATGAAGAGAGTATCTTCCCCTTGGCGAAGAGCAATCCCAACCTGTTTGCGAAGGCCTTGGAACTGAAGGGCTTGGGAAACAGGCTGTGCACGGCTGTCGGTGGTCGCAGTATCCACCCCATTACCGCAGTGGCGGGCGGGTTCACGCATGAGATCGGCGCAGCGGAATACCTGGCTTTCGCTGACGAGATGGAGGCGATGGTCCCCTTCGCGCAGGACGTGGTGGATCTGTTCGCGGGCTTCCGTATCTGCGACTTCCGAACCCAGGGAGATATGCTGGCGCTGGTCCAGCCCGATTACTATCCGGTTCAGTCGTCCGATACCCTGCGTTTCTTCGGCGATGGGGAAGAGGACTTCGCCACCGCGGAGGCATTCGACCATATCTGCGAATACCAGGTGGACCACTCGGGCGCTTTCTTCGCCAAGAGGACATCGAACGGCAAGCCCTATATGACCGCGGCTTTAGCCAGGATCAATGCGTCTTGGGACCATTTGGGCAAGACCGCCAAGATAGCATCTGCAAAGGCCGGTCTGCGTCCTCCCGCACTCAACCCTATGCTCAACAACGTTGCGCAGGCGGTAGAACTGGTGGACGCGCTCGAACGTTGCGCCCGCATCTGCCGCGAACTCGCCAAGGGCGAGGGCAGTTGCGTGCCCGCACCGGTTCGTCCCAAGGCAGGCGTAGGCGTGGGCGTGACTGAAGCTCCTCGTGGTGTCGTGGTGCATAAGTTGGAATTCGACGACCAGGGGTGCGTGGTCAAGGCCTCCATCACCACGCCGACCGCCCAGAACCTTGCCAATCTGGAATGCGATATCCGTCTGCTTGCGGGCCTGCTCGCTGAATCGGGTACATCCGAACGAATCATCCGTGCCGAGGTGGAGAAGCTTATCAGGGCGTACGATCCCTGCATTTCCTGCTCGGTCCACTAGCTCCGGCGTCTGGTTGTCGCTGATCGTACCTGCGAGGTGCGATTCGGGTCGGCTAGCCTTGAAGGATCCGAAACGAACACCCCTTGCCCCGTACGGGGCAAGGGGTGCTTTCGTTTTGCGTGAACGGTGCTTCACAGGGACACCACGAAGCTATGCTAGAATTTCAGGGTTATTCGTCCGTGGTAAAGGTATCCGTATGTCGTTCTTGAGCTTCTTGAGCGGGGGCGGGTCGGCGCCATTCGATATGGCCATCGACTTGGGAACCGCAAATACCCTCATCGCACTTTCAGGGGAGGGAATCGTGCTGAACGAACCCTCTGTGGTTGCGCTCGAGAGGGGCTCGAAGCGCCTGGTGGCCGTCGGTCATGAGGCGAAGGACATGCTGGAAGGCGGATCCGGTAAAGTAACCGTCGAATACCCGCTTCATTACGGCGTTATCGCAGATTACGAGGTCGCCTGCGCCATGCTTTCCGCATTCATGGCCAAGGCGGCTCCTCGCAGCGCTCCTTGGCAGTCCAAGCCCCGCGTGGTGGTTTGCGTTCCCTGCGGTGCGGCGCCTGTCGATAAGCGCATGGTCTTCGATGCGACCATGCGGGCAGGGGCCAAGCAGGTCTTCTTGGTGGAAGAGCCTATGGCCGCGGCCTTGGGAGCCGACCTTCCGGTTTCCTCGCAGACGGCGAGCATGGTCATGGATATCGGAGGCGGCACTACCGAAATCGCCGTCATATCCCAGGGAGGTATCGTTTCGAGCACTTCCCTGAGGCTGGCCGGCAACCGCATGGACGAAATCATATCTCTGCATCTGCGCGACCTGCTTGGCGTGCATATCGGAGGGCGCACGGCGGAAGTTATCAAGATCAAGATCGGTTCGGTGCTTCCCTTTGCCGACAAGCGCGAGCGCGACATGGTCATCAGCTGCCAGGATACCGCCACCGGCAAGCCCATCGAAGCCACCGTGCGCTCTGAAGATGTGCGCGCGGCCTTGCGGCCTGCGGCGGACAAGCTCGCCTTGCATGTGGGGGACGCCCTGAAGAAAGCAAACCCCGACCAGACAGCGGATATCGTGCGCAATGGAATCCTGCTCACGGGCGGCGGCGGCCTGCTTTCCGGCCTGGCCGAATACCTGACGTACCGATTGGAGATTCCCGTATGGGCGAGCGAAACCGCCCTGACCGACGTGGTGGTGGGTTGCCTGCGCGTCCTGGAAACCCCCGAAGCATTGAAGCAGACCATTTCCAGGTCCAGATAGGGTGTATTGCAGATGCCTTTGAAGTTCAGGATATCCAATTCGAAAGCGAGGGCGTACGGCCCTGTTGTTGCAATGGTGGCAGTGTCTCTCATTGCCTTGGGCGCTTATGCCCAGGAAGAGGAAACGGGGCCCATCCATACCCTTCAGTCGGGTACCGCTGCCGTGTTCACCCCGGCGAAATACGCGAGCGGTGCAGTTGCCGACGCGGAATACCGCGTGTTCACCGCCTTGGGCGACCTGGCTGCCGGCGATTCGTCCAAATCCCAGCTCGAAGAAGAGAATGCCCAGTTGAGGAAAGAACTTGCCGAGTTGGAGGAATATCGCCAGGAATCGGAGCGATTGCAGGAGCTTCTGGGCTATCAGGATGCCTACGACCTGGAAGGCGTTGTCTGCACGGTGGTTTCCCGTTCGGGCGAATCGTGGAACAACATGCTCACCATCAGCAAGGGCACCAACGATGGTGTGCGCCCTGGAATGGCGGTGGTGGGTCCATCCGGTGTGGTGGGTCAGGTTGCAAGCGCCAATTCCCATACGTCCGAAGTTCGTTTGCTCCAGGACCCTGATTCCGGGGTGGCGGTGCTACTGCAGTCAAGCCGTGCCGAGGGGATTGTGAAAGGCTCCCTCGATGGCAAGCTGTATCTGGAAAACCTTCCCGATGACGCGCAGGTGGAAGAGGGCGATGTGGTCATCACCTCCGGTTTGGGCGGAAGCTTCAACCGCGGCCTGATCGTCGGAACGGTTTCGAAGGTTGAGGGTGCGTCTGGAGGACCCACCCGTAAAATCGTGATTGATCCCAATGAGTCGGTGGGCCCCTTGCAGGAAGTGATGGTCATCACCGGTATGGGCTCCGAAGGGGCTACCGTAGAAAAGACTGGGGAAGATACTGGGGAAGATGACTCCAATGCAGAAGCAGCTGGGGAAGATAATGCCATCGATAGCGGTACCGGTTTGGATGTGGGAGCCGCAGGAGAGGGCGCTCTTGATGTATATGGGGAAGATAGCTCTTATTGGATGGAAGGCCAGGTAGGATAATGGTCAACGAAAAGGCGATTCTCATCGCAGGTGGGGCTATTTCCGTGCTGTTGGATGTGATCCTGTCTCCCAACCTGCCGTTTTTTTCCAATACCCCGAATTTCATGATCGCTTATTCCGTTTCCATCGGTTTGCTTTCCCGGGATAATTCTGTATTCGGAATCGCTTTTGTTTTGGGTCTGATCAGCGATTTGCTGGGATATGGCCCTGTTGGCTTGCTTTCTATCATTCTCATCGCCGCTGTTGCGGTGGAGCGAAACTACCTGAGCGGCCTTTTCCGCGCTCGGAGCTTTTCCGAGATTGCGTGTTTTCTCTGCATCATCTTGGGGGTCGAGCTGCTCCATGCATTCGGGACGGTATTGCTGATGGAGGGAATCGACCCCATCGATGCCGTAGTCTATATCGCCCTCCCTTGCAGCGTGCTTGACTGCGTGCTCGGTATGCTAATTTATCTCCTCATGGGCAGGATACTGCTGAATAGGCCCCTGCAGCCCGAACGCAAGCCTTCCAAGCCCCGAAGGCTCTAAGGGGGCATGGCTTCGTGGTCCTTGCAATATTCGCTGCCCTGCTGACGCTGTTCGTCATCATCGGAGGAGCGTATCTGTTCATCAAGAAATACCGGGTCGAACCCGATGCCTCCGCCAAGGAGGAATCGTCCCCCCAGGTGCCTGGGGCGGCAGGGGATGCGCAACCCCGATCCGGGGAGCCGGATGCCTTCCACACCGTCCGTGCGGGCATGGAGAGGGAAAGGGAAGTTGAAGGCGAACGGGGTATGGGGCTATCCCGTAAGTCCGTTCGTGCCCGTGGCAAAAGGCCCGTCCCGGCTGAAAAACCTGCTTTTGGAACCGCCCGTCGCATGGCGGCATCGAAGGCTGCCCATGCATCCGGCGAAGCGCGTGCGTCCGGCAGCGGCGCGCCTGCCGCAAAGGGCGCCCGTTCCCGCTCCGAGCAGGAGGCGGTGCCGGCTCATGGCGCCGACACCTCTGCCGAGGGCACCGTCGAGCGCAGCAGGTTCGTTGCGATGGGCGTTATCTCGGCAGCGGTGTTCGGCACTCTTGCCGCAAAGCTCTGGGCCATGCAGATTCTCAAGTCTTCGGAATACTCCTCGGCCGCCGAACAGAACCTCTATTCCACTTCCTATACTCCTGCGCCACGAGGCATCATCTACGATGCCGACGGCGTTGCCCTGGTGAAGAACCGTTCCGTGTTCACCGTCCTGGCCGAAGCGGACGTGGCAAAGGATTACGACGTGATCGTGCGTCTTTCGGCGCTTTTGGGAATTCCGCGCGAAGTGGTGCGCCAACGCGTCCTCGACACCAAATACGGAGCGCAAGGCAGGCGCGTGGTGGCCGAAGATGTCTCCCAGCGCGACCTGGCCTATATCAGCGAGCATCCCGATGCCTTCCCCGGCGTCAGCTGCGAAACGCGCACCTCGCGCATCTATCCCTACGGCGCCCTCGCCGCCCATGTGCTGGGCTATGTCGGAACCGTTTCCGAAGAGGAGCTGGCAAACCAGCAGGATGGCCGCGTTCTCCGCTCGGGCGACATCGTGGGCAAGCAGGGCGTGGAACAGTCCTACGACAGCGTGCTTGCAGGCGAGCCTGGTGCGCGCGTGGTGATAACCGACGCCGACGGCGACGTGCGGGAAGTGGTCAGCCAAAGCGATCCCGTTCAGGGCAGCGATGTGTACTTGAGCATCAGGGCTTGCGTCCAGCAGGTTGCCGACGAGGCCTTGCATGACATCATCGCCCCCAACGGACAGCTTGGCGGGGGTTACGGTACGGCAGGTGCCATCGTATGCATGGACTGCACCAACGGCGAAGTGGTTGCCATGTCCAGCTTCCCCACCTTCTCGCCCGAATCCTTCATCGGCGGCATCAGCCAGGAGGCGTGGGATGCCTACAACACCGAGGCTTCCCAGTACCCGCTTATGAACCGGGCCATCGCGGGCACGTACCCCGCGGCGTCCACCTTCAAGTCCTTCGTTTCCGCGGCGGCATTGAGCTACGGCATCTCGGATGCGAACTCCACCTACAACTGTACGGGCACCTGGACCGGTTTCGGCGAGGATTTCCCGCAGAGCTGTTGGCTTCTGACGGGTCATGGCACTATGGGAATCGAAAGCGGCATCGCCCATTCCTGCGACGTGGTCTTCTACGAAATCGGTAAGGCCTTCTTCGAGCAGGCTTCCAAGTTGGGCGAAGAATGCCTGCAGGACTACATCGAGACCTTCGGTTTCGGCAGTCCCACGGGTATCGATATCGAAGGCGAGGCCGAAGGCCGCATTCCCACGCCCAAGTGGAAGGAAGAATACTTCAAAGACGATCCCGACTATGCCCAGTGGGTGGGCGCCGATATGTCGAACATGTGCATCGGCCAGGGCTATGTGCTCGTCACGCCCTTGCAGCTGTGCTGCGCCTATTGCGGCATCGCGACGGGAACGGTTCCCAAGCCGCATCTTCTGCGCGAAGTCCGCAATTCTGCGGGCGAGGTTTTGCAGGAAGCGAAGATGGAGGAGCTTTCGGTACCCGATTTGTCGCAGGAAGATGCCGATCTGATCCGCCAGGGCCTGAGGGATGTGATGGTCGTCAACCAGTATGACGCGCAGTACTTCAGCGACTTCGACTGCCTTGTGGCGGGAAAGACCGGTACCGCTGAAGTGGCAGGGGAAGCCGACTACACGTGGTTCGCCTGCTATGCGCCCTACGATGACCCCAAGTACGTTGCTGCTTGCGTGACCGAGCAGGGCGTGCTCACCGAACGCACGGGCGTGCCCATGCTCGCCCAGGTGCTGAAGGCTGCGCTCGACTACGATTCAGGCGACCTGGATAAGAAGAAGATCGACGTCATTGATTCGGACTACGGCGTGGTTCCGTACTTGATGACTTCCGGTTCGCGAACCGACTAGGAGGGGAAGGGATGCGAGAGTTCAAGGGCCACGGTTCCCTGCAGGCTTCCACCAAGCCCGGCCTGGGATTGCCGAAGTCGTTTCGCATAGAGCGCGTCAACCTGTCTTTGGTAGGGCTTGCGCTTGCGCTGGTCTTCTTCGGTCTCTTGGTGGTGTATTCGGCGGTAAGGGGGAACGAAAGCTACAGCTTCCCCCGGCAGGTGCTCTTCGTGATCGTGGGAATCGTCATCATGCTCGCCTTGTTCCAGCTCGACTACCGCAAGCTGGAAGGGAAGGTCAAGCTGCTGCTGGGAATCAGCTTGGCGCTCACGCTCCTGCCGCATCTTCCCTTGCTGGGCTCTTCGGTCAACGGGGCGTCTTCCTGGGTCAGCATCGGCGGCGTGGGCTTCCAGCCCGGCGAGATCGCCAAGGTGACCGTCATCTTGATGGCGGCTTCTTGTGTGGCGAAGTACAAGGGCAGGCTGGACGACCCGCGCGAATACCTGAAGTGCCTGGGATTGATGCTCATACCGTTTCTGGGTGTGATGACCCAGCCTGACTTAGGTACCGGTTTGGTCTATCTGGTCATCGATGCGGTTGCGCTGCTGGTCGGCGGTGCCCGCCCCAAGTTCCTGCTTGCGACGGTGGGTGCCGTTGCCGCCATGGTGGCCGCACTGTTCTTGATCGATCCCGTGTTCGACAGGATTGCGGGGCAGGATGCGCTTTTGAAGGACTATCAGAAGGCGCGTCTTCTGGTGTTCATGAACAACGACTACGATCCTACGGGGGACGGTTATAACCTGCAGCAGGCCAAGATCGCCGTCGGCTCGGGAGGGTTCTTCGGCAAGGGCTACCTCAATTCCACCCAGTCGTCCTTGGGTTATCTGCCCGAGGCGCCGACTGACTTCATCTTCTGCGTCTTGGCGGAAGAGTTCGGTTTTGTGGGTTCTGTGTTGCTGCTGGTGCTGTATGCGGCCCTGATCATCAAGGCATATGGCATCGCGAAGGATGCGAACAACCTGTTCGGAAGCGTTGTCGTCATGTGCATCGCGGGTATGTGGTTGTTCCAGGTGATGGAGAATATCGGCATGGACCTTGGCATCATGCCTATTACGGGTATTCCTTTGCCGTTCATTTCGTATGGTTCATCGTTTATGATTGTTAACTTCGTATTGCTGGGCCTGGTCGGGTCGGTTTGGGCCCAGAGCAAGCATTAGAAGGGGCTGGTTGCCATGCAGATGCCATTGAATATCGGCGAAGTGATGAAGGCTGCGGCGGACACCGATGCCGCCCGGATGATGCCCATCTCGATCGAGCTGTTCTTCGACCAGGATTGCGGCGAAGACCTGCGCGCCTTCGTTTCGGATGCGTTTGCCACGGAAGCTCCCAAGGCACGCGTGTACATGCAGGATTATCCGGCCCGGAAGCCGGAACTGGATTTCGATACCGATCTTGCAGTGTTGGTGGCGGGCCTGAGCAAGAATACCGGTGCCTTGTGCGATCATATCCGCGAATTAGGCGTGCCCGTGATGATCGTCACCGTCATGCCCGAGCTGGTGCGCGAGATGGCGCAGGCGAACAACCATCCCTTGCTTGAGGAGGATATCATCTCGCCTTCGGTGCAGGTAGACGGGTCGGGCTTGCCTGCGGATCATGAGCTCAATTGCGAGCCCTATCCGCTTACCGTGGATCGTTGCCGAAATCTCGCCAATCGCATGGGTGATTGGGTGGTTTCCACCTTCCGCGAAAAGCGGCTTGCCTTCGCTCTGGCCTTCGATTTCGTGCGCAGGCCGCTTTCCATGGAATTCACCAACGCAACGGCTATCCAGAACGCAGGCATCGGCATGGTTGCGCTCATTCCAGGGGCCGACATGCCGGTGATGACCTTGAACCAGGCGAAGATGGTGCTGCAGATCGCTGCGGCATACGGGCAGAAGCTGGGCCGCGAACGCGCGATGGAGCTTCTGGCCGTGGTGGGCGGCGGCTTCGTCTGCCGTAGTGTGGCACGCCAGCTGGTGTCTGTGGTGCCCGCGTTCGGTTGGGTCGTGAAAGGCGGCGTGGGTTTTGCGGGGACCATCGCCATGGGTTGTGCCACCATCGCCTATTTCGAGGCGCTGGAAGGCGAGGGGATGCATCCCGAAGATGCCCTTGCGGTGGCGCGTAAAGAGGCCGCTAAGGTCAAAGCAGAGGTTTCCGGTAAAGAAAGCCCTGCCCAGGCCGCGCTTGCCGGAGCGCGTATGCTTGTCCGCGATGCGGCCGATGCGGGAATCGAGAAAGCGAGGGCGCTCGCCCCGAGTGCCCGCGGCGCCTTGCGCGAGATCTGCGAATACACCAACATGAGTATGGCAGATGTCGGACGCAACATCGTCGTTTCGATTGCCGACCAGATGAAGAAGAAAAAGGACTAACGGAGACTGATATGCAAGATCTTTGGCCGCGGCTTGCGTCGTTGCTGCCCCAGGCTGAGCGGCCTGTGCGCTATATAGACCATGAATTCGGCGCCGTGCATCGCACGCCCGAAGACGATCCGAATGATTATTCCTTCTGCATGGTCTATCCCGATACCTACGAGCTGGGTCAGGCTAATCAGGCCGTCCGCATCCTGGTGAATGCGGTGAACGCCCGCCCCGGCATGTTCGCAGAACGTGCCTTCCTGCCGGCACCCGCTTTCGGCGACGTGATGCGCAGCGAGAGCCTGCCGCTGTTTTCCCTGGAAAGCTGTGCACCCTTGAACGAATTCGACGTGGTGGGCATCACGCTTCCGCACGAACTGGCTGCGGCCAATGTGCTGGAAACCCTGGATCTGGCGGGCATCTCGCTGCGTGCGGAGAACCGTACGGATTCCGACCCCTTCGTGATCGGAGGCGGTCCCTGCGCGTACAACCCCGAGCCCTATGCGCCCTTCTTCGACCTGTTCAGCATCGGCGAAGGCGAGGAAGCTGTGCCCGAGTTGGTGGAATGCATCGGACAAGGGAGGCGCCAGGGCAAGACCCGCAAGCAGATCCTCGAGGATTGCACCCGGATCGGCGGCACCTATGTTCCTTCCTTCTACGAAGAGCTTTCCGACGAAGAAGCTGCCGCATGCGGTTTCCGTGTGCGCCCCGTCGAAGCCTGTGCGCCCGCCGTGGTGGAAAAGCGCGTGTTCGAGGGCTTTGCGGAATCGAGCGCCTGGGAGCCGTGCATCGTTCCCTTCGCCGACTTGGTGCATGACCGTTTGAACGTGGAAGTGCTGCGCGGCTGCTCGCGCGGCTGCCGCTTCTGCCAGGCGGGTATGACCTACCGTCCGGTGCGCGAGCGTTCTGCCGACAACATCGTGGAATCCGCCCTGCATGGCCTGAAGGTAACCGGCTACGACGAAGTGAGTCTGACCTCGCTTTCCACGACCGACCATTCGCAGATCGAGCAGATCCTGACCCGTTTGGATGAAGAGCTGCAGGGCACGGGCATTCGTGTGTCCATTCCCTCGCAGCGCCTGGACTCCTTCGGCGTGGACATGGCCGAATTGGTTGCCGGGCAGAAGCGCGGCGGCCTGACTTTCGCCCCTGAAGCGGGAACCCAGCGCCTGCGCGACGTCATCAACAAGAACGTCACCGAAGACGACCTGTTCAACGCGCTCACTGCTGCCTGCAAAGCGGGTTGGACGCGTGCGAAGCTGTATTTCATGATCGGTCTTCCCACCGAAACCGACGACGACATCAAGGGCATCGCCAGTTTGACGCAGCGCGCATTCGATTGCATGAAGAAGGCGGTTCCGCCCGAGCAGCGCGGTCGCCTGTCGCTGAGCATTTCCTGCGCGCTGTTCGTGCCCAAGCCCCAGACGCCCTTCCAATGGGATGGGCAGATTCCTCCCGAGGAAGCCCTGCGCCGCGTGAACCTGCTGCGTCATTCCATCAAGTACCGCGCTATCCGCGTGAACTGGCACAGCCCCGACAGCAGCTTCGTCGAAGCGGTCATGAGCCGCGGCGGGCGCGAGTGCGCTAACATGCTGGAAGAGGCCTTCAAGCGCGGTGCGCGTTTCGATGCATGGACCGAGCATTTCAACGAAGAGGCTTGGCGCGAAGGTGCCCAGGCGGCGGGTGTGGATGTTCAGGCAATCGCACAGCGCCAGTTCGGTTTGGACGAGGTGCTTCCCTGGCAGCATATCTCCTGCGGCGTTTCCCTGGGATTCCTGCGCAAGGATCGCGAGCGTGCAGAGCAGGAGAAGACCTTGCCGGATTGCTCGTTCGGCACCTGCACGGGTTGCGGTTTGTGCCCGCAGCTGGATGTGGAAGTGATTACTCAGGAGGACCGCCTTGGCTAGCAAACCTATCCCTGCCCCTGCAAAGGCACGCGCGGGGCAATCGATCAAGCGCAATACCGATGGCAGCCAGGTGACGTTCCGCATGCGCATCACCTTCCAGAAGCATGGGCGTGCCGCAATGCTGTCCCATCTGGAAATCGCACGTGCTCTGGAGCGTGTCATCCGCCGGTCGGGGCTTCCGTATGCAATCACCAACGGTTTTTCGCCGCACATGCGCATCGCCTTCGGATCTGCGTTGCCCGTTGGTGTGGGTGGCGACGAGGAATGCCTCGATGTGCTGCTGACCGAGCGCGTCGATCCTGCGATTGCCCTTATCGTGTTGAAGGCTTCGAGTGCACCTGCGTTGATGGTGAAGGATTGCAAGTACATCGGAGCGCGTGATGCGGCGGCGAGCGTTGCCTTCCCGTATTCCTTCTATGAAGTCGAGTTCAGCGAGCCCTTGCCTTGCGCGGTTGAGGATCTTCCCATCCCCGAGACCGTCACGGTGATCCGTAAGAAGAAGGAAAGGGAACTCACCGTTTCCGAATTCCTGTTGCCGGAAATCACGCTCGATGGATGCAAGATGGGCTTCGTACTGAAGACGGGCGATAACGGCAGCTTGCGTCCCGATGTGCTGATGCGCGAACTGTTGAAGGATATGCCCCAGGTGCGCGTGCAGTCCATTACCAGGGTAAGGCAGGCCGAAAGCCTTTAGGGTCGCACCTGCGGGCGGTACGGGGATGACGTGTCCGTATGCTGGTGTTGAAGCGGAAAAGTAGATGCTCGGTGGCCGGCTTCTGGGGTGATTTGCGAGCATTTCCGTTTGCGCTCTGCATAGGTTGAAGTCCTGACCCGGTGTCAATTCTATCCAGTCGCTCAGAATCTTGAAAGTTCGAAAAAAGTTCTTGCAAGTCGACATGGAAACACGTAATATATTTCTCGCTGAACAGCACGGGGTGTTAGCTCAGTTGGTTAGAGCGCCGGCCTGTCACGTCGGAGGTCGCGAGTTCGAGTCTCGTACATCCCGCCATTTGAATCCAAAAGACCGCTCATCGAGCGGTCTTTTTGCGTCTGCTTGAACTTTCCCTGACTTCGATGACGTGTGAGTGCCGATTGCTTCATTCGGGTGGCTGATGGGTGTTATGGGCGAATGTGTATTGCTCTGTTCAATGAAGGGTTCATCTCTTCAATGGAATTAGCAAGCAACAAGTTTTGGCCTGCATCCCAGAAGGGGCTTTGGAAACATCCTTGTGCTCCCTCTGGTTCTACAGGATTAATCATAGGTTCTTTTGATGTGACATCTATTTGTGGCCATTGTCAATAATACTGGCAACTGGTCGTGAGCCATTGAGAAAAGCTATATTGTAATTTCTATCATTTCCCTTAGTCCCACCGACTAGTCCTGCCGAGATTAAACGCTATCCTTCAATTGTTTTCCTCTCCTCAGTATTAACTGCTGCGCAAAGTCGGGAGGTTTGAATATTCTCGTGCTCGGTGTGGTAGATTAGGATAAAAGAGTTGAAAATTGGTTGTTTCTTGCGAGGATTTTGGATGCAGTAGTGGAGGAA
>JBJEKU010000081.1:0-42318 GCA_051878795.1 Eggerthellaceae bacterium
TTCGACACCCTTGTAGGAATTAGCGATCTCTTCAAGCTTCTCGAGGCGCTTGATGTAGGCATCGAGGGTTTCTTTGCGAGCTCCGGGGCGGGCTGCGGAAACCGCATCGGCAGCTTGGACCAGCACATCCAGAACACTGTTGGGGTCGGTGTCGTTATGATGCGCTTCGATGGCATGCACGATTTCGGGACGCTCGCCGAACCTACGGGCAAGGTCGGCACCGATAACCGCATGGCTTCCCTCGACTTCCTGGTCGACTGCCTTGCCGATGTCATGGAGCAGGCCTGCACGCTTTGCAGGGATGGGGTCCAAACCCAATTCAGATGCCATGACGCCAGCGAGGTAGCATACTTCCAGGGAGTGGTTCAGCACGTTCTGGCCATAGCTGGTGCGATACAGCAAGCGGCCGAGGGTGTATACCAGTTCGGGATGCAAATCGTGGATGCCGGCATCGAAGGTTGCCTGCTCGCCAGCCTCGCGCACCTTCTGGGTAACGTAGGCTTCAGCCTTCTTGAACATCTCTTCGATACGCGCGGGATGGATTCGGCCGTCGGCAATGAGGTTTTCCATGGTTACTCGGCCGATTTCGCGACGTACGGGATCGAAGCAACTGACGGTTACGCATTCGGGCGTATCATCGATGATCAGGTTGGTGCCGGTAAGCTGTTCAAAGGAACGGATGTTGCGTCCTTCACGACCGATGATACGGCCCTTCAGATCGTCGGAGGGAATCTGGATGGTGGTTACCGTTACCTCAGCCGCATGGTCGGCAGCAACGCGCTGGATCGCAAGCGAGAGGATCTCGCGGGCGTTCTTGTCGGCTTCGGCCTTGGTTCGAAGCTCGGATTCACGGATGATGGCTGCGGATTCGTGAGCAACCTGGTCCTTCAAGGTGCTGAGCAGCTCGGCTTTAGCCTCATCGGAAGTGAGGCCTGCGACCTGTTCGAGCTTCTGGTTGATCTCATCGTTGCGGGCTTCGACCGCTTCCTGGGACTTGCGCAGGCGCTTCTCACCTTCCTGCAGGTCGCGATTGCGCTTGTCTACTTGGCCCTGCATGCTGGAAAGCTGATGCTCGCGGCTGTCGAGCATCTCACCGCGATGGTCGAGGCTCTTTTCGCGCTTGTTCAGGCGTTCTTCGGTTGCGCGCACTTCCTTAAGGCGCTGTTCGCGCTCCTCTTCGATAGACTGGCGCATTTGGAGCGCTTGATCCTTTGCTTCGACAGCAGCCTCATGCTTGATGGTTTCAGCCTGAAGCTTTGCGGTGTCGATGAGCGACTGAGCTTCCTGCTCTTTCTGCAGGTGGGCCTTCTTTCCTAACAGATGATTGATCAAAAAGCCGATCGCAACACCTGCCGCAAGGCCGCAAATTACATAAACGATAGTCATGCATACCCCTTAGCAATTGGTCGGTAACGTCGTTGGGCATGAAAAAAGCCCGTTGTGTTCAAAACAATGGGCATGAGAAGACGCAATACGCCTAAGAATAAGAACTATTGAATTCTGTATATTCAAAAACCCCATATAGGGTATGGCATTCTCATGCGAACACCATGATATGCGAATTCCCGCATCCCTGCGGAAGAAACTTCAAAAGTTCCATTAATGGGTTACCCAATTGAAAGAAGGTCTGATGATAAGCGGAACCAATAACTGTTACGGCAATGAACGTGGCGATTCTGTTTTAGCGAACGGCCCGGTTGTCACGATGATTCGACCGATTGCCATTCGGTAGCTAGATCAAACCAGCCTGATAGGGTTTGTTGCATCGGGGTGCAGACAAGGGGCACCGCTTTGGACAGAGAGGGCAGATGCCGTCTGTTGCGTTTGCTTGCCCGGAATCCTCGTTGGCTGAAGTGCCTCCCTGCGAATCGGGTGCAGTTGATTCCGGATTCGATCCTTCGATTCGACGCTCCGGGTTGCTATCTGGACCGATATCGGGAGAGCCTTCAGGGCTGTTGTCACTCTCAAGCGACCTGTCGTCGGGTTCAACCCTCGAGTCGGAATCGTTTTCAGAGGAGCTGTCGGATCCCGAGGGCCTTTGAGAGGCTTCGTTATCTCCCCCGTTCAGCAATTCGTAGCTCTTGCTAATACGGCTTATCGATTCGATAGCGTTTGAACCGAGAAGTGCGATGCAGACTCCCGATAGCACCCCTACTCCTACGCCGATTGCATATCGACGTTCATAGCTGTAAGGAATCTTGATGCAGTTGAATATCATCATCCAGTGCAGGGCAATATGAACGATGGTAATCATGCATATAGCGTACGCACTTGCAGAATGAATGCAGGTCCAGAATCCAGACTGGTTGATTTGCACCAGTGGCAACCCCGCTTTTTGGAGGATGGTGCTGATAATCAAAGAGCTAACAACCATGAATAGGAACGCAATCAGCAATACAAGCGATACGAACGTCTTAGCGAGGTTGAGCCTCTTCAGCTTGTGCGAGCGTGCTCCACAGCAGGCCGCACGAACCCACTTTCTTTCAAGAAACAAGTGGAGAAGCACCAGAAGGAATAACGAAAAGCCTAAAAGCTCATGCAGGAAAATGCCAGTGACTTGGATAAGCATCTCAGCAATGATGATCACACCGAGAACGGCGTCAAGGAAAAGCCGCATTTTCAGCTTTCGCAAAGGAATCTCCTTTCAAGTTGTCGGGCAGCCATTATAAGTAAGCAAGCTGAATGGGACTTGAAAAATATCAATTACAAAGACTTTGGGGAGATTTCGTTAACTCAATGCCATTAGAAAGAATCGGAGGCTTTTCGAACTACAAGTAGAAACGGATGGTTTGCCTAGTTAATGCTTGTTTCACATCAATGGATCAATAAATGAACAGAACCCCTTTGACGAGGTTCTGTATATGAATCCAATTTATGATTACGGTGATAGCAAATATGTTTAGCCCCAAATGCCGGCATCTTTCATCCAGCTTCGAGCGGCTTCACGGGCAACCGAAGCGGGGTAACCTCGCTGCGCGAGCTTACGATATGCACTCGAGTACAGGTCCTTCGCGCGGGGAGGATGCGTTTGCAGGAAGGTGATTGCCGACTCAAGTTGATCGGATTCGGAAAGTCCGTACTCGTGAGGCCATCCTTCTAGACTTTCCACGTCAAAGCCGTGCTTTACTGAAAGCTCTCGCTGAATCCAAACACGCCCTTTTCCTGCTGCGGCTTTCGTTCTTACGAAACAATCGGCAAAACGAGCATCATCGACAAGCCCGCATTCCGTTGCCCTCTCCAATGCGGCTTGGACCTCTAAATCGGAATACCCGTCTTTCAAAAGCCGTTCATTGATTTCGGCGCAGGATCGATCCCGAACGGAACAGAGATGCACAAGCGCGGAAAACACCGGCTTCTTTTCTTTTTCAGATGCAGTGGAATCTCCATCGCCAGAAAAACGGCTCAACCTTCCCTTTCGAGAGTTGCCCGTAGAAATCCCCTGGCGACTTTGATGATTTCGCTTACGACGCGACCTCGAACAACCCTCGTCGGGGTCGAACGAGGATACCGAACGAGAAACCCTTTCCTGTCCGCTGGTATTGAAAGCCATGCTTACTTCTTACCCTTGCCGGGCTTGGGTGCCGGGGTGAGCTCGGAACCTTCAGCTTGGTTTTCGGAATCGACGACCATGTCGTATTCTTCGCGGACCTTTGCCTCAAGTTCGTCACGGAGCTCGGGATTGTTTTTCAGTGTCTGCTTAGCGGCTTCACGGCCTTGGCCAAGACGTTCTTCGCCATAGGTGTACCAAGCACCGCTTTTCTTCGCGATACCGCATTCGACTGCCATATCCAGGATGCAGCCGATCTTCGAAATGCCTTCACCATAAATGAGATCGAATTCGGCCTGACGGAAGGGAGGTGCAACCTTGTTCTTAACAACCTTAGCGCGTACTCGATTGCCGACTGTTTCACCATTGATTTTCACGTAGTCGCACTTTCGAACATCGATACGAACGCTGCTGAAGAACTTCAAAGCGCGGCCACCGGGCGTGGTTTCCGGGTTTCCGAACATCACTCCGATCTTTTCACGCAGCTGGTTAATGAAGATGCAGGTGGTATTCGACTTGGAAAGCGATCCTGCAAGCTTGCGAAGAGCCTGGCTCATGAGGCGTGCCTGAAGGCCGACGGTGGTCTCTCCGATTTCACCTTCGATTTCTGCACGCGGAGTAAGTGCTGCAACCGAGTCGATGACCACACAATCGATTGCGCCGCTGCGTACGAGCATGTCGCAGATTTCAAGAGCTTGCTCACCGGTATCGGGTTGGCTGATCAGCACATCGTCGATGTCCACCCCTAAACGTGCAGCATAGACGGGATCGAGTGCATGTTCGGCATCGATGAATGCAACGATGCCGCCTAGAGCCTGAGCCTCTGCCAAAATATGCAGTGCCAAGGTGGTTTTACCGCTTGATTCGGGGCCGTAGATTTCGACGATACGGCCACGGGGAACGCCACCGATACCCAGGGCAGCATCTAACGCCAAAGCTCCAGTTGGAATGACCCCGATTTCTAACTTCTCGCTATTTTCTCCAAGACGCATAATAGAGCCGCGACCGAACTTCTGTTCGATCTGATCGGTTGTCAGTTTGAGCATCTTTTCCTTTTCGGCAGACTGGGCCATTGCATCTCCTTCAGTAAATGAATTGCAAAGCTAATTATACGAACAGATGTTTGTTAGTCAATATTCCAAATCGATGGCTCTAGAATAAGCAAGCGACCTTGCGAAAGCCCGGCAATAAACCTGCCAAAAGCTTACGGAAGGTCGCTTGAAAACTTGCGGAATGCTAACGCCTTCAGCTGATTCCCGTTTATTGGAATGCGCTACAATGCCTTCTCAAGCATATCCAAAGCCGCTGCAGCGGATTGGATGCGCACTTGCTCACGATCGCCCTTGAAATGATGCAGTTCTGCGTGTTCTCCGTCATCGGTGGAGACTCCAACCCAAACGGTTCCAACGGGCTTGCCGAGTACGCCACCGGAAGGACCAGCGATGCCGGTAATGGAGACGGCCGCGTCACAAGCAAGGCGACGCCTCACCCCGGCTGCCATTTCGCATGCGGTCTGCTCGCTTACCGCACCGAATTCGTCCAGAGTCGACTGCGAAACGCCCAAAACCTGGTGCTTAACTTGATTGGAATAACTTACAACCGTTCCTTCCAGGGCGTCTGAAGCCCCAGGAACCGAGGTAAGGGCTTGGGCAACCATACCGCCTGTACAGCTTTCCGCAGTCGCAATCTTCAGCTTCTTTGCCACAGCGTTTTCAATAACTGCCTGTGCCTTGGAAACCAGGTGATCGCTGTCGATAGTTTCCTGGGAAATTGTGTCCGCTTCCCGTGCCGGCTTGTCGCCGAAGCCCAGCAGATGCTTGGATTTCACGATGTAATCGACCATGGAAACGATGGTCAACACAACCGCGATGATCATGATGAACCAGCTGAAAGCAACAAGCTGTCCCTGTGTCAGGGGGATATTCTCGTATACAACCGGTGCGTTCATGATAATGAACAGCGTGATGGCGACCATGGTGAAGGCTGTTTTCGCCTTACCATACCAGCTGGCAGCGATAACGACTTGTTCGGTTGCCGCAAGCATGCGGATGCCGGAGACGATGAATTCTCGCGCCAGAATCACAATCGCGATCCAGGAAGGAAGCACACCGGTTTCCACCAGTGCGAGCATCGCAGACGCAACGAGGATCTTATCGGCCAAGGGATCCATGAATTTGCCGAAATCCGTGACTTCATTCCTGCTGCGGGCAAGGTAGCCGTCAAGGGTGTCGGTGACGGACAGGATAACGAATACCAATGCAGCAATAACCGGTTGCCATAGATAGCCGTTTTCCCAGCTCAGCCAGCTTACCCATGGAGCGAGCATAATGAACACCAAGACAGGAATCAATGCAATCCTGACCATGGTGACGATATTCGCTGCGGTCATCAGCTGTTCTGAGCCACTGATCTTCTTAACGTCGGACATGCTACCAGCCCTCCATTTCGTACATGAGCGAATCGTGGATCCGAACGTGTACCACGTCACCGGGTTCGCCTTGGCTCAGATACACAACGCCGTCCACTTCAGGAGCCTGGCACATCGCTCGACCATAAATCTGGCCGTCTTCTTCCGTTCCCAATACCAGCACATCAAGATCTTCCCCTACCCTTTGGCGAACCAAGGATTCGGAAATGCGATCGCACAAATCGCGGATCATCTGAGCTCGTTCGATCTTCTCTTGTTCGTCGATTTGATCGGGAAGGCTGGCGGCTCGGGTTCCCTCTTCTTGCGAATACGGGAAAACACCCACGTAATCCAGCTGTACTTCTTCCAGGAAGTCACAGAGCAACTCGAACTGCTCCTGTGTTTCACCAGGGAATCCTGCGATAAGGGTGGTGCGCAGTACGATACCGGGGATTTCAGAACGCAGTTTTTCGATGAGGTCCGCAAATTCTCGGTAAGACCCACGACGATTCATGGAGCGAAGGATTTCAGGATTGACATGCTGGAAAGGAATATCCAGATATGAACAAACATTCTCGTGATTGCGGATGCAATCGATCAGTTCGTCAGTCACGCCTTCGGGTTCCAGGTACATAACACGGAACCAGGTATCAGTGAATTCTTCTGCCAACTTACCCAACAGCCAGGCGAGCGTTTCTTCTTGGGAGAACTCTTCGCCCCACCTGCCGGTATCCTGGGCGATGAGCACAATCTCCCTCACTCCGCGGTTAATCTGCAAAGCGACTTCATCGCGGATGCTGTCGTATGTGAAGCTGCCATAGGGTCCGCGGATGTAGGGAATGGCGCAGAAACTGCAGAACCTGTCGCAACCGTCGGAAATCTTCACGTAGGCGCTCGGACTATCGGCGGCAACCAGTTGGGAAACGTCGGGAATAGGCATGCATGATTGTGCTTTGTCGGGGAAAAGGGAGAAGACGATTTCGACGATATCGTCTTCCTTGCTGCATGGGACGAAGGTTTTCACTTCCTGCAGAGACTCGGAAAGATCTTCCCCATAACGGGCCGGCATGCAACCGGCGACAATCACTCGGGAATCGCCGCCGGCCACATTAGGCATATCGAGCATGTCGAATACCATTTCCAGGCTTTCTTCCGTTGCTGCCTGGATGAACGAACAGGTGTTGACGATGATCGCATCGGCTGAAGCCGGTTCATCGACGATCTTGACTCCCGCGGCAAGCAGGCGCTCGCTCATCTTTGCGGAGTCGACCTCGTTCTTCGCGCATCCCATCGTGATGATGTGTGCGCGAATCGAAGTAGATGATGGTTCCACGATAACCTCTTAGCGATAATTCTCAAACTGCAGAGGCTGGCCGTAATCCTTGCTCTTCACGAATGCGATAACTTCCTGAAGGGTATCGCGCGAAGCACTGGAAACGCGCAGCTTATCCTGCTCGATTTGTACCTTGGCCTTGAACTTCTGGGCTTTGATGTCCTTATTGATAACGCCAGCGGTTTCACGGTCGATACCTTCGACTATGGAGCCTACGCAGCGGACCATGCCGCCAGAAGCGTTTTCGTTGTTGCCCCACTTCACGGCAGTCATATCGATGCCGCGCTTGAATAGCTTGCTGCTGATGATGTCCTTGATCTGCCCAACCACGAAGTCAGCCGGGGCAAGGATGGTTATGGTCTTCTTTGACTTATCGAGATCGATGGAAGAACCGGAGTCTTTCAAGTCGTAGCGCTGGGCGAGCTCCTTCTTCGCCTGCCCATACGCATTGTCGACTTCTTGCATGTCGACGCTGGATACGATGTCGAAACTGGATTCTTTCGCCATGGTCTCCTCCTTTACTGAAAACACACTATTCTTAAGTATACCAAAGAAAACGCCCTCGCAAAAACGAGGGCGCTATCCATGCTAGTTGCTTCGTTTCAAGGAGCTGATTACAAACCGTCGGTCGTAGCACTCCCCGATGCTTCATCGGTGTAACCGGCGCCGTTATCGACGGTGCCGGAATCGTATGAGTACGCCGACTGATCGTTGCCGGAAGCATCGGGCTCGGCAACATCGCTTCCAGTATCGGCCGAGGTGTCGGCAGCGTCGGAAGTATCGGACTGGGTGCTGTTGGAATCCGCGTTATCAGTGGTAGAAGAGCTGTTATTGGTGCTATCGGAAGAGTTGGAAGAGGTCGAATTGCTCGAAGAGCTGGAGGACTTCACGCCGTTTTCCTGCTCCCACTTGCTTAGATAATCGTCGAAGGAGAAAGTCATATCCACAAGGCCATTTTCGTTGGTCTCGAGCTCCTGCTCTTCCCCGTCGATATACACATGGACGCCATCGGTGGTAGCTGCCACGAATTCCAGGTTGCCGGTTACGTCGAAGGAGTCCTTCTTTTCGCCTTTCACTTCCTCGGCAAGCTTCTGTTCGCCATCGACGTAAACTTCGACCCATGCGGTCGTGCCCTCATCAACCTTGTATTCCACCTTCATGCTGGTAGGAGCCTTAGGGGTTTCCTTGGCAGCTTGGGTGGACTGCTGGGTAGTGGTGTCCTTGGCGGTGTCGGCGTTATCCTTCTTTCCGCAGCCGAATCCGAATGCAAGAACGATAACCAGCACCAAAACCAATACGCCTGCGATGATGCCCAACCTTGCGTTGCGGTTAGCAAGCAACCCCTCGCCGCCTTCACGTACGCGGGAAGCGAAGCCCGAAAGGGCACCGGAAACGGAAGAAAGCGGGCTGGCTTCTTCGTCTTCGTACCCATAGTCGTCTTCGGCATCCATTTGGGGCTGCATATCGTAATCGTCATCGAAACGGGTGCGTCGATACTGGAGATCCTCATGGTCGACTGGTCGGATTCTCTGGGTTGCGGACCTTTCACGATAGTCGACCGGTGCACCCAGAGGCACGTTCATACGCTGGGTGGGGTCACCGTCGTGCCCTCCTGCAGGAGCACGCCCTTCGCGTGCTTCACGCGCACGGCGTGCAGCACGGGGTTCGCGTACTGCTTCGCGCCTGCGCGGTGCAGCGGGACGATCGGCAGCAGGGCGGTCCTGGCCGGATTCGAAGCGTTCGTACTCGTCGTTATACATTGCCGCGAGTGCGGAGGGGTCCAATCCGACGAACTTCGCGTAGCCCATGACCATATTGCGAGCATAGCCATGAGGGGGCATGTTGGGGATGTCGCTATTTTCGATTGCCTGCAGGATGTCCGGACGGATACGCAGGCGCTCGGCCGCCTGGGAAAGCGACAAGCCCATGCGCTTGCGTTCATTGCGCAGAATGTCGCCGAAAAGACGCTGTTCCATTGCGTTGCTCCTTCGTTATTGCGAATCGTTCATTTCGAACGCTTTCAAAGTTTCCAATTCAAGTTCGTCAACGAGAACTTCACGGGGACGGCTCCCGTTTGGCGGTCCCACGACCCCGATTTCCTCCAGCATATCCATTATACGACCTGCTCGTGCATAGCCTATGGAGAGGCGGCGCTGAATATTTGATGTCGAGCCCAGTCCGCTTGACACGACTATTTCCGCAGCTTCCCAAATGAGAGGATCCAAGGATCCGCCTCCCCTGCCGCCCGACCCATCGGGTGCGGTCGAACCCATCTGGATGACGTTGGTGCTCAGGATTTCATGATGGTATTCGGGTTCGCCCTGTTCCTTCAGGAAGTCCACCACATCGTTGATCTCGTCTTCGGAAATGAAGCATCCTTGCAAACGGCGCGGCTTGGCGTATTCGGGGCAGGACATGAGCATATCGCCCTTGCCGATAAGGTTTTCGGCACCGGTCTGGTCCAAGATAACGCGGCTGTCGATGCCGGATGCGACGTTGAAAGCGATACGGTTGGTGATGTTCGACTTGATGAGACCGGTAACAACATTGGTGGAAGGCCTTTGCGTTGCAACGATCATATGGATACCGGCGGCTCGCGCCAACTGTGCCAAACGGCTGATCGAGAGCTCGACTTCCTTACCCACATTCATCATCAAGTCGGCAAGCTCGTCGATGATGATGACCATATAGGGCACTTCGGCAGCGGGCTCGTCACCGATCATCATGCCTGCCTGGGCTTTCGCGTTGTACTGGCTGATATTGCGAGCGCCCACCTTGGAGAAGACCTTCAAGCGGCGTTCCATTTCGGCAACCGCCCAGGAAAGCGCGCTTGCCGCTTCACGGCATTCGGTGACCACAGGTACGTACAAGTGCGGGATCCCGTTGTAGGGCGTGAATTCGACACGTTTGGGGTCTATCATGATAAAGCGCACCTCTGCAGGAGTTGCATTCATCAGGATAGACATGATCATGCCGTTGATGGAAACGGACTTACCGGAACCGGTAGTGCCGCCGATAAGAAGGTGGGGCATATCCGCCAGGTCTGCGACGATGCAATTACCTTCGACGTCCTTGCCGATAGCCACCTGCAAGGGACCGCGCTTGCCGAAGCTGGGTAGGATATCTCCCAGAAGCACGTTCTGGCGACGGACATTGGGCACTTCGATACCCACATAATTGGTACCGGGCACCGGTGAGAAAATGCGCACACCGGGCGCTGCGAGTGCACGGGCGATGTCGTCCGTCAGATTGGTGACCTTGCTTACGCGGATACCGGGAGGAAGGTCGATCTTGAACAATGTCACGGTCGGGCCTGCAACCCAGTCGACTACCGTTGCATCCACGCCGAAATCCCCAAGGGTTTCCTGGAGCAGCTGTGCGGTTTCGCGCAGGATGGTAGCGCTTTCCCCGTTGTCGAATTCCGGCTCGCTCACATTGATGAGTGATCGAGGGGGAAGCTCGAAGTCTTCGGAAGGGTGCGGCATAGCGGTAGCTTGGGGCGTGCGCCTGCTTCCCTGCGCTGCAGCATCCTTCGCCGCATTCGCGCGAGCACCAAGCCGGCGGGTCATGGCCTTGGATTTTCCCGCCTGATTTCCCTGCCCTGCCAAAGGCTGGGTAATATGCTGGGAATTCGCAGAAGCAGCGGAAAGGGGCAGCTTCT
This sequence comes from Eggerthellaceae bacterium, assembly GCA_051878795.1. Classification (GTDB taxonomy): domain Bacteria; phylum Actinomycetota; class Coriobacteriia; order Coriobacteriales; family Eggerthellaceae; genus W1P20-047. Next base: position 10,949 of record JBJEKU010000081.1, read on the forward strand.
GGGTTGATTGCTCGTTGTGGGATTGTGCGAGCGGTTGTGTGAGCGCACGGGATTGAGAGGCGCTTCCCCGCCTCTCTGCCGAAGCTGCAGGGTTTGCGCCTTCCGGAACGGGAAGGTATTCGGGCGCGGGAGCAACATCCAGATCATGTTCTCGACGCATATTCTGAAGCTGGAGCTGTTTGACTTTTTCGACGACTGCCGTGATCGAGAAGCCGACGATGATAAGCGAGATAACCATCAGTCCGATGACGATAATCGTTCCGATGGGCTTGCCAAGCAGCGAATAGAGCACCCAGGCAAACGCAGCTCCGATATAGCCACCCTGTGCGGCAACCTTTTCGGGCTGGAAAAGATGCTGCAGATTACCCTGGGCGATGCCGGGCGTATAAAGCGCGAACATGATGAGCAGGCACAGGAAGAAGAGCATAAGGCCCAATGCGACCCTAACAGGTGAATAGCTTTCATTCGTACGTACGATCAGTGCCGCCGCAACGAGCAGCATGAAGAAAGGGAACAGATAACAGCCGATACCGAACAGCAGATGCAGGCCGTTCGACGCCATGACGCTCAATACCCCTGAAGAGGGCATGATGGCGACTACGAAGAGTACGATTGCCAGGATAACGCAGGCCACGCCGGCGATATCCTGCTTAGACCGGTCATCGAGTATGGACTGGCGGCTTTGCGCCTGGGTGGTCGTGGCGCGCTTTGCGGAAACGGCACTGCGCCCCTTCTTTGCGGAAGGGGCGGCAGCTTTCTTCTTCGGTGCGGTTTTTCCATTGGACGAACGTGCCAAGGGAATCTCCTTCGAATCGTTGAAATGAAACGGGCCGGGCCCGGAGCCGCAATGGCGAAAGGCCCGACAGAGTGATTAGAGTTCGATGAGGCTCACGATAACCATGGGACGTTGCTTGATGCGCGACCACAGGATTCCACGCAAAGTCTGGCGGCAGATCTTGATGGCCTCGTTGCGCTTGCCCCCGTCGCGAAGCAGACGGTTGATCTCGCCACGAACCGACGAGCGCATCTCGTCGATGAGCAGCTCGTGGTCGGAACCGGTGATGCCATGCATCTCGATCTGGATATCCCCGGCGATTTCCTTCTTCTTGGTATCGATCGCCATCGCCACCGATGCGAATCCGGTGGCGCCGAGGTTGCTTCTCTCATCGAGCACATTCTGGTTGGTATCGCCCACGGAAAGGCCGTCGACATAGACGATACCATGCTGGACGACTTCTCCCCTGACGATGCTGTCGCCGGTCAGCTCCAAAGTGTCGCCATTGTCCATGATGAAGATGGAATCTTCAGGGACGCCGGTTTGTTCTGCCAAACGGGCATGCGCTCGCAGATGTACCGCTTCGCCATGCACGGGCATGAACGCCTTGGGTTTGACGATGGACAGCACCAGCTTCAGCTCTTCGGAACCGGCATGGCCGGAGACGTGGACCTGGGCCTTGCTCTTGTCATACACATCACAGCCCATCTTGGAGAGCAGGTTGATGATGCGGGTAACCGCCTTCTCGTTACCAGGTACGGGCGTTGCGCTGATGATAACCGTGTCGCCCGATTCGATGCTGATGGTCTTGTGTTCGCCATTGGCGATTCGCGCAAGCGCACTCAGGGGCTCGCCTTGCGAACCGGTGCACATGACGACAACCTGCTCGGGCGGGATGCCGTTGAGCTCGTAGGCGTCGATCAGATCATTGTCCGAAATGCTCAGGTAATGCAGCTTGCGGGCGATATCGGTGTTCTGGATCATAGAGCGTCCGGTAACGACCACCTTGCGCTTGTTCTCTACCGCCGCATCGCAGATCTGCTGAAGCCTGTGTATGTGGCTTGCGAAGCTGGCGATGATGACACGGCCCTTAGCGTTCGCAATGATGTTGCGAAGCGCCTGGCCCACCGTAGCCTCGGACGGAGTGAACGCGCTCTTGGTAGCATTGGTTGAGTCGCTCATCAGCAAGTCGACGCCGATTTCCGAGAAGCGGGCCAATGCGGCGAAGTCGGTGGTGATGCCATCGATGGGGGTCTGGTCCAGCTTGAAGTCGCCGGTGTGCAGCACGTTGCCGGCAGGGCTTTGGAAGAAGATGCCGACAGCTCCCGGGATGCTGTGATTCACCGAGAAGAAGTCGCAGGTGAAGCAACCGAGCTTTACGGTATCGCCGGGATTGATCTCAACCAGCTTGGCATTGGAGATCTTATGCTCGCTGAACTTGCACTCGATCAGGCCCAAGGTCAGCTTCGTGGCGTAGATCTTCACGTCGCAATCCAGGTCCTTGAGCAGGTACGGAAGCGCGCCGATATGGTCTTCATGGCCATGGGTGATAACGATGCCGCGCAGCTTTTCCGCATTCTCCAGCACGTAGGTGTAATCGGGAAGAATCAGGTCGACTCCGGGATGGTCGTCATCGGGGAACATCAGCCCCGCGTCGTCGATTACGATGTCGCCATTGCACTCGAAGACGGTCATGTTGTTGCCGATGGCGTCGAGACCGCCCAGGGGTATCACGCGCAGCTTGCTCGCGGGACGCTTGGGCCTCGGCTTCCTGCCCGATTTCCTGGGATTCTTCTTCGGTGCCGGTGCCTGCTGCGAACCGGAGTCGTCCTGATTGCGTGTCAGATGAGGACGCTCGCGCTTGATTTCGACATGCTTGTACGAATGCGTCCTCTTCTGGCGCTTCGAACTCTCTTCGGGCTTCATATTCTGTTGGGTCATACAGTTCCTTCTGCGTTACTGCAGAGCGCCGACCTTTCGCAGAACCTCTTCGAGTTCGCGGGTCTGCTCTGCCGTTGCATCCACCAGAGGGAGCTTTACGCCACCGACAGGGAATCCCAGGCTGGCAAGCGCCTGCTTGACCAGAATAGGATTGGAAGTAGCGAAAAGCTGCTTCATGATGGGAAGCAACGCCTCGTGAGCCGCCCAGGCAGAGTCCCAATCCCCTGCCGCGCACAGCTCGACGATTTCCTTCATTCTTGCAGGAAGAACGTTCGCGGTGGTACTGATCACGCCCACGCCGCCCAGCTTCATGACGTCGTAGGTCAGTGCATCATCGCCGGAATAGACGACGAAGCCCTCGGGGGCGCCGTCGATGATCTGTTTGATCTGGTCGAGGTCTCCCGATGCCTCCTTCACAGCAACGATGTTCTTGCAATCGCGCGCAAGGCGCAGGGTCGTTTCGGCCAGCATGTTGACGCCGCAACGACCGGGGATGTTGTACAGGATGATGGGCAGATCGACAGATTGTGCGATTGCCTTGAAGTGCTGGTACATCCCTTCCTGGGGAGGCTTGTTGTAATAGGGTACAACCGTCATAAGCCCATCGACGCCAACCTGTTCGGCGCGCTTGGCCAAGTCGATGGATGCTTCGGTATTGTAGGAACCCACATTCGCAACGATAGGAGCCTCGCCACCGCATTCGTTCTTCATCAATTCAAAAAGGCGAACTTTATCTTCGGTGGAGATGTTGGGGCTCTCGCCGGTGGTAGCGGCAATCATCAGGCAGTCGCTCCCACCTTCCAGAAGACGGTGACCCAGTTCAACAGCGCGCTTGAAGTCAACATTCTTATCCTGGTCGAAAGGCGTGACCATTGCGGGGATAAGCCTGCCGAATGTAAGGCTGGATGACTGCGTCATTGTGTTCTCCTTTTCTATACACAGGGTACGCACGGATTCGTGCGACTCCTTATTATCACATTTAGCAATGTATGTATGGGAAAGTGCTCAGTTATTCCATCATGAAATTCTCGAGCCCGATGATGAGGCCCTCCAAATCACCGACACGACGGATACCCAGAAGAACGCCGGGCATGTAGCAATCGGTGCTCCAGGATTCGTGCTTGATAGTCAGCGCTTGGCCCATCGAACCGAAGATGACTTCCTGGTTGGCGGAAAATCCCATGCTGCGAACCGCATGGACGGGCACGCCGTTCACAAGCGCACCTCGCGCCCCTTCCATTCCGGGCATTTCGGTTTCCTTGCCGGGAGCGCTCGATTCGAAGCCCCTTGCGTCGCCGATCAGCTGAGCGGTGCGCACGGCGGTACCGCTGGGGGCATCCTTCTTGCGGCAGTGGTGGAATTCGATTACTTCGGCCTCGGGGAAGAAGGGAGCTGCAACCTTGGCGAATTCCATCATCAGGACTGCTCCGGTGGTGAAATTAGGGGCGTAGAACAGGCAGGTGCCCTGAGGTGCCAAGGCGGCAAGCTCGTCAAGCTTTTCGTTGGTCAGGCCAGTAGTGCCGATTACGCAATCGATGCCGGCGGGGAGTGCAGTGCGGATATTTCCCTCAACGGAGGAAGGCTGGGTGAAGTCGACCATCACATCGAACTTCTCTGCGTCAATCGCTTCCTCGAGCGATTTGTACAGCGGGTATTCGGTTTCGGCAGACACCACATCGACACCGCAGACGAGTTCCATATCATCGGCAGCGGAAACCGCCTTGACGATAGAAGCCCCCATACGGCCCAAACAACCGACGACTGCAACCTTGATCACGATGGCTCCTTCCTTTCCGTTCCTAACTTCTATCCATAAGCGCAGCATGCGCTGCGCAATATACATACTATTGTTCGATACCTGCAAGTTCGGCGACCGTTTCGCGATCATAAGGGCTCACGACCGCGATAGTGGGTTCCTGGGTGAGGATCTGCTGGGCGATTTGTTTCACCTCTTCGCAGGTCACGCTGCGATAGCGCTCCACGATCTCTTCGGGAGAGAGCAGTTCGTTACCCATAGTAGTGCCACGACCCGCTCGTATCATGCGCGAGTTGCTCGACTCCAAGCCAAGGAGCAGCTGGCCGCAGATGCCTTCAACCGTCTTCGACAATTCCTCCGAATCGGTACCGTCTTGGGCCATCTTAGCCAATTCCGTGCGGGTGATATCGATGACGCGCTTGATGTTTTCGGGACGCGTGCCCGCATAGACGGCGAAAGTACCCAGACCCTGATTGAGGCTTTGGGAAGTGAAGACGGAATATACCAAGCCGTTCTTTTCCCTAACCTCCTGGAACAAACGCGAGCTCATAGTGCCGCCAAGCATGTTGCTCATCACGCTCGCCGCGAATCGACGGTGATCGTTGGTGGGGATGAAAGGCATACCGTAGAGAATATGAGCCTGCTCGATATCCTTGGTAAGCACCGCAAGTCGGGCACGATCGCCGAAACCGGTTAGCTCTCGGACCGTTTTCGGTCCCTGCGGCATGTCTGCGAACAGGGATTCGCATAGTTCTACCAGATGGTCATGATCGATATTGCCTGCAGCAGCAACCGTGAGGTTGCCGCTCATGTAATGATCGCGATGGAATTCCAGGCAGTTATCCTGGTGATAGCCCGAAACATGCTCCCTCGTTCCCAGCACGGGAAGACCCAAGGGGTGGTCGGGCAGGATGTTTGCGAAGAACAGGTCGTAGACCACATCGTCCGGCTGGTCTTCGGCTCGGGCGATTTCTTCGATGACCACTTCCCTTTCGGGTTCGATGGTCTCATTCGAGAATTCGGAATTAATAACCATGTCGGCAAGGATGGGGAGCGCAGCATCGAGCTTCTCGTCGACCACGCGTGCGTAATAGCAGGTGTATTCCCTGCTGGTAAAGGCATTGAGTTCGGCCCCCAGGGCATCGAACTGGCTTGAGATATCGAAGGCAGTCCTGGTGGGCGTGCCCTTGAACATCATATGCTCCATGAAATGGGTAAGACCCGCCTGGTCTGCGCGCTCGTCACGGCTCCCCACATTGAACCAAAGTCCCAGGGAAACGCTGCGTACCCCCTGCATCAGATCGGTTACGACGGTAATGCCGTTTTCGAGGACGGTCTTCCTGTATGCCATGAAACAACCTGCTTTCTATTCCGTGGGCACATGGGAATGCCCTTCGTTGTCCGCTCGCAATGATACGACAAATCATCAAACCGCGTTCGCATGCAAAACAAAGAACGGAACCCCGTAGGGTCCCGTTCCGACTTTGAGCCGTTCGGTGAAAGCTTAGCTACGGTTACGCGGCCGGCGATAGTCGCTGCGGCCGGAATCGCGGCGATTGCCACGGTCTCCGCGGTCGCGACGCTGGGCGTCTTTGTACCCGCCTCGCTTCGCACCGCCATTGGCGGCGTGGGGCGCTTCGGGGGCGCTGGGCTTATCGATGCGGTCGAGGCTGATCTTGCCGTTTTCGGCAATCTCGATGACCTGGACCTTCACCATGTCGCCCTGATTGAGTACGTCCTCAACTTTGGCAACACGGCCGTTGGCCATACGGCTGATATGCAGCAGGCCGTCCTTGCTGGGAGTAAGGCGGACGAATGCGCCGAAGTCCTTGATGCCCACGACTTCGCCTTCGTAGATCTCGCCCACTTCGGGTTCCTTGACGATAGCCAGGATGGCAGCCTTGGCGGCATCTCCTGCAGGTCCTTCGACCGCGGCGATACGGACGGTACCGTCTTCTTCGATTTCGATGGTTGCACCGGTTTCTTCCTGAAGCGCACGGATGACCTTACCGCCGGTACCGATAACCTCGCGGATCTTGTCGACGGGGATCTTGATGGTTTCGATGCGCGGTGCGTACTGGGACAGCTCGGCACGGGGCTCTGCGATTTCCGCGAGCATTGCCTTCAGGATATGGGCGCGGCCTTCCTTGGCCTGCTGCAGGGCACGCCCGAGGATTTCGGTGGACAGACCACGGGCCTTGTTGTCCATCTGCAGGGCGGTGATGCCCTTTTCGGTGCCGGTGACCTTGAAGTCCATGTCGCCGAGGAAGTCTTCCAAGCCCTGGATGTCGGAAAGGATGACCACGTCATCGCCTTCCTTGATAAGGCCCATGGCGATACCGGACACAGGTGCGGAAATAGGCACGCCGGCATCCATCAGGGCCAAGGTAGAACCGCAGGTGGAAGCCATGGAGCTGGATCCGTTGGACTCCAGAATCTCCGATACGACACGGATGGCATAAGGGAAGGAATCCTCTTCGGGCAGAACGGGAAGAAGGGCGCGCTCTGCAAGTGCACCATGGCCGACTTCGCGGCGCTTGGGAGCGCCCATGCGGCCTGCTTCGCCGGTGCAGTACGGCGGGAAGTTGTAATGATGCATATAGCGCTTGCCCTCGGCGGGGTCGATGGTGTCCAAACGCTGGCCGTCGCGGAGGGTACCGAGGGTACAAACGGAAAGCGCCTGGGTCTGACCGCGCTGGAACAAGCCGGAGCCATGGACGCGGGGCAGGTATCCGGGAACGATGTACAGGGGGCGGATCTCGTCGGCGCGGCGGCCGTCGGCACGCTCGCCGGTGGAGATGACCATCTCGCGCATAGCGCGCTTTTCGAGGGCCTTGCAGGCTGCCGCGATGTCGGCACCCCAGACGGCACGCTCGTCTTCGTTGAAGTCGTTTTCCTTGATCTGGACCTTCAGGGCCTCGACCTTGGAGATGCGGGAAAGCTTGTCCGCATCATGCAGGGCGGCGGACATCTCGTCGTAATGGCGCTCGACACGTTCGGCGATGCTGGGGTCTGCTTGGTGGAGCTTATACTCCATGGGTTCGGGAGCGACGCGCTCGATAAAGCGAGCCTGGGCTGCACAGAATTCCGCAATGGCCTTCTGGCCGAATTCCATGGCTGCGAGCATATCCTCTTCGGAGATCTCGTTCGCGCCAGCTTCGACCATGCTGATGTAGTCGGCGGTGCCGGCAATGGTGAGCTCTACGTCGCTGAGCTCCTGCTCCTCATAGGTAGGGTTGACGATCCATTCGCCTGTTTCCACATTGCGGGCGATGCGCACGCAGGCCGCAGGACCGTCGAAGGGAGCGCCGGCGCACAAAAGCGCTGCGGAAGCGCCGCCGACACAGATGCAATCAGGGGGATTCTGGCCATCGCACACGAAGGTGGTGGCAACCACGTGGACTTCCTGCTTGAAGCCGTCGGGGAACCCAGGACGGATAGGTCGGTCGATCATTCGAGCGGTGAGCGTGCCCTTTTCGCTGGGACGGGATTCGCGCTTCAGGTAACCGCCGGGGATCCTGCCGACCGCATACATCTTTTCGATGAAGTCGACGGTGAGCGGGAAGAAGTCATAATCCTTTTCCTCGCTGCTGACGACTGCGGTGAGCAGCACCGTGGTCTCGCCCTGGGTGACCAGTACGGATCCAGATGCCTGCTTGGCAAGCTCGCCGGTTTCAAGACGGTAGGTTTTACCGTACAGCTCGAACTCTTCTACGATCTTGTTCATGAAATGATTTTTCTTTCTCTTACCTTCACGCCGTATTGCGGGAAGCTTCTTCGCGACAGGCTCTCTTTCCCCTATCGCACGAGCAACTGCGTCCTTCGCAGCCGACCGCTTGCATCAACGATGCGGTATATACAACTGAAGCCCGCCGGAGCGGGCCTCAGAAGCAGACAAACTAGATGTTGTCGCGGATGCCGAGCTTCTTGATGAGAGCGCGGTACTCTTCGATGTCGCGGTTCTTGATGTGCTTCAGCAGACCGCGGCGCTTACCGATGAGCATCATCAGACCACGACGGGTGTGATTGTCCTTCTTGTGTACCTTCAGGTGCTCGGTCAGGTTGCGAATGCGGTCGGTCAGGATTGCTACCTGGACCTCTGCGGAACCGGAGTCCTTTTCGTCCTTACCGTATTCCTTCATGAGCTCTGCTACGCGCTCCTTGGAAATGCTGTTCCTGCTAGGCATTGGGTTTCCACCTTTCATTACAAGGCCGGCTAATGCCGGCTCTTCTTACATTCACTCCCCTCTGGGTGGCATGCAAGTGGTGCATGAGGACCAAGGGAGGAGCATCGCTGCGAAACACAGCTTTTTCATTCTAATACGACCGCTAAAACCACGAGCACGCCGTTCAGGCAAAATCACCGTTTCCGCACATCTTCGTGCAGGGTACAGCTTAGCAGAAGGCATCTTGCCCGCTTATCCACAAGCCAGGACACGATAGCCGCCCAAGCACCTTCGATCGCCGCCGATCCGCTAGAACAAGCCGCAGGAAAGCAGGAAGGAAAGCGATTTCAGGTTGGTGGAAAGGTTTTCCCTAAGCCACGTCTGCATGAAGCGGAGCACGGCGAAAGACGATTCCGGCAGCATGTGAAGAGCCTCCACCTGCTTGAAGGTGCTTCCGAGAAGCGCTTGCGACCAGCTGACGACCCGGGAATCCACACGCGTGGTCTCGAAGGCATTCGCGCAATGCCGGCAGACCACTCCCCCGTCGGAAAATGAGAAAGAAAGCGTTCCGTCGGAAACGGCTGCATCGACCGGTTGCCCGCAGCAGATGCATTCGGACAAGGAAGGCCGATACCCCAGCATTGCAACCAGTTTGAGCAGGAACGCCGCGGTGATAGAAGGCGCAAGCCCAAGCTCGACATCTTCGAGCCTATCGAGGGCTGCGCAGGACATATCGAACAATCGCGGGATTTCCAGGTCCTCATGCGTAGTTGCCGCCAGGGCTTCTACAACAGGCGAAGCGGCCGCGTTACGGTCGACCTGGCTGCGCAAGGCAAGATGGGGGGATATGCATCGAGCCTCGGAAAACACATGGAGGTTCCTTCCTTGGGCAACTAGGCAGTCGCACACGGAAAAGACCTCCAACCGGGAAGCGAACTGGCTTGTCGGCTTGCGCGCGCCCTTCGCGACCGCGCGCAGAAGCGAACCGTCCTCGCGAAGGGCGGTGATTATCAAGTCGGATTCTCCCAGCTTGGTTTTCCTTAAGGAAAGGGTCCTGCTCGAAAACGCAGGTTTGGCCATTAAATGCCTTCTCCGTAGCCGAATCTGCGGATCTGGTTCAAGTCGCGGCGCCAATTCTTGCGCACCTTCACACGAAGATCCAAGAACACCCTGCTACCCAGGAACTGTTCTAGATCGTTGCGCGCTTCGGTACCGATGCGCTTGAGCGCAGAACCCTTCTTGCCGATGATGATGCCCTTCTGGCTATCATGCTCGACGTAAATAACAGCGTAGATCCGTTCGAGGTCGCGCTTCTTGACGTATTCCATTTCCTCGACGACGACGCCTACAGCATGGGGCACCTCATCGAAGAAGGAGCGCAGGATCTTCTCGCGGATGAATTCTGCCACGATAACCTCGATGGACTGGTCGGTGTCCATGTCGGCCGGGAACCACAGGGGGCCTTCGGGCATGAGCTCGGCAACCGCCTGGATGAAGCCTTCGACGTTTTCACCCGTCAAAGCGGAAAGCGCCACAACCGAATCCCACTTTCCAGCCTCGAATGCGGCACGGCGCTGGGCTTCGACGGTTTCGTCATCAACCAGGTCCGTCTTGGTGAGGACCAGGATCTTCTTCGCCTTGGACGCCTGCACCTGGCGCACGACCCAGGCATCGCCTCGACCGAAGGGCTTGCTGCAATCGAGCAGGAAGGCAGCTGCGTCGATTCCCTCCAGACCCTTGATGGCAGATTCGTTGAGCTCTTCTCCCAGGGCATCATGGGGTTTGTGCAAACCCGGGGTATCGACCATAACGAGCTGGAATTCGGGCCTGGTCAAAACGGCATTGAAACGATGGCGCGTGGTTTGGGCGGTATCGCTGGTGATGGCGATCTTATGTCCCACGATGGCGTTAACCAGGGTTGATTTTCCCGCATTGGGCCTACCGATCATGGCAACGAAGCCGGAGCGGAAGGATTCATCGCGGTAACCCAATGTCTGTTCAGGCATATTCCCTCTCTATGGTTCGGATCTCTTACAAGAGCTTGGGCACGAAAATAAGCAGTGCGACTATAAAGGATACCGCAGAAAGGACCAGAACCGCTGCCGCTGCACAATCTTTTGCAAGTTTGGCTACAGGATGGATCCTGGGACATGCCAGGTCAACCACAGCTTCGAGAGCGGTATTCAGGCATTCACCCGCCAGCACCAAGCCGATGCAGAGCACTACGATGCAGGCTTCGACATGCGAAGCGCGCAAAACACGGCACAATACCAAGGCCAGGACGCCCACGCACAACTGGATACGGAAGTTGCGGCCCTTGAAGCTTACCGCCAAGCCCTGCAGGGCATATCGGAAGGAGGAGACGAACCCCGCACCCTTGCCGGTACCGGGAATCATCGGCTGCGCCAAGCAGCCAGGATGCGACGTTCGAGCGCTTCCATCACTTCGGCCTCATCGTCTTCGATATGATCGTAGCCGCAAAGATGGAGCAGTCCGTGGGTGAGCAGAAGCTCGATTTCCTCCTGGAAGGTAGTTCCGAATTCTTCTGTCTGCCTCATCGCCACGTCGACGGCGATGACGATATCTCCCAATTCGAAGGGGATATCCATCCCATCGGGGATGGTCATATCATCTTCGAAGTCATCATCGAAGCCATCGCATTCGAAGCTGAGCACATCGGTCGGGCCCTTCTTGCCGCGATATGTTTCGTTGAGATGCGCAATCTCGTCGTCGTCGACGAAGCTGATGGAGACCTCGGTATTCTGGGGCTTCCCTTCCCACTCCAGCACGAAGCGGGCGAGCTCCGCGATGGGCAGAGGTTCGACGTCTTCGGGACGGTAATCGTAATTGATGGCGATATCCATGCTAATCCCCTTCCACCATGGATCGCTTGCGTTTCGCGTTTTCCTTCTTCTTGCGTGCACGCAGTTGGAGCTGTTCATCACGATCGTACGCTGACACGATAGCAGCAACGAGCGAATGCCGCACGACGTCGGCTCCGGAGAAATCGCAGAATGCGATGTCATGCAGGCCTTCGAGGATGCGGCGCACCTGCTTCAAACCGGAAACGCCATTCGGAAGATCGAGCTGCGTGATGTCCCCGGTAACCACCATCTTCGAACCGAAGCCCAAACGGGTGAGGAACATCTTCATCTGCTCGGGCGTGGTGTTCTGAGCCTCGTCGAGGATGATGAAGCTGTCGTTCAAGGTGCGCCCTCGCATGAAGGCGAGCGGGGCTATCTCGATCACCCCATCATCAAGCAGGCGATTGGCACGATCGACGTCGAGCATATCGAACAGGGCATCGTACAAGGGACGGATATACGGATCGATCTTCTCGTTCAAGGTACCCGGCAGAAACCCCAGGTTCTCCCCCGCCTCCACCACTGGACGCGTGAGGATTATCCTACCCACTTCTTTTCTATGGAGGGCCGCTACCGCCATGGCCATGGCAAGATAGGTCTTGCCTGTACCCGCAGGTCCGATACCGAAGGTGATGGTATTTTCGCGTATGGCATCGATATAGAGCTTCTGCCCCGTGGTTTTGGGGCGGATAGCCTTCCCGCGGTAGGTGAGGATGATATCTTCCCTCAGCGAACTTGGGGAGAATTCTCCCGTGTGGAGCAGATCGATTGCATGACGGACATATGCCGAATCTGGGCATTGCCCTCCTTCGATCATCTTGATCAGATCGCTGAAGAGCATGGTGAGGGAATGGACTTCGGCTGCATCGCCGGTAATGAAGATTCGATTTCCCCTGACCAGGATATTCGAGCGGAAGGATTCTTCGATGAGCCTGAGAAGCTCGTCACCCGGACCCACAAGAGCGGCCATATGCACGGTATCCGGAACGGAGAGAGTGATATTTGCATCGCTTGTCATACGCGGAAAACCCCGTTTTCATCTAATCGAACCAATGTGCAATCCAAAAGAGCACCGCGGACGACGGGCTTATCGAAACTGACCGTGAAGAAGGATTCGGTCGTACCCTGACCATCCTCTTCGACGAGCACGCCTTCGGTGGTTCCCAACCTGCGCTGCTGTTCTTGCCTGCGCACCCGCGCAGCCAGATCCCGCAGCCTTCGTGCGCGATCTGCAATGACTTCGGCGGGAACCTGATCTTCCCTTGCGGCGGCAGGAGTGCCCGCCCTGCGCGAGTAACGGAAGATGTGCACCTTGGAGAACCTGCAATGCTCAACCATATCGAGCGTCTCTTGGAAATCCTCTTCAGTTTCACCGGGGAATCCCACGATGATATCGGTTGAAAGGGACATGCAGGGAATACGGTTGTAAAGGGTATCCACGAGTTCCCTGAAATCTTCGGCATCGTAGTGCCTATCCATTTCGGCAAGCACCTTTGAACTGCCCGATTGCAGGGGAAGATGCAGATGACGGCAGATCCATCCTTCGGAACGGGCAATCATGTCCACTATCCCATCGGTGATGCTGGGAGGTTCGATGCTGGATATGCGGATGCGCGCTTCGGGAAGCTCTTCGATCAAGCAGGAGAGCAGGCCTTCCAAACGCATACCCTTCGAATCATAGTTGCCCAAATCGATACCCGTGAGCACGATTTCGCGCGCTCCGGCAAGATAATGCCGTTTCGCTTCGGCCAGGCATTCATCGCAGTCAAGGGAAGTCGACTTGCCACGCGCCACATGAACGATGCAGTAGGTGCAGGCATTGTCGCAGCCATCCTGGATCTTGATACCCACGCGCGTGGGGAAATCGTCTCCGAACCTGACAGACCGCCCGGCAGCATGCCCGTGCAGGGAGTCCTCATCCAAGGAGAGCGCGGCGTCCACAACACCTGCCTTGGTTACCAAGCGCACCCGATCGCTCATGGCACGATAGATTTCCGGCGTCATGGCCGCAGCGCATCCCGTCACGAGGACGATGGCATCGGGGTGTTCCTTCAGCACCCTGCGTACGGTCTTCCTGGTCTTCTTATCGGCTTCACCGGTAACGGTGCAGGTGTTCACCACCACCACTTCGGGCTTTTCGTGATCGATCTGCCACGCATGATCGATGAGCTTGGTTGCGATGCTGTCGGATTCGACGCGATTGACCCTGCAGCCAAGATTCACAACCTCGAACCTCACTGCAGACCACCCAATTCGTACAGCAACAAAGCAGGCGCTACAATACCTGCGGTTTCGGTGCGGAGAATGCTCTTTCCCAAGGTGATGGCATAGGAATGGGCGTTCGAGCCACGCAGGCTTTCGACCTCGTCTTCGGAAAGACCGCCTTCGGGGCCGATCACCACGGCGATACGCGCATCCTGCGGATCGATACCCGAGTCTTCCAGAGCCTGGGCCAAGGCGTCATGCAGATTGAGCATGCGCTCTTCTTCCCAGCACACCAGAACCGCACCGCATTCCGCCAGAACCTGGGTAGCCTGGGAAGCCTTCATGGGCTCCCAGACCTGCGGGATGGCCGGTTGCCCCGACTGCATGGCAGCGCTTTTTGCGATACTACGCCAGCGCTGCATGCGCGAAGCGGTCTTCTTCGCATCGAGCTTGACGACGCTCCGTTCGCATATAAGAGGTAAAAACGATCCCACGCCGAGCTCGGTAGCATGGCGGATAACGTCGTCCATCTTGTCGCCCTTGCACAGGCCCTGGACCAGCATCACGTGCGGGCGCTTACCGGAGCTTGCCTCATGCTGGGCGATACGCACCTTCACTTCGGAACCAACCGAGGTGATCTGGCATTCGAAATAATCGCTTGCAGCATCGATGACGGCGATATGCTCGCCCGGCTGGAGCCTGAGCACCTTGAAGTGCTTCATGTCATCCCGAGCGAGGCGCAGTTCGAATTCGCTGTCAACCTCTTCTGCAATCACCTGCTCGTCGAGGAAAAAACGGGGAAGGCTCATGGGCATCCTTAGTTGAATGCGTCGCGGATCTTCTGGAAGGTGGAACGCTCGTCATTGACCTGCTCGCCCATTTCCTTCGCCAATTCGGTAAGCAGCTCGCGCTCGCGCTTGGAAAGCTTCTTGGGAACGGTGACGGTGACGTGGGTGAACAGATCCCCGCGCGAATCGCTGCGGAATCGGGGCATGCCGTATCCGCGGGTTCGGACAACTTGGTCGTTCTGGCAGCCTTCGGGAATCTGGACCTTGACCACTTCGTCTTCCATGATTCCCTCAACCTCGATTTCGGCACCCAGGCATGCCTGGACGATGGAGATGTTGACCCTGGTATGCAGGTTGTCCCCATCGCGCGTAAAGAAGTCATGCGGCTGGATGCGGCAGGTGACGATGAGGTCGCCGCTCTTAGCACCCTGCATACCCGCTTCTCCGAAGCCGGACATACGCAGCTGCTGCCCGTCGCGGATGCCTGCGGGAATTTCGATGGTGGTGCGCTGACGATCGGGTACGCGGCCCTGTCCTTCGCATTCGGGGCAGGGATTCTCGATGATGCTGCCCACACCGTTGCATCGGGGGCAGGTGGTTGCCGTCTGCATGTCACCGAGGAAGGTACGCTGGACGGTCACAACGCGTCCCTGGCCGTGGCATTCTGGGCAAACCACTTCCTTGCCATCGGGCCCCTTGCCGCTACCGTCGCACTCAGGGCAGGGAGCCAGCCTGTCGTAGACGATTTCCTTCTTGGCACCTGCTGCGACTTCTTCCAGCGTGAGGCGCAGCCCCACTCCCATGTCGCGACCCTCGCGGCGCACCTGTGCTCCGCTGGCACCTGCCCCGCCCCCGAAGAAGCTGGAAAACAGGTCGCCCATGCCGAAGCCGCCGCCGAATATGTCGCTGAAATCGACATACGGGGACCCGGCGCCTGCAGCACCCGGGATAGTTCCGAATCGGTCGTACTGTGCACGCTTGTTAGGGTCGCTCAGCACGTCATAGGCCTCGTTGAGTTCTTTGAACTGGTCTTCGGCGTCTTCCGCCTTGTTCACATCGGGATGGAGCTTGCGCGCCTTGCGACGGAAAGCCTTCTTGATTTCCTCATCGGTTGCGTTCTTGTCGACGCCCAGAACCTCATAAAGATCATTAGCCATTAACGTTCACGCACGCCTTTCTTATTCATCTTCCAAAGCCCGCTGGGCCGCACGAACCGCACGGATGGCGCGGGCGTAGTTCATTCGGGTGGGGCCGATCACGGCCACGATGCCCTCCCCCTTGCCGCAGCCGTACTGGCGGGCAACCAGGGAAACGCCCATGAGTTGTTCGCTGTTGTTCTCGCTTCCAATACGTACCACGGTTCCAGGTGCTGCCGCCGATTCGTGGAGAAGCTGGAGCAGAACCGTTTCGTCCTCCAAAACCTGCAGCACCGGGAGGAGCGAGGATGAGTTGGTGAATTCGGGCTGCTGCATCAAGGCCGTCAGGCCCAACCTGCGGGCATGGGAGGACTCGCCCGCATTCAGGCACGCGAACAGCTCGTTGAGCATCAATCGGGCCAAGGGGCCGCTGAAGGCCTCGACCACATTCGCATCGAGGGAATCGCGCACTTCGGAAAAGCTCTTGCCGGCAAGGACCCCGTTGAAGAGTTCTTGGACCGTCGCCAGATCCCCTGCAGAAACCGGGTCGCCGAATTCGACGGAACGGTTCAGTACCTGTCCATTTTCCGTAACCACCACGATAAGCGCCCTGTGCGGGGTCAAGGGCACGAAGGACACCTGATGAAGGCGCAAAGAAAGCGTGGAGGGGGGCAGGACGATGGAAAGCGAATCGGTGAAACGGGAAAGCGCTGCCGCCGTCTGCTCGATAAGGGAATCGAGCTCGGTAGCGCTTTTCTTCATTTCCTCGATGGCAGCCTGGGTCGCATCTGCAGGATCGTCGGCATCCAGGTCTTTTTCCAGTAACCCGTCGACGAAGGTCCTGTATCCGAAGTCAGTGGGAACGCGTCCGGCCGAAGTATGCGGCTGCGTGATGTAGCCCTCTTCCTCCAGCACCGAAAGCTCGTTACGCACGGTAGCGGAGCTGACTCCCAAGCCGTAGTTTTCCACCAAGGTGCGCGAACCAACGGGGAGCGCACGGGAAACGTATTCCTCGATCAGAGCGGCAAGCACCCGCTGGCGCCTATCCGATAGCATCTGCACTCCTTCCCAACTGATGCGACCATGTCCCAACTGATGCGACCATGATTACGGATGCGAGCACGCCAAAGGAGACGTACCCGCCTTTCCATCAGGCGATTTTAGCAGTGTAGGGGTGCAAGTGCCAAACGAATGGCCCAACGATACCAACATGTCATGTTGGTGAACGCATCCGTTGCGATTCTCGAAAAACGGAAAGAAAGCAAGCTCCTGCCATGCATGCAGAAGAAGGCGGATCCAGGGTTGCAGAACGGCAGGCATCAGGCCTAGAAAAATCATGGGGCCAGGTTGAGCAATTCGCCGTAAAGCTCGTTTCCGTAGAGCCAACCCGTTTCAGTTGGCATAAATCGATCATCCCTGCGCTCGACGAGGCCCCGGGCAATCAGGCCCTCGAAAGCCGCAGGGGCTTCGGGGAGCACGTCGTGGATTCTCTCGACTGCATCGCAGGCTACTCCCCTGCTCATACGCATTCCCAGCATGAGGTCTTCGGCGGCCATTTGGGCGCGATCCAACTCCTCGAGCACGGTCCCATCCTGCATGCGCAAACGACGTTGGCCATCCTGAGCCATGCTCACGGCCGAATGCCCGATACCCAGATACGGAATACCGGTCCAGTAGGCGATGTTATGCCTGCATTCGAATCCCGGATACGCATAGCTGGCAACCTCGTAGCGCTCGAGCCCGCGCGAGCGAAGCAGACCAGCAGCCGCTTGCATCATGTCGGCCTGCAGATCCTCGTCAACCTGCGCAAGCTTCCCCCGCTTTATAAGATGCGCCATTTCCGTGCCGCGCTCGACTGTGAGGGGATAGACGCTTATATGCTTCGCCCCTGAATCGATGGCAGCAGAGACATCGGAAAGGAAACCTTCCAAGGTCTGGCCGGGAATCCCGCACATCAGATCGACGCTCACGTTCTCGAAACGCGTTTGCGCCGCCTTGATGGCGTCTTTTGCCGCCTGCGCGTCATGCACGCGCCCAAGGGTCTGCAGCACCGTATCGTCGAAGCTCTGTACGCCAATGGAAAGCCTGTTCACACCGAGTGCCCACAGGTCGCGCACCATCGGTTCGGTCAGGCTATCGGGGTTCGCTTCCATGGATACTTCCATTTCGGGAAGCAGATTCATGGAAAGCCCCAGCATGTACAGGATTTCTGTCAGGTACTTTTGGCCAAGGTAGCTGGGGGTGCCGCCGCCAAGGTAGACGGTCTTGCAGCTGGAAAGCCTCCCCTCCTTGCCCGCACGGCGAATCTCCAGAAGCATGTTCTCCACGTACGTGCGGATGATGGGGTCGTGCGCATCTACAGCATTGGTGGTGAAGTCGCAATACCTGCAACGCTTCTTGCAGAAGGGTATGTGCAGGTACAGGGCTCCGTAGGGTTCTCGCGCCATAACGGTTATCCTTCCCTCGTCGAATGCGGGACGACAGGGTCCAAGGGCCCGTTTTCAGCCTCGAAATGCGCTACCGCTTCTTCCAGATTGCGGTAGACCTGGAAGAATTCATCCGCCCAGGTGCAGGCGTTGAGTGCGGCACGCGCGGCAGAAGCACCGGGCAGGCCCTTGATATACCAGCTTGCATGCTTGCGCATCCTGACCACGCTTTTCGGGTCGCGCTCATGCAGCAGCATGGTCTGACGACGCGCCGCATCGATACGGTCGTAGGCATTGGGCAACTGGAAAGGCATAGCAGGCGGGCAGAAGCTTGCCAGCCCCGCTTCCTGGAATGCCCAGGCCACATCCTGGAAGATCCACGGATTGCCCTGGGCTCCGCGCGCGAGCATGACCGAATCGCAGCCCGTCCGCTCCACCATGGCAAGCGCATCGGTTCCGCATCGGATATCGCCATTGCCGACAACGGGGATTGACACTGCTTGCTTCACCTTGGCGATAACATCCCAACAGGAATCCCCGCGGTACATCTGGGTCGCATAGCGCCCATGCACGGTAACGGCAGCAGCGCCTGCAGCCTCTGCACGCTTCGCAAGCTCGGGAGCGGTATCGGGGCCCTTGTCGTACGCCCTGCGCATCTTCACCGTCACAGGTGCGCTTACGGCGGAGACGATGGAGCGTACGATGCTTTCTGCAAGGGGCAGGTCCTTCATCAAGGCGCATCCGTCGCCCTTGCTCACGATCTTGCGCGCCGGACAGCCCATATTCACGTCGATCACCGCAAGGCGGTCGCCCAGATGATCCTCGATCCAGGCAGCCTGGGACGCCATGGTATCCGGTTCGTGCCCGAAAAGCTGGACCCCGACATACGCCTCATTGGGTGCCATATCGATCAGGTGGACCGTCTTCTCATTCGCATAGCTCAAGCCCTTGGCGCTGACCATTTCGGTGAAGGTCAGCTGGGCACCGTGCTCTATGCACATCTGGCGGAAGGCAACATCGCTCACGCCTGCAAGAGGGGCAAGGATGATCCCCTTGCCCCGAACGAATTCACGATAGTCGAACACGCGCACCGCCTATATAGTCGAAACCACATCGGCCAGGCCCTTCAGGCACACAACCGCGAGCGCGATCATCAGGATCACCGCAATTAGGCAACCGCCGCCCAGCAGGCCTTTGCTGGGACCACCGTTGTCCAACTTGTCCTTCTTGTCGTTGAAGGGATCGTCCAGCCAGTTGTATTCCCTGTCCTTGCGAGCCATTAATCATCCACCTTCAGGATCGCCATGAATGCCTCCTGGGGCACTTCCACACTGCCGATGCTCTTCATGCGCTTCTTGCCGGCTTTCTGCTTTTCCAGCAGCTTGCGCTTACGGCTGATGTCGCCGCCGTAGCACTTCGCCAGGACGTCCTTGCGCTTCGCCTTGACCGTCTGGCGCGACAGCACGCGCCCGCCCACGGCAGCCTGGATGGGTACCTCGAACATCTGACGCGGGATGATCTCCTTCAGCTTCTCGCAGAGCACACGACCGCGTTCGTACGCCTTGTCGCGATGGACGATGAAGGAAAGGGCATCGATGGGGTTACCCGAAAGAAGGATGTCCAGCTTGACCAGATTGCTGGGCTTGTAGCCGTTCATTTCGTAGTCGAGCGAAGCATAGCCCTTCGTGGAGCTTTTCAGTTTGTCGAAGTAGTCCATGATCATCTCGGATAGCGGCATATCCCATACCATTTCGACCGTGGTGGAAGAAAGGTAGTTCATGGTGACGAAGCTGCCGCGACGTGCAACCGTCAGATCCATGACGGGTCCCACGTAATCGGGCGGAACCATGATTTTCACCTTCAGGTACGGTTCTTCCACGAAATCGATGGTGCCGGGATCGGGCATGTCCTGCGGGGAATGCAGGCTGATCACGCTGCCGTCGGACTTATGTACGCGGTATTCGACGCTCGGTGCCGTGGCAAGCAGGTTCAAATCGAATTCGCGCTCGAGACGCTCCTTCACCACTTCCATATGGAGCAGGCCCAAGAAACCGACGCGGAAGCCGAATCCCAGAGCATGGCTGGTTTCGGGCTCGTACACCAGGGCCGGATCGTTGAGGGTCATCTTCTCCAGCGCGTCGCGCAAGTCGGAATACTGGTCGGAATCGATGGGGAACAGACCCGTGTAGACCATGGGCTTGACGTCACGATATCCGGGCAGAGGTTCTTCGACGCCCCCTTTTGCCAGCGTGACCGTATCGCCGGTCTTCACCAAGGAGGGGT
Organism: Eggerthellaceae bacterium; assembly: GCA_051878795.1. Taxonomy (GTDB): domain Bacteria; phylum Actinomycetota; class Coriobacteriia; order Coriobacteriales; family Eggerthellaceae; genus W1P20-047. Next base: position 31,289 of record JBJEKU010000081.1, read on the forward strand.
CCTTCAAACCGGTGACCAGATAACCGACTTCGCCCACGCCAAGTTCGCCGGTGGGGGTTTCGGCGGGACGGCGTACGCCTACCTCCTCGACGAGCGTTTCGACGCCCGTTGCCATCAGTTTGATGCGGCTCCCCTTCTTCAGGACGCCGTCGACAACGCGAACCAAAGCGACGACGCCGCGGTATGCGTCGAAGTAAGAGTCGAAGATGAGCGCGCGCAGGGGCGCATCGGGATCGCCTTCAGGAGCGGGGATGTTGTACACCACGGCTTCGAGCAAGTCATGCACGCCCACGCCGGTCTTACCGCTTGCCAGAACCGCATCGTCTGCGGGAATGGCAAGGGAATCCTCGATCTCGGTCTTCACGCGCTCGGGATCAGCGGAAGGAAGATCGATCTTGTTGATAAGGGGCACGATCTCCAGGTCGGCATTCATAGCCAACATGGCATTTGCCACAGTCTGCGCTTCGACACCCTGGGTGGCATCCACTACGAGTACGGCACCCTCGCACGCGGCAAGGCTGCGGGATACCTCATAGGTGAAGTCCACGTGGCCCGGAGTGTCGATGAGATTGAAATGATAGGTTTCACCCTCGTCGCTGGTGTAGTCGACGCGCACCGCCTGGCTTTTGATGGTGATGCCACGTTCGCGCTCGATGTCCATGGAGTCCAGAAGCTGGTCCTGCATGTCACGTTCGGCCACGGTGCCTGTCATTTCCAGAACACGGTCCGACAAGGTGGACTTGCCGTGGTCGATATGGGCGATGATGCTGAAATTGCGGATGTATTTGGGGTCAGTGCTCATGTGCTCTACTTCAACTTTATTTCCGGAACGTCCGAATAATCTTCGGACACGATAACCAACTTACCAATCGATGAATCGCCGCGATCGAGGCAGAATGCGTACACGCCGGGATCGAGGGTGACTTTGACCTGGCCGTCGTTCATGTTGTAACGCGATACGGCGTACGGGATGTACGAGGATCCATTCTTCGAGGTGAAAACAGGATTGCATAGGTACACGGGCTCGTCCGCCTGGATGATGACGGTCCCCCCGCTCTTGACGGAACCTACAGGTTTTTCCACCTCGTACGTTTCGACGCCTTCGTCTTCGCATTCCTGACAGACCGTGGTCATGATTCGATGCTGTGCGGAAGAAGAACACGCGGGCATGACCAGCACGGAAAACATGCAGATGCACGCGGCCAGGGCCAAAAGCCCTGCCTTCTTGCCCCTGAGCAATTCGAACATTTCCACCTCGCCTCATTCCATTTCGCAGCAGTCAATCATGATACCGCATCAAGGCGGTCTTCTCGAAAAGCTGAAAGGAGCTTGACGGTATCTCCGTTGTTTCTCGATAGCTGGGGAATCAGGACCGAGAATAGCGCCTTTCGCGCGTTGAATGCCGGCTTTCCCCCTCGTGAAGCCCATAATCCTTGATTAATCCCATCCGATAGCGTATGCTCTAGCGTTGCAACAGGGCCTTATCCGATTTGCGTCCAGTTCGGAATCCCTGTGAAAGTTGTTTTGAAGTATGTTTTAGTCGTGACAGCGGTGCATAAGCACTCTATGTTGTGCTATGCTCAGGCAGTTTTCGTCTGAAACACAAATTGTCAATAACGGAGGATAAGAACGTGGCGAACATCAAAAGCCAGAAGAAGCGCATCATCACCAACGAAAAGGCACGTATGCGCAATCGTGCGATCCGCTCTGAACTGAAGACCGCTACCCGCGCAGCCCGCGAAGCAGTAGAAGCAGGCAACGGCCTGCTGGCACTGGAAAAGGCAAACTACGCTTGCAAGCTGCTCGACCGCGCTGTTACCAAGGGTGTCATCCACAAGAACCAGGCTGCCAACCGTAAGAGCGGCATCATGAAGATGGCTAACGCCGTAATCACCGACGAAGATCGCGCTGCTTACAAGGCTCCCGAAAAGAGGGTCCAGGCTGCTACCGGTAACAAGAAGGCTGCTGCTAAGGCTGCTCGCGTAGCTGCCATGAAGGAAGCAAGCGAAGCTAAAGCTGTAAGGCGCGAAGAAACCCTGAAGCTGGAAAAGGCCGCTGCGGAGCGCAAGGCTGCTGAAGCAGCTGCTGCCGCTGCCGCTGAAGCAGAAGAGGCTGCAGAGGACGCCGAATAGTTCCATTCGGGATACTTATTCCTCATATACATGCGAAAAGGGACCGGATTCGGTCCCTTTTCTGTGTTTGCCCCTCGGTTCAATAGGAAGCGAGGCAGTAAGCCCATTCCTTATTCGATATAGCAGAAGGGGCAGACACTGATGCATTTACCGCATACATCAGCATCTTCGAGCGATGATTGCCGGCGGATTTCGTCCTGGTTTTCGTTCAATCTATCCTGGCAGGCAAATTTGTCGAAGCTTTCGGGTTTCAATGCGCCGATAGGGCAAGCGTCGAAACAAAGTCCGCAGCTTCCCTTAGAGATATAGAGGCACTTCTGCTCGATCGGAGGCTCGGAAGAGCAGAGCTCGGCAGATGTGATGACGCTGCAGAAACGGCCGGCACTTCCCTTTTCGGTGATAGCAAGCCGATTCGATCCCAAGCAGGCCAAACCTGCGATCACGGCAATACTGCGATGCGACCAACTGGCCTTGAGGTCTTTCGGATCATAGGTGTGGGTCGAAGGGATAGTCACTACCTTATGGCCTCGAGATTCCAGGAAGGCTTTCAGCGCGTTGTTCACGCAGTCGAAACCCGCATTGATTTCCTGATATGCTTCTGCCCAATCGATATCGTACTTCGAGGCATGCTTCGGACCCAGGGCCACCTCCCGCGTATACGGTACGAAATAACTGATGACGCTCTTCGCTTCGGGCATAAGCTCGCAGGGTGTAGCATGCCAGGGACCGATGAGCTCTTTCAGATCGTTGAAGCGAGGATCCGATGCTTGGGCGAAACGGACGAGGGGTTTGCGGAACAAATCCGGCCGGTCGAGCTGCGCGACGCACTCTTCGACCAACTGGCGGACATCATTTTCCAAAAAAGATTCCATGTGCTTCCCATCCTTGCATTTCGCTATTTCGGGCACTCGCGCCCCGTTATAACAGACATATACCATTCCTGGAATACCGCATCGGCATCTGCCCCGGTTTTTATCGCAAGTTCGGCATCGCGGGCCCGGACCAAAGCGTACACCAGCTCTTCCTGGGTAAAGGAACGCGCCCATAACGCATGGTTCTTGACGCGCCAATCGGGAAGACCCAGGTGCTTTGCCAAAGCGCCAGGCCTACCTCGCTGCGCAAAGGTCTTTGCGGCGATAAGCTCCCTGATCCGATTCACGCACATGGCAAGCAATGAAAGCGGTTTGGCACCCGGCATCTTCGATTTCAGCAGCATGCACTTCTGGATATTCCGAGAGCTGAAGGCGTCGACGAATTCCCAAGGTTTCACTTCTGCAGTACGGCTGACCAGGGCATTCACTTCATTATCATTCACGGGATCGGAACCTCGATGAGCGAGGGCCAGCTTCTGCAGCTCGGTATCGATGGAAACCGTGTCTTCGCCGATAAGGTCAACAAGCGCATTCGCAGCAGAATCGGTCATGGCTATGCCGTGGCTCAAAGCCATATTACGCACGAGTGCGGGAAGATCCTTGCGTCGTACAGGAGCACAATCGATTACCGCCTTCGGACCGACTTTCGCAACCGCCTTGTACAGTCGTGTATTCTTCGCCAAGCCTTCCGCAACCAAACAGAGCACGGTTGTTTCGCTGGGTGCCGAAAGATATTCGATAATCGCTTCGGAATCCGCTTTTTTCAGCTTATCCGCATCATCAACCTGCACCAAACGGGCCTCGCTCGCAAATGGGAGCGTGTTACACGCGGTGACGATCGCCGTTCCCGTAGCGTTTTCATGAGTGAAATGGTCGTAGTTGAACGACAGATCCCCCAGTTGGGAAATACGCTGATGCAAGCGCCGGACCGTGGTTTCACGCTTGAGTTCGTCGGCACCAGTGACCAGATATGCTGGGAGGAGGGGTTGTGATTGATTCTTAGCCATGTTCGACATTCTACTTCAGGCATTCCACCTGAATGCGATCCTGCTTCAATTTGCATACAACATCCCCCATTTCATCTGTTCGCACGATATGGGCACCAGCTGATTCGAGCAGCGATAAGGCTTCGTTCGTAGGGTGGCCGTACCTGTTCTTCTCGCCAACACTCACAAGAGCTAGACTCGGTCGAAGCACCTGGAGCATCTCGGCGCTCACCGAGGCGGCAGAACCATGATGGGGCACCTTCAATACATCGACTCCTTCCAGGCGGTCATCGAGCAGGGGTTCGATCACCTTCGCTTCAGCATCCCCTGTGAGCAGGAAGGTCCAGTCAACTTCCCCATTGCCGTCGACATCCGCACCTGCAAGCAAAACGAGGCTGTCTTCGTTCCCGCCTTCTTCCGTCGCCTGCTTGGGAGAAAGGATATCGACCTGAAAAGCACCGACAGAGAGCGAATCCCCGGAAAGAAGCCCACAGCACTCATAACTTTCCACGCTTTCTGCAAGCTTACGGCAGCTTTCCTTGTCCGATTCGAGCACCCCTTCGGGAACGCAAACCCTCCCAACCGGCACCGCTGCAAACAGAGCTTCCAGCGAGCCGCAATGATCGTCGTCAGGGTGACTTATCAACACCGCATCGAGTTTGCGCACCCCATGGCGTGCAAGTGCTTTGAGCAGCGCGCTGTCGTTAGTGCCCGTATCCACCAGCACTGCATGGCCTCCGCTGCGAAGCACGATCGCATCACCTTGTCCCACGTCGCACATGATTACCTCGTCGCCTTTCAGGTACGGCTTCACGAAGAAAGCCGTACCCAGAACGAGAAGCAAAAACACGGCGCACAACGCAAGCCATTTGTCCGAAAGTGCTTCCCTTGCAAAACGAAAACCCGTAATAAGAATGAGCACGGAAGCAAACAGGGAAAGCACTTCCCCATCGGCCGCCACGCAGGCAAAGGGAATCCCGGCAAGCAATCGCGCCAAAGCGCAAAAGGCAGACGCAGCCAACATCAAGGGAAACAACAGAAGCTTCGAAGCGGCAGGAAGCAGGAGGGATAAGAACACCGACCCAAGGCCATAGCAGACAAGGAAGGGAAACACAGGAGCCGCGAGCAGGTTGGAAACCGGAGCGATAAGCGGAATCTGCCCGAATACCGATATCGAGAAGGGCAAGGTGAAGGCATTCGCTGAAACGCACACAGAGAGCGAATCCGTGACAAGCTTCCCATGTCCCGAGGTGACAGAGGCGAGAAAGCACGACACCCCTTGGGAAAGGAGCATGATTCCCAAGGATGCACAAGCCGAAAGCACAAGGGATATGGACAGGGCAAGAAAGGGATTGAACGAGATAATACCGACCACGCAAATCGCAAGCGCATTGACCGAAGCGGAAGCGCGTTTGGCATAGAAGGAAGCTAGAGCACAAAAGGACATTACTGCCGCCCGCAAAACGGAAACGGGAAGGGCGGTCAGGCACGCATAGCTTACAACGATGGCAAGCTGCAATGGGATGCAGATTTTCCGGGGCACACCTAAAGCCAGCAGGATCATAACCGCAAAACCGGTAACCATTACCAAATGAGCACCTGAAACAGCAACGATATGGGCCAGTCCAACGGTTTTCATCACGCCATACAAATCACTCGCAAAGAGCTCGGTCCTATCCCCGAAGAGCACGGCTTTCACCAAGGTGGACGCATCTTCCCATCTGCCCCCTGAAGGGTATGCGCGCTCTAAAGCACCCAGGCTGCGATCCCGCAGAAGGCACACGAGCCCCAGAAAACCCCCTGGATCCGAAACCGCTGGATTGTCCAAAGAAAGCGATGCAACGCAGGCTTTCTTCCAATAGCTGGGAAACGACTGCTCAGACGGCTCTTTCAGCTCTCCCGCGCCCGTTACATATTGCCAGCAATACACCTTGGTATCTTTCGGCAAGTTCAAACGTACTTTCACGTTCCTTCCCTGGGCCAACTCCACAGTGCCGATGCATGACGATCCATAATCGCCTTCCCTGCTATCTTCGACAACCCGAACCCGCCATATACCTGGATCCTGCGCAAGCGCCGCTTGCTCGTCGCAGTGAAACCCATATGCACCGAAGAATGAAACCCCTGCACCCAATAATGCGCCAGCGGCAATCAGTGAAACCAACTTCCCCTTTCCGTGCAGCACCACGATCCCTAATAGCAAACATCCCGCTATCGCGATGACCCCTAGAACCAAACATCGCCGGGCTTCGATATTCTGGGCACATTGCAGGCAAGCAGCACCGGAAATCCAAAACGCAATGGCGAAGATAAGCACAGGAGCCCAAGCTGGAAGATTGAAACGTTCGAGAAAGCCGTTTATCCGTTCCATGGCGCACTCTTTTGAAGCGCCTACCGATAATGCTTCGGATAGGTTGCCATAGGAGCCGGCAATCACCCGTTCCGAATCATCCGTAAAGATGCCTGCAAATGCATCAATTACACGCATATCAGATCCTTCAGGGAGTCGAACTTCTTGTCCCCGATTCCCGAAACGCGTTTCAGGTCCTCGATGGTTTGAAATGGACCTTCGCTCTCCCGACTGGCAACGATCTTTGCGGCGGTAGCATCTCCGACTCCAGGAAGCGACACCAATTCGGCGGCACTAGCGGTATTGATATTCACCAAGGCACTGGATTGCCCTGCACCCGAATCGTTGGCAGGGATTTCAGGACCACTCTGGACTGTTCCCCCGCTTGCCGGCAACTCATCCTTTGCCGGTACGTATACCTGCTGTTCATCCTGCAGGGATTGCGCAAGGTTCAACGCATCGGTCGCGGCTTCCGGCCCGAATCCCCCCGCGCGCTCGATCGCATCCCCAATACGGCTTCCCGGTGCAAATTCGTACACTCCCGGCTGCGTAACTTGCCCGCACACATATACGACCAGCTTCGCGTTTTCACCCTGCCCGCTTTTTGATTGGTCCTCCCCAGTTGAAGGATCATCCGCCTTGTTCCTTGATACACCGTTCGCCCCTTCATCCTTCGATTCGTCTGATGCGGATGACCCTTCACCCTGCTGGTCTCCTTCCAAGGTTTCGCTTCCGCCTTTCGTTATTTGGAACGAATCATCTCCCAAAGCCGATAGGGCACTTCCCGCAGTGAAGACAAGCACCACCAACACAAGCGCAGCAAGACCCACAAGAAGAGGTAGGCTCAACTTATCCAATCGAGCCTTCTCTTTCAGCTTTTCCGGAACTTGAATGAACGGCATGAAAACCCCCTTCTCTTTGAAAGGGATGCTAACGAAACAGGCTTACCATTTTGATGCGGTAAGCCTGCAGAAAGCCTATTCATTTCCAGCGAGAACGCGCGATATGCTTACGCCTCTTTGCAAGGACGCTTCTTCTTGGGTTTATACGAAGGGCAGCGATAATCATGAGGTTCGGCCGCATCCGCCAGTTCTTGGACCCATTGATCGATGGGGAACATCGCTTCGGCTTCCAGAACCTTTTCCAAGTTGGCATGGGTTTCGGGATTGCGAGGCATGAACAGGGTGCAGCAATCAGGCGCATCTTGACTGGAGATCTCGAAAGAACCCAGCTGTTGCGCTTCCGCGATGATTTCCTGCTTGTCGGTGCCAATCAAGGGACGGAACACCGGCATGTCAACTGCGGCATTGGTGGCATTGATGTTGTCGATGGTCTGAGATGCAACCTGACCCAGGCTTTCACCGGTCACGATGGCCTTTGCCCCTTCCCTGCGGGCGATTTCCTGGGCAACCTTGAACATAAGCCTGCGATACAGGATAACGCGCAGCGAGGGAGGTGCCTCAAGCGAGATCTCGCGCTGATAATCGCCCAAGGGAACCATGTACACACGTGCAATGCACCCCGTCTTTTCCAATACCTTGGCGATATCGTCGACCAAGTACTCGCTTGTCGATGCCGTTTGGGGACGGCCGCTGAAGTGCACGCCAATGCATTCGGCACCTCTTCGAGCGATACGCCAAGTAGCCACAGGTGAGTCGATCCCACTGGAAAGCAGGGTCACTACCCTACCGCTGGAACCCACGGGTAAACCACCGATGCCGCGGATGGATGCGGCATAGACATACGCATTGCCCTGGATCACCTCCACACGCACCATCACGTCCGGATCGTGCATCTTCACGATCTTCTCAGGGAAAGCCTGGCAAAGATGGGCGCCGACGATCTGGTTCATATCCATCGAGGAAATGGGGAAATCGGTATGGCTGCGACGTGCAGCGACCTTGAAGGTGACGAACTGAGGGACATCGTTCATGGCAGCGACGGCAGCCTGCTTGATCTGCTCGATATCACGGTCGCACTTATAGCCGCACGATACACGTGCAATGCCGGGCAGTTTGGCAAGGGTATGCTCGATCTTGCTTGCAAGCTCGAAATCGGTTTTTTCTTTGATAAATACGCACAAACGCCCGGAAATACGCATTACGGTGGCAACGGGGAATCCCTCGAGCATGGCTTCGATATTGCGCAGGAGGCGCATTTCGAAAACCTTCCTATTGTGCCCCTTCAGGCCAATTTCATGATAATGGACCAGGCATACCCTCTGGAACTGAGACATCGCGATAACTCCCATTCAAAGAAAATGCCCGCTGCAGCCTGACTGCGAACGCGGGCATTGCATGTGATGCAGGATTTCAGATTAATGTGCTTTTGCGTTGATGGTAGCCGGGTCGAAGGAAATATCTTCGCTGGCGATTTCATCGAATGCAATGGAAAGGGGCTTCTTGCTTGCTGCACGGGCAACATCGATTGCCATCTGGCTCTGGATAGCGCGGTCGCGCTGAGCGCGGAGCATTTCCTTGATGTCATGCGCGCGGTTGGATGCCAGGGCGCACAGGAGGAATCGGTCGTTATCTACCTGGTCCAGAAGGACGTCGATCTTAGGTTCAATCAGGCTCATTTAACAATCCTTAGGTCTATTTGCTTGCTCCTCGACGAAGTCGACCAATTCCTTGGTAGCCACGTCAAGATCATCGTTCACAATCGCGATATCATACTTTATTTTTTCCAAAAGCTCTAGAGTCGCGACGTTCATCCTCGCAGCAATAACATCTTCGGTTTCGGTTCCTCTGCCCCGAAGACGCTCTTCTAGGATTTCCAGGCTGGGGGGCTCGATGAACACGAGAATCGACTGAGGAATCTTCTCTTTGATCTGGAAAGCTCCCTGAACGTCGATTTCGAGGATAACCTGCTTGCCTTCCGCGATGGCCTGCTCGACTTGCGCACGCGGGGTGCCGTACTTGTTGGAATGAACCTGGGCCCACTCCAAAAAGCCATCCTGCTGTACCAGCTCGTCGAATCGATCGTTACTGAGAAAATGATAATGCTTGCCATCCACTTCCCCCTCACGCGGTTCGCGCGTTGTAGCGGAAACGGAAAGCCAGGTATCCGGCACCCGCTCGATAAGGGCCTTTACCAAGGTACCCTTACCTGCTCCCGAAGGACCTGAGATAACGAAGAGATTTCCTGTTCGGGTCATTTCTTGAGACGCTCCAAAAGAGCCGCTTCCTGGCGCTCGCCCAAACCGCGTAAACGGCGGCTTTCGGCGATTTGCAGCTCGGACATAACTTTCTTAACCTTTGCCTTACCGAATCCAGGAAGAGTTTCGATAAGGGTAGAAACCTTCATTCGTCCGACAATGGGGTCGTCTTTCATTTCCAAAACGTCATTCAGGGAAATCTTGCCGCTTTTCAGATCTTCACGAACGGCAGCACGCTTGATGCGCGCCTCCTTCGCTTTCTCTAAAGCCGCCTTACGTTCTTCCTGAGTCAGCTGGGGAATTGCCATAGAGCTTTCTCCTTGCGCATCAGATGACAACAATGGTCATTGACGATTACCTGAAGATAAGTGTAGCCCAACTATTTTGGCGTTTCCAATTGTTTACCCATTTGTGGACAAAAGGGGGACTGTTTATGGATGCGCGGTCGTTAGAGCTCGGAGACGATATCGAGGAAGGCCTGCCTGGGATCTTCCGCACCGGTGATAGGGCGTCCGATGACCAAATGGGATGCACCGTTCTCGAATGCCTGCGCGGGGGTGGTCACGCGGCTCTGATCGCCCATGTCGGCACCTGCGGGTCGCACACCCGGGGTAACGATAAAGGCATCGGGGCCGAGCGCACGACGGAGCATGGATGCTTCCAAAGGCGATGCGACGACACCGGTCAGGCCCGCCTCACGTGCCTGCAGCGCAAGGCTTTCAACCTGTTCTTCGACCGGACGGACGACACCGGTAGCTGCCAAGGTTTGCGCATCCATGCTGGTCAGCACGGTAATACCCAAGGTCACCAGATCCCCGCCGGCTTCTGCCGCACCCTCGCGACCTGCGGTCATCATAGGAACGCCGCCTACTGCATGCATGGTGAGCATGTCCGCGCCGCTTGCAGCAGCCGAACGAGCCGCACCACGCACCTGATGGGGAATATCATGGAACTTCAGATCGAGGAAGACCTTGAAACCGCGGTCCTTCATCTCCTTCACGATAGAGGGGCCCTCCGCATAGTACAGGGTCATGCCGATCTTCACCCAGGTCACTGCCCCGGCAAGCTGGTCGGCCAACTCGAGCGCACGCTCGCGGCTGCAGTCGAATGCGACGATGATCCTTTCGGCAGGGGGAATTTGCTGGAAACCGGTTAGCATTCCAATGCTCCAATCAGCTCGTTGATGTCCTTCACGCCATACTGTTCGCAGTATGCAAGCATTCCGTCGATCACATCGGCGGTTGCGTGGGGATTGACGAAGTTAGCGGTACCCACGGAAACTGCAGTGGCGCCTGCAAGCATGAATTCGATGGCGTCTTCGCCGGTCATGATGCCGCCCATGCCCAGAATGGGGACCTTCACTCCCTTGGACACCTGCCAAACCATACGCAAAGCCACAGGTTTAACCGCAGGACCGGACAAACCGCCCACTACGCGTGCGAGCTTGGGCTTGCGGGTACGCGCATCGACAGCCATGCCCAGCAAGGTGTTGATGAGCGAGATGGCATCCGCGCCGTTCGCTTCAGCCGCCTG